>CAZWPK010000001.1:0-504786 GCA_964635905.1 uncultured Pseudomonadales bacterium
GACTGGACTCCTCCCTCGTGATACCCCGCTGGCTCTGCCGCGGGGAAATTCATTGCACCTAGAAGAAGGTAGTAAATATTTAAAAAGGAAAAAATATGGTAACTGGATATTGCGTTAAATGTAAAGAAAAAGGCGTTGAACTATCAGGTGCAGAGATTCACCAGACCCAAAAAGGTGGATTCATGGCAAAAGGGAAGCATGAGAAGTGCGGAACAACTGTCTGTGCCATGATGTCTAAAGACAATGCAGAAAAAGCAGTAGAAAGTGGTGCGACAAAAGCATATTAAACATCTAGACAATCATCTTTTACTTACATATGGCTACACTACATACCTGGATTAACTTCAACGGTAATGCACGAGAAGCCTTTACCTTTTATCAATCAGTTTTCGGTGCTGAATTCACAAAGGTAGTGCGATTCAAAGATATCGCGAGTGCTGAATTTCCCGTGTCAGAAAAAGAAGAAAATAAAATACTCTATATTGCGTTACCTATTGGTAACAGTACACGGCTGATCGCCAATGATGTGCCTGAAGTGTTAGGTCGAGTCAATGAGCAGGAAAACAGAAGCAAGATTCTTGTACAGACCGACAGCAAAGAAGAGGCGGACAAGTTATTTACTGGCCTTTCGGCTGGAGGAGAAGTAGAAGGACCTCTAGGTGATAGTCCATGGGGCTCCTATGCCGGTATGTTTAGAGATAAATACGGTATTGAGTGGATCATTGAATTCTCAGCTTAAAGTACATTATTTTCAAACAGTAACCCAAGTCTACACTTGGTAGGTGCGCTGTTTGATTTGCTCCGATTTCTTTGACCTTATCCAACGAACAGTGGGAAGAGAGTAAGAAGGAAGACATCCGTCGTAAAGTGTGCAATCATCGCTGATTCCAATCCTTTTTTCCAGAACAGCCATCCGAACACAATTCCTCCCACACCGTTGAGTACGATCGCACGAACGATGATCAGTGGAGTGATCGTTGTTACCGAGGCGGTAATGGGTAAGTGACCCAGTCCAAAGACTACTGCAGCAACGATGATTGCTATCCAGATCCCCCAATTTGCAGGTTTCGTACGTTTAGATAGTTTCATTCCGATCCAGATGAGGAATGACATTACAAACAATCGCATCAGTAATTCCTCGGTGATTCCTCCATAAAAAGAAGCGAGTAGTTTCTGCCAAGCGGGAGCAAGGTTTTGGTGTGTACTGATCCCTGCTCCAAGAGTAGTAAAGAGAGGATCCAATAAGAAAATTGCTAACGCCGTTGCAATTCCCAATAGTACCGATGGAGGAACGATGGTTTTTACCGCCTTATTGAAGTCACCTTTTTCGAGTAGAGCCTCTAACAAGGGTAGTTCAAATTGAATCTTTTTGGTAAAAAACAGTCCAAGGAATATGGCAATTAAAAAAAAGATAACGCTTTGTGCAATTTGGGCGAGAGCAATGATTGCAACGGGTTGACCGATTTGTTGCATCACATCAGCCTGGATCGTCAGCACATAGGGGAGCACGCCGATCACACTGAGGATACTTAAACTTAGGAGTATGAAAAATTGTCTACCGTTAACAACACCTTTCATCATCCCCTTAGTATAGTTCTTACCTCCAATGTATTCTGTGAGCTTTGTCATAATTTTGGATTGGTCTGGGGTGAAAACCTCAGCTAGCCGTACACTGTCTTCTGATCGTTCATGATATGCTTTTACTATGAAAAAGCTCCACATATTCCTTGTTCTAATCGGATTTTTGGCGTTGGTCATCGTTGCCTTCACTGCGTTTAATAATTTCATCTACAACGAAAAACAGGGAGATAGTGCGACCGTCATTCCATCGGAAACAGTAGAGGAATTATCGCCAACTTCTGACAGGGATACACAAATCTTATTTACAGAAGTACACGATGCATTAGTCGCCAAGCACGGTTCTACCGCAGCGAGCCTCACAGTGCGTGTTAAAGACCTTTCAGGTGACTACGCAAAGGGAGAAGCCAGTGAAAGTGGAATGGGTGGCGGAATTTGGTTTGCTGCCAAAGAAAATGGAGTCTGGCAACTCGTCTATGACGGGAACGGAATTATTCAATGTAGTGACTTAAAAGAGTACCCAGATTTTCCCTCAAGCCTCATTCCGCAGTGCTTTGATGAAAAAGCAAATACACTGATAACTCGATAACTCCAAAATCTTATCTACCAACTCAGATTAAGAAATCTTAACATGCTACATCCATCTGATCTTAATCTGGATTGGATCATTCGTTTTCTCTTTTATTTTTCTTACACTTCGATATAATACGAATATGTCTAAATCTTCTTCTGGCGCTATTTACGGAATGGGTCTAATCGGGGCCTTGTTCTATAACATGCAATATGCGGATAGCTTTAAAGAAGTGCTCTGGGGACTCTTCAAGACACTCTTTTGGCCAGCATTTCTCATTTACGAGGTCTTTTCCCGCCTGCAAGCCTAATGGCGTTAGTTGGATCTGGGAGTAGAACAGTTCATGTTAATTCGTGATTCTCTAGTGGTCGTTATAACTCATGGTTTCTCCGGTAATTAGTATTACTTTTTCAGATTTATGTTAATTTGTAACTCCTGATAGGTATCCTCATGGTTCCATTCTCATTTGATACAATAGGTGCAAGACTAGAGTGAATGTGACAGTCTGAAAGACTATATCCATGCCTACCATTAAAATTTCCAGTGGTGTCGTACATACTGTGCCAGCCGATTTACGGGGAGCACTGACTTCTGATTCCAAAGCCTTGGGCTTGTGGGAAGGACTTACTCCTCTTGCGCGAAATGAGTGGATTTGTTGGGTGACATTTGTCAAGAAAAAAGAAACACGCCAGGAACATGTGCAGAGGGTAGTCAAGCAACTTAAAGAGGGGAAACGCCGTCCCTGTTGTTGGCTCGGTTGTACTCATCGTACGGATAAAGCAATAAGTCCTTCTGTGCAAGCAATTTTAAAGAGGCGCAATTAAGCAATTCGCTTTGCTGTTTGCATCGTTTTTCTACTATATTTCAAGTATAAATTATATTTTAATGCACTCTATGTCAACAAAACGCTGTTTGAATGGTCACCCATTTACCAAGACAAGCACGTGTCCAGTGTGCCCAATCTGTTCCAAGCAGGAACTACAGAAGTTGTATGGAGATGAATTCCCACCGATTGGAGCTCCAGCTCTCCGAGCACTACAGGCTATTGGTGTAACGAAACTCTCACAAGTATTAAATTATACCGATGACGAGCTGTTAGCACTCCATGGTTTTGGACCACGAGCACTACAATTGCTCAGAGAAAAACTACATCGATAAGGAATCACTATGAGTACACCCATTGTCTCAGCCGGAATGGCTATCTCGCTTGATGGATTCACCGCAGGAATCAATCAATCCTTTGAGCATCCCTTTGGGGACAATTTTGATCCAGGGCTTTTAGATTGCTGGTTGTTTGCAGAACCAGAGAAAAAACATCATACAGCTGAAATCGATGCCATTCTGGATGCTGGTGCCTTCATCATGGGCAGTAATATGTTTGGTCCTAAAGATCGGAGAAACACGCCCGAATGGAGAGGGTGGTGGGGAGATAACCCACCCTATCATGCGCCTGTGTTTGTGCTCACCCATACAAAACGGGACCCGATTGAAATGGAAGGTGGCACAACCTTCTTCTTTGTGACCGATGGAATTGAATCCGCATTAGAACAAGCAAAAGCAGCCGCAGGGAATCGGAATGTAAAAATTAACGGAGGTGCAGCGACACTCAATCAATATCTCCATGCACGATTAGTTGATGAACTCTGGTTACATATTCTGCCCGTCACTATCGGAGCAGGAACACGCTTGTTTGAAGGAGTTTCTAATCTCTCCCTTGAGCCAATCGCAGTCAGTGGAACGAATGTGGTTACTCATATTCGCTACACGGTCAAAAAGTAAAGAATTCTTCATTCACACTCATGAAAATGTAGTCGCCTTCTTCGAAAGCGTTTTTAGTGTTGTGATTTATATCACCGTAGGTCAAACTAAGAGAAAATTGTAGATGAAAGGATGTCCTATGGCCAAATACGTTGATGGTTTCATTCTAATAATTCCAAACGACAAGGCAGAAGAATATAAAAAGATGGCGGAAGAGGGTAGGGATTCTTGGATGAGACATGGTGCGATCGGTTACTTTGAATGTCGAGGCGATGACATGGCTCCACAAAAAATGGAAAGTGAATCCACTCGACCTTTCCCAGAGATGGCTGGTGCCAGTAGCACGGAGACAGTTTGGTTTTCTTTTATCATCTTTAACTCCAAAGAAGATCGCGACAGAGTGAATGCAAAAGTCATGGAAGAGATGGGCGCTCAAATGCAAGAGTACCAAAATGTTCCGATGCCCTTTGCCATGAGCAAAATGGCCTATGGTGGATTTCAAGTAGAAGTGGAAGGTTAATCAACCTTGAAAACTCTATTGACTAGTGTAGTTGGAATTCCAACTACCAAAGTTTACTGCATATAGGAAACGTTTCTTTCAATCTTAAGGTGCAAATCGAATCTGTGGGCCAAACATTGAAGCGGTTCTCTGTTTCTGCAGTAGAATTCCTGCCAGACTTACACCAAAAATGACGATTTTGCTGATATTGCGGTTGTGCTAGTTTCCGGGGGAAATGTCTTTTATCTTCTAGAAAAAGCGCAGGAATCTGGGTTCATTCCATTCATACAGGATTTTGTGTCGAAACCGGACAACATCTATATTGGTTCCAGCGCGGGTGCAGCAATTACGGGGCCAGATATTCAACCGTTCTCCGTTCTGGATTCACCGTCCGCAGCACCACATCTGCGTAACACCAAGGGCTTTTGTTTTACAGATCTTACTCTTTTTGTTCACTGGGGGAGTGAAAACTTTAAGAAGGCGTACCTTCAAGGAATGGAAGCCATTTATCAGGAGGCGGGGAAATCAATTCTTCTGACCAATCAGCAATTTTTGTATCAGAACGATGGAGTGTATTCCATTCACCAAGTAGGCCTTTGATATACTCAAGGATATGGCACTTAATCGAGAATGGCATCTCCAAAATAAAATGCCAAAAAATCCGACCAAAGATCAACGAATTGTTTGGCATCGCAACCATGCACAACATTGTGATTGTCGAAAGATGCCAAGTTTTATCCAAGCAGAAATTGAAAAGCAAACACAAAAAGAGGAATCGTCATGAACCGCTATGCAATTTTACTTCGTGGGATTAATGTAGGTGGCAAAAATAAAGTACCAATGGCCAAGCTAAAAATCTTCTTGGAAGAATTGGGATGTCAGAATGTTCGACCCTATATTCAAAGTGGCAATGTGATTGTGGACTCCCCAGATGGTGCAAAAAAACTAACCCAACGCATCGAAGAAGGACTCTCAACAACTTTTTCCCTTGAAAGCTCGACCATCAAAACCTTAGTTCTTACTCCTGGTGCGTTATCGCAAGTGGTTGAGAATCGACCGCCACAGTTTGGTGATAAACCTGACACGTATCATAGCGACGTCATTTTTTTGATTGGAATTTCTGTGAACGATGTCAAAGAGTATTTTCATCCCAAAGAAGGGGTAGATTCGATTTGGTTTGGAGACAAGGTTGTGTATTCGCAACGGCTGAGTGCAAAACGGACACAAAGCAGACTTAGTCGGATTGTTGGTAGCCCTGTGTATGCATCAATGACCATCCGGAATTGGAATACGACAAGAAAGCTTCTGCAAATGATTAAAGAATCGTCGTAAAAAAAGGTCGTGATGCGTCTCACTGACACAATCAGCCAAACTAGATAGTCTATTGGCATATGACATTAAAAGTACTGGCTAAAATCATTTGCTGGGGGGTTGCTTTGTGGCTGGCAGGATACGTATTAGGGATTCTCTTTTTCATGATCGCTCCTCCCGGTTTGATTGGTTGGTTGATCATGCCCATCGGAGTAGTGTTAACGCTGTGGGTGATATGGACGAAGTTTCGCCAGGATCTTTCTACACAGGCAGTTTGGATCGGATTTATCTGGATGTTACTGGCAATTATTTTGGACTATTTTTTCCTTGTAAAGGTTTTTAAACCAGAAGATGGCTACTACAAGCTGGATGTGTATCTGTACTACGGGAGTACACTTCTTCTCCCATTGATTGCCGCACGACTGCAGCAGTCACGCAACGACTAGGATGAGAGCGCAGAATCCGTGATGATACTAACTTGCGAAAGAAGCTCGGGAGTCCATCGCGTCAAACGCTGTGAGGGGAGTAATAGTACCCGACTTGGGTTCAATTCACTCACGAATTCTTCTGTATGACTGACGAGTAATAAAGTGCCCGTGTATGCTTTGAGTGCCTCTAAGATGACCCGCTGGCTTAACACATCTAAGTAGGTGGTTGGTTCATCTAACACTAAAACGTTGTAGGGGTGGGTCATCAACATCGCAATGGAAAGTCTGGTTTTTTCTCCTCCTGATAAGGTGCCTACCCGTTGTTTCAGCCGTTCGGGATCAAAGAGGAAACGACGCAAGAACGTGGGAATTTTCTCAGCAGGAATCGTGTGCTCAGAAAGTAACGTCTCGAATACAGTTTGTTGGTCATCTAATGTTTGACTCTCCTGAGAGTAGTACCCTAATACTAACGCGTCACTTACAATGATCGAACCTTCATCAGGAGCAAGCGATCCAGTCAGCATTCTAATTAACGTTGTCTTTCCAACCCCATTGGGTCCAATGAGGGCAAAACGTTCACCGCGAAGCAGTTCAAAGGATAAATCCGAAATAATGCTTCGGTTTTCAAATGACTTTGAAAGATGTGCGGCACGCAAAGGTACCTGCCCAATAGGGGAGGGATTTGGAAACTTCGCTTTAAAGGTTTTCAGTTCCGTTGGCAGTTCCGGTAATTTATCTTTTAAGCGTTCGATTTTTCGTTCTTGCATCACGCGTTGATGGACACCTTTTTTTGAGGTGAATTTTCGTAAATTGACAAGTCCTTTTTCCATACGGGTAATGTGCTTCTGTTCATTGAGTACTTTGCGCGTCAGGAGCCGGTCTTTTTGAGATTTCAACTTCACGAAAGCGGAATAGTTTCCCGTATAGGCTTCGATGGTATGAGAATGAGGATCTAAGAACAACACTTGTTGGATGTGGCGGTCTAAGAGCTGCAAGTCATGCGAGACAACAAGGACTGTGAATGGGTAGTTTGCAAGAAATTGCATGACCCATTGTTTCCCAGCCGTATCCAGAAAGTTCGTGGGCTCATCTAATAGTAAAATATCGGGTTGAAGTAAGAACGCTCGTACTAAAGCAAGTTTTGTTTTTTGTCCTCCACTTAAATCCGCGAGTGCTCCATATTTTTGCTGCCAGTCGAATTCTAATCCGGACATAATGGTCTGAATGGTATGGCGGGGATGCAAACTTTGTGGGTCAACATACGCATAGATGGATTCGGCGGCAGAGAGTGCAGGATCATACTTTACTTCTTGTGGGACCATAGACAGCGAACCGTCAATTTGGAGTGTTCCATCGGAAGGGAATTCTTGCTTGCACAGCAGTTTAAAAAGTGTTGATTTTCCAGCCCCATTTGGGCCTACGATGCCGACTTTGGAGTTTCTGCCAATGGAAAAACTGACCTCGTCAAAAATAGGACCATACCCATAGGAAAAATTGAGGTTACTCGCGCGAATCATAGGGTGTATTCTCTCACAGATTGTAGAGGAACAGGATGAACCGATATACTGATTGGACGATGGCATCTGTTTGGGGTGACTTCCTCCTCTGTTTACATTTACTGGCAATTTTGTTCTTTTTTCTGCTGGGATGGATTCTCCCTTGGGAGATCATGGTTGTGCTTGGTATTGTCCATCAGCTTCATTTACGCGCTTTCCATGGCTGTATCCTCACAAATTATGAGAAGCGAGTGCATGCAATTCCACGACGAATGGAGTTCTTTGAGTATGTGGTGCAACGTTTCTTTCAAAAAAAATATCTAAGAAGCAAGGGGAGTGGATCAGTATGCTCATTTTTTTGGCAGCCCTCTGTGTGTCGGTAATTCGAACCAGTGGGATTCTGTAATCTGCCAGCACTGTGACAACTCCTCCAACTAGTTGAGGGATATCTGAAACGATTACTCAATCCACTCTTGGGCAGGAACGGATAAGTCGATTCCAATAAAGGACGCGCCCGAAGGATCCGCAATCATAACGATCGTACCCTGAGGTACCTCTTTCGTCATATGTACCTTCCCTCCAAGTTGGGCGACTTTATCAATGGTTGCGGCTGCATCCTCAATTGTAAAATAGACCATCCACATGGGAGGCATCGGAGCCATTTCTTCAGTAATCTGCATGATGCCACCGTTTGGTCGCCCATTATTGGAGATGACCATGTAGTCGCTGCTTTCCACTGACGGAGCAAATGTCCACCCGAAAAGCGTGGTATAAAAATTCATCGCAACTGTTACATCGGAAGTGTACAGTTCGTTCCAGCTCATCGCCCCTACGGTATTCACCAAACCCGCGCCAATGTGTTTTCCTGGTTGCCAGAGAAAGAGTCGCGCCCCGGTTGGATCTTGAATCCCAGCCATGCGTCCAGAGTCGAGCACATCCATTGCCGGTAGAGTAATTGTAGCCCCTGCAGACTGTGCCTGTTGAATCTTTGCTTCAAGGTTATCGACCGAGACGAAACTGCTCCACATCGACGGCATTTGTTCCATACCTGGTGCCATCGCACTTGCACCCGCGACATACTTTCCGTGTAAGGAGAACATGGTATAGTCCATCCCTGGTTGTCCGGTTGGCATATCTTCTGCAGTCCAACCCAGTAATGACGTCATGAAGGTCTTCGTTGCCGCAACATCATGCGAGGCGACGTCCGCCCACGAGAATGTTCCTTGGGGGTACTTTGTAACGGTAAATGGCATATTACTCCTTCTAAAGTGATCTATATCACAGTATACTAGGCGGTATTCCCGTTGCCTATTACTAAAGTTTTCTATGCGAGTCTTTTATCAATTATTAGCGAATACATTGATTAGTTCTATTACGACCTCAACAGTCTGGTTTGCGGTGATTTTCTATCTGTACTTGCAAACACAATCGGTGTTGTCGACCTCGATTTTATCGGGTGTGTATTTAGTCTGTGTCGCTCTCACGGGTATTTGGTTTGGAAGCATTGTGGATCATCAGAAGAAAAAGACTGCGATGCTGTTATCCAACGGCCTTTCGCTGTTTTTTTTCTCGATCGTGTTTGTTCTGTACATCACTGCACCATCTGGTACGTTTACCTCGCTTTCAAATCCTTTAGTCTGGTTCTTTATTCCTCTTACCTTATTTGGAGTGATTGCAGGAAATATCCGAATGATCGCACTACCAACTGTAGTCACGTTACTCATTCCGGAAAAGCAGCGGGACAAGGCGAATGGATTAGTGGGTACAGTCTCCGGTGTCGGGTTTTTAGTCACCTCGGTGATCAGTGGATTTTTAGTTGGGCATTCAGGGATGTATTGGGTGCTCCTGCTTGCGATCGGAAGCATTCTTGCCTCCACCATTCATTTGTTGTCGATCTCGATCCCGGAAAAAAAGATCGTCGCAACCCATGAACATCCAAAAAAAATCGATTTAAGAGGAACGATTCGCATTATTTCTTCCATTCCAGGCTTACTACCTTTGATTTTCTTTACAATGTTTAACAACTTTCTTGGCGGTGTCTTTATGGCACTCATGGATGCGTATGGATTGTCGCTCGTGTCCGTTCAAGTGTGGGGATTATTGTGGGGAGGATTGAGCTGTGCGTTTATTCTAGGTGGAATCATTATTGCCAAATACGGGTTAGGCAAAAATCCTCTCTGGGCATTGTTTCGTTCGAATTTCATTATTTGGGGGATTTGTTGTTTCTTTACCGCGCAACCGTCCATCCTACTCTTAGCGGCTGGTGCATTTGTTTACCTTACCGTTGTTCCGTATATTGAAGCTGCAGAACACACCATTATTCAAAAAGTGGTCCCAGCACAACGACAGGGGAGGGTATTTGGGTTTGCGCAGAGTATCGAACAATGCGCTTCACCCATTACTGCTTTTGCGATTGGGCCAATTGCTCAATTTTATTTCATTCCTTTTATGACAACAGGGCTGGGTGCGAGTGCAATTGGAAGCTGGTTTGGCACAGGGCCTAACCGAGGAATTGCGCTAGTATTCACGTTGGCAGGGATCATCGGTCTGTTGATGACATTTGCCGCAAAACAGTCACCCTATTATCGACAGCTCTCAAAGTATTATCAAACGGAATAATCTTTAAATAGTTATTCTAGGAAAGGACACCTATGCTACAGTCTGTTTCACTCATGATCGGATCCAATAAGCCCGATCAGTTAGCGGCATTTTATGAAAAGGTATTGGGCAAACCTGCAGATTATGCAGATAAAGGTTGGTTTGGTTTCCAGATTGGCTCAACTTTTGTCTCGATAGGGGAGCATTCTGAGGTAAAAGAGAGTGCACTAGAACCGCAACGCATCATGTTTAACTTTGAAACCGCAGATGTTTCAGCCGAGTTTGAACGGATCAAAGCTTTAGGTGCCACCGTTATCAAAGAACCCTACGAGATGGAAGGTGGGATGATTGCCACCTTTGCAGACGTGGATGGAAACTATTTTCAACTCATGTTACCCTGGAAGTCGATGTAGTGGCGACAGCTATTGTTTACAAAAAGAATAGATTTTTAGCGGCCATCCACAGAATTCTAGCTTTGGATGGCTTGATTTTCTTTCGATAGACGATAAAAGGATCTCTAGCAATCGCGTTAGCCGTCCACTTATAGAGATCGGAGGCCGTTTTAATCGGAACTAAATACTTTTTAGGCAGATACTGGAAACCCTTTTCAGCCTGTTTCTGCCAACGTGCATAGCGTTGCAATTGAAACGCCATAAATGTATTAAAACTGTCAGGTTTTTGGCTAGTTTCGTCATAACTTAAGTTTGATAATCCAAATTTCTCTAAATCCTGTCGTGGAAAATATTGACGACCTAGCTCCACATCCTCTTGCACATCACGAATAAAGTTTAGAAACTGAAAACTTGTTCCAAGCATCTGTGCTGTGGCGTATGCTTCTTTTGGGAGATTTAAAATTTTGGCAACGAATAATCCAATGACATCTGCGGATCCATAAATATAGCGCTGTGTATCCACAATTGTGGCGTATTGTTTGATCGAGAGATCGTGTTCCATCGCTGACAAAAAGCTCTCGGTCCATTCCTCTGGGAACTGTTTTTCCTTTGCAAGCGTGACAAAGGCTTTAATCACCGGGTCACTCACGGGTTTTCCTTTGAGCGCCGCTCGATAGCTAGCAACAAATGCGTGAAAACCTTTTTTATCTTGGGGAATTTGATCCACTAAATCATCTGCTTTTCGGACGAATCCGTACAGAATCGTAATTTCTTCCCGGGTAGATTTTGGAAAAAAGATACTGCTCGTGAAGAATGTTTTGCTTCCTTTTTTAAAGAGGTGAGCACTTTCAATAGGAACCATAGAGTCGTTGTATTTCCTTACTAACAATACGTCCCGAAAGTAAACAAATGGGAACACCAATTCCAGGAATTGTTGACTGACCGGTATAGAAAAGATTTGACACTTTCTTACTTTGGAATTGTGGCCGAAACATGGCTGTTTGTTTGAAGGTGTGGGCGATCCCATACGCGTTACCCTTGTGCGCATGAAAGTCCGATATAAACTCCGAAATTCCATACAACTTTTTAACCACGATATGGCTGTGAATAGTGGTGTGAAGTTGGTCTTCAAGATCTGCAATGATACTGTTCGATAGTTGTTCTCTTTTTTTTATGGAATCTGGCAAACCAGCACTGAGAGGAATCAAGATGGTGAGCGTTTCATGTCCTTTCGGGGCGACCGTTGGATCTGTTTTCGATGGACAGGACACATAGTAAAGTGGTTTCTTGGGCCAGCTTGGTGTGTCGTTAAGCTCTTTTAACCCTTGATCCCAATCATTGTGAAAAAAGAGTGTGTGATGAAGCAATCCCGGAATCTTTTTCCGGATACCCAAGTGCACTAACAATGCGGAAGGAGCTAAGGTGAGCGTATCCCAATACCTACTGGAGTAGGATTGGGACTTTTTGGGAAGTAATGTTGTTTCGGTATGCATGTAGTCGCCGCTTGAAACTAACACGTCTAGAGGGAAACGTCGTCCATCGGTGGAGTGGACAGCAGATACTTGGTTATCTCTAAGTGTTACGGATTGAACTTCGCAATTACAATGGATGGTCACACCCAATTCTTTTGCAAGTCGAACAATACCGTCAATAACGGCACGAAACCCTGTGTGGGGATACCAAGTTCCTAGGTTTAAATCGACATGATTCATTAAACTATAGACGGCAGGTACGTCCTTTGGAGATCCTGCTAAAAAGAATAAGGGAAACTCCAGAAGTTTACGAATCTTTAGCGATGAAAATTGTCGTGAATAAAAACGGTGCGCGGATTGGAAGCCATTATAATTTTGTAGAAGTTTTATGCCTGCATGAATGAGGGTAGGATTGAGGAGATCCTTAAGGGAACGGAACGGGTAGGGAACAAAATAACGCATCGCGAGATCATAGGTGCGTTGCGTCTTTTGTAGTAATCGTGTTAGCTTCTCCCCAGCGCCCATTTCAAGCATCTCAAAGAGGGCAATTTGATCGGATCTCTTGGTTGGTAGATCAATCGCTGCATCGTTAAACACAACCCGATAGGAGGGTGAAAGACGCTGGAGGGTATAGAACTCTGCTACTGATTTTCCAAAGTCAGAGAAGAATTGCTCAAAAATCTCTGGCATCCAATACCAGCTTGGTCCAAAGTCAAAAGAGAAGCCTTTCTCCTTCACGGTATGTGCGCGACCACCAACCCAAGCATTCTTTTCTAGGATCGTCACTTTATAACCTGCTTTGGCTAAGTAGCAGGCTGTCGCCAATCCAGAAAATCCAGCCCCAATAATAACAATCTCTTTCATAGACTTTTTTTCTTTCCTCGTTCAAAGAGAACGAGGTTGAGGGTGATCATGGAAAAGCCAAAGAGATAGTTTTCGATTGGCACAAAAAGCACACGAATTCCCAGAATAATTTCAGGGTTAAAAAACACATATGGTCTACCGGATATGACATTATCAACGACGGATGCCAAGAGTATCACGACTCCATGCAGTACCCAGAACGTTTTCCGTTTGACGAGCTTTGTTTGACACCATTGATCCAGTAATAGAACAACAGTTACTGCCAGAATAGAGATAAGGAGATATTCTTTCATGATACGGTTTTAAAATGATGTGTTAGTGCGTCGATGAGTTCACGTTTGGTCGGATAGACATTGAGTATTCCCCAGATCAACAAACACGCTTGCGGAATGAGGAAAAAGAATAAATATTCTTCCAAGGGGAGTCCTAAAAAGGAAATACCTGAAAGATAGACAGGGTTAAACGACCAGTGCGCACGCTCTACGGCAAGAATGTCCCAACCAATAAAGGGGATTGCGGCAAGAAAAATGGTCGGTTGAAACAGTCGTAATCCCGATTTTTTTCGAAATTTTGTATGAATCACTACGAATAAAAACGGCACGATCCAACTAGTAGTGACAAGTGTAGCGTATTCTAGATGAGAAGGAATCATAAAAGTATTTAAGTTATTTTAATAAATTAATCGTTAAAAGTCACCTTAAGTACGCTAGAATGCATACCATGGAATTCAAAGATCGAGTCTATGCCTGTATTCGAGAAATCCCTCCAGGAAAAGTTGCAACTTACAAACAGGTGGCAACGTTAGTGGGTAGTCCCAATGCCGCACGAGCTGTTGGTTTCTGCATGAAAACAAACCCAGATGCACCACGTACACCATGCCATCGTGTCGTTGCTTCGGATGGAAGTTTAACCGGCTATTCAGCAGGGAATGGCATTACCACAAAAAAACAGATGTTGCTGTTAGAAGGTGTTCTCTTTAAACGAGAAAAAGTTGATTTGTCCCAGTCATTATGGCAGCCCCAAGAAAGATAAAAGCCATTGGAGTTGGAATGTCGATGTGGATGACAAACGCTACTCTCAGTTGATCTGCGGTAATATGACCGTAAACGTACTTCCTTTGCCAAGCTGGCTCTTAACGACAATTTGACCGTGATGCTTATGGACAATCGATCGTGCAATCGCCAACCCTAACCCGTAACCAGAATTGCGTTGAGAAGATCTCGAAGGATCCACACGATAGAAACGCCGAAAAATTTTCGGGATAGAGGACTCTGCAATACCGATTCCTTGATCGTGAAACTCAATATGGACGAATGTTTTAGATCGTTTGATCCGAATTCTAATTGTTGTCCGCGGATTGCTATACTTAATCGCATTATCCAAAATAATGAAAAAGACTTGAAACAATCCCTCTTCATTCGCTCGTACTAGTGTGTGTTTGCCTTCCAGGGTGACTGTAATGTTTTTTGACTGCGTCTGTGACTGGAGCTTTTTTTGTACGGAAGTAAGTACGTCAACGATTTTCACTTCCTGAAAAGTAATCGGTTGAGGATGGTGGTTGTGGTAGGAAAGTTGAAGTAACGATTCTGACAATAGTTGGAGTCGATTTACTTCTTGGATGCTTTCAGTGGCCAGTTCGTCCGCCGTTTTGATCGTGCGGTTGCGATCACGCAAATACACTTCATAGGCAATTTTTAATGAAGTGAGAGGAGTCTTTAATTCATGGGAGGCATCCGTAATAAAGCGATGTTGATCCTCAACCATCGACTGTATTGGGGAGAGGGTTTTGCCCGCTAACAAGTAGCCCAGGATTCCTGAGAGTAGCACGACACTCCCATTGACTGTTAATAGATGGAGAAACAGTCGGTTTTTAATTTCCTCTACGAGATCATCATCTCCGTAGGAAGCTTGAGGAAGTAATGGAATTGACGGACTGATATAGTCATACGGACGAACATATCGTCGCTCGAGACGTAAGCGCTGTAAACGGTCGAAGCGTTCTACTTCAGAAATCCAGACCTGGAAAATGACAAGACTAAACGACAGACTAATTACCAAGATAATCAGTGAGTACCATGCTGTTAGTTTAAGTCTGGCGGATCGAAACATAGCAATCTACCCAATTTTGTAGCCAAAGCCTCGTACGGTTGTAATGAGCGGTTCGAATTCTTTGAAGGGTTTATCAATTTTGTTACGAAGATTTCGAATGTACACTTCAATCGTATTGGGTAAAATATCTGCCTCATAATTCCAACTATTACGGATGATTTGATCTTTACTTAAGATTGAGTTGGCGTTGCGCATTAAAAATTCCAGTAAGGAGAATTCCTTCGCAGAGAGGCTGATTGGTATTTTATTGCGTTCAACTTGAAAGGAATGGAGATCTAAAGTCAAATTCTTGACGCGCAACTTTGTTGAACGTGTCTGTGTTGGTCTACGTAGGAGGGCCGTGATGCGCGCTAATAATTCTTCAAAGGAAAATGGTTTAGTCAGGTAATCATCCGCACCTTCTTGTAGCCCTGTGACTTTGTCTTGAATTTGATCTTTAGCAGTTAGTATTAATATGGGGGTATGAATTCCGGTACTCCGGATTTCTTTACAGACGGCAATTCCATCAAGTTTTGGCAGCATTAAATCTAGAAGGATCAGATCATACGGCTCGTTGGTTGCAAGATCCAGTCCGGTTTCTCCATCAAACGCCAGATCTACGATATAGTGTTCCTGTTCCAATCCCTTTTTAAGCGTGGTTGCAATTCGGTGTTCATCTTCAATAACCAGGATGCGCATAGGAGCTCATTATACGCCGTGGGCTGAATTTTTACTGAAAACTGACTGAACAGCTCCATGCCTCTGTCGGGAGGACATCTCTTCCTTTTCAGGGCATTCCTGTCACAATAACACCATGGATATCAACAGCGTTTGCCCCGTTTGCCATCGTAGTGCGCTTCCTGAATATTACTTTTGTCCCAACTGTGGAAAGAATTTAAAACCAGTTCCACTTTCAACCACGGTTCTCAAACAACTGGGACTCTATATTGGCAGCGTGGTACTCATGCCACTAGGATTGATTTGGGGGCTTCGTTATCTCAAAGAGTCTACTCTGAAAGCAAAACTGATTGGCTGGGCGTGTATCGTGATTACCATTGTTTCCTTTGTGATCATCAGTGTGGTGCTGTTTAATACAATCCGGGAAGTGAATGAACAAGTTAATCAACAGCTGAATGGATTGTCGGGATTTTAATCCCCGATCTATCAACCCGTTTGCGTCTTCACTATAATCGAGGCTATGCGTGTATCGTTCGCTTCGCCCTCCAGTCTAGTAAAGAATCACTTTACACTATTTGCCCGTAGTATCGAATTTTCCGAGATTATGGAGAATTTCATTCTCTCTTCCGTTACGACCATTATTGTGGTTCGGATTTTTTTACGTTTAACTGGATACCCTCAGCTTGGAGGCGGGGGATTACATATTGCCCATATGTTATGGGGAGGATTGTTTCTAGCTCTGGCGTTACTAATCTCTGTATCCTTCTTAAACAAGGAGGCAAAACGACTGTCCGTAGTGCTTGGAGGCATTGGTTTTGGGCTGTTTATCGATGAAATTGGAAAGTTTGTTACCAGCGACAATAATTATTTCTATCAGCCCACACTCGCACTTATTTATCTTGTCTTTGTGCTTCTCTTCTTTTCTTTTCGATTCATCATGTCCCATCAAGCACTCTCCCCCCATGAATATGCGATGAATGCAGTGGAGGAAATGAAAGAAGTGCTGTACCTTGACTTAGATGACGATGAAAAACAACGCACCTTGCAGTATCTACAAAAAAGTGACGCGAGTAATCCTTTAGTTAAAACATTGATTCAAACGCTTGAGACCGTAGTCCCACACACGCAGCAAAAAGATATCTCCATTTTTTTTGTGATTAAAAAGAAGATCCGCTCGTTATATTGGAACTATGGGAAACGAGCGGCAATCGCTCGCATAATTGCGGTTTGTTTTATTTTGTTATCCTTGTATCGCCTGGTGGCTGCGATACAAAGTTTAGAATGGACCTGGAATTTTTGGATTTGGGGAAGCCAACTGGGATCTATTTTTGTTTCAATTTGGATTTTACAAGGATTTCTTGCGTATCAACGAAAACAAAAAGTATTGGCTTTGCGTCATTTTCAACGAGCGGTAGTGATTTCCATTCTCGTGGTACAAATCTTTGATTTCTATCATGATGAGCTTTTAGCTCTCATTGGATTAGTTTTTGGGGGAATTAGTTACATCACCTTAGAATATCTGATCTCGGAGGAACGTATTGATCGACTTTCACAACGCACTCTTACCCCACATCCGTAACAATTTTGGTACTATACCAGCGTATGATAAAACCCCTTCAAGCTTCTAGCGTTCAAGACTATATCAATCAAATTGAGGAGCCTAGAAAGAAAGAGATTGAGTCGCTACATGCCCTCATTTCCTCGACCCTGCCTGCTTTACCGGCATCGATTCAATACAACATGATCGGGTATGGGACCTACCATTATCGGTACGCAACAGGGAGAGAAGGAGATGCTCCCATCATCGCTTTAGCAAGTCAAAAAAACTATATCTCAATTTATGCACACGCAGTCACGACAGAAGGAAAATATTTGGCTGAGTCGTATGCGGATAACCTAGGAAAGGTGAGTGTGGGGAAGAGCTGTATCCGATTCAAGCGCCTAGAGGATATCAACACTTCTGTGTTAACACAGCTTCTCAAGGAGTCCGAGAAGCTTGTCGGATCAATAACGCGGTAATCCAAAAAGGGCCGGTATTGCTACCAGCCCTTTTCTTGATTCTTAATAAATGGAATTACCAGTTATTGGAACGACCACCACGGTCTCCGCCGCGTCGGTCTCCGCCGCCGAATCCACCACGGGATCCACCAGATGAAGAACCACCGCGATAACTGTTTTCGCGAGGTTGGATTGGTCGAGCAATGGTAACGTTCATTTCACGTTCTCCCATTTGCTTACCATTCATTCCTGCTAAAGCAGCTTGTGCAGCTTCTTCAGTAGCAAATTCCACGAAAGCAAATCCTTTGGATCGGCCTGTGAATTTATCGGAAATCAGTTTTACATCGGTGATCTCTCCGAATTCTGAGAACATCGAACGGAGTTCATCTTCCGTTGTAGAATAGGGAAGGTTCCCTACGTATAATTTTTTTGGGTTGACTTGGTCAGTCATAGTACCCTTTCTTTCACACGTTTTAAGCCTGCGAACAAACGCGTGATACTTTCACTGTTGACGTGGTACTTGACGTATCAAAGCAAGAAACTTTGCAAAAGGCAGTAACCAATTCAAGCAGGCAACAGTCATTATATCCTATAGCCAGCCGTAAAGCTAGTGTGAGCTTCCCGTCAACCGCAATGCTTATCTGTATCCTACACCACTATCAAGGTGTGATAGGGTAAGAATCGTATTACACCTATCCCTGTTAACGCCCTGACTAGAGCAAAATTCGTGCATCTAAGACCCGTACGCCTTCTCCCTTAGGGAGCACAAGCAAGGGATTAATATCCAACTCCTTAATTTCCGGGTGATCGATCAGGAGCGCAGAGATTTTCCCTAAGGACTGACAAACGGCATCCACATCAAACTTGGCTTGTCCTCGAGCTCCATTGAGGAGGGCAAAGGAAGAGAGACGCTGAATCATTTGCAATGAAAACTCCTGTGAAAGAGGTGCAAATCCCAGGGAAATATCCTTAAAGACCTCAACATAGATTCCACCCAATCCCACGAGTACGGTTTTTCCTAATCCTTCCACGGTGTTCCCACCGACGATAAGTTCGACTCCATTGGCTGGTGCCATTTCCACTGCAAGTACACCGGTTAATTTAGCATTCGGGACATTTCTCTGAACACGCTCTAGTAACGTTTGGTACATCTCTGGAATCTTATCTGGGTTTACAGAAAGCAGGACTCCTCCCACATCACTCTTATGCAAGATATCCGGTGAGATGATTTTTAACGCCACCGGGTGCGTGAACTGGGTTGCTGCATGTTCTGCATCCTCAAGTGTGAACAATTCCTGACTTTGAAGTAAGGGGAGTCCATACTCGGAAAGAATGCTTAAGCTGTCGACCTCAGAAAGATGATCCAAACCTTGGTTCGCTGCAGCGGATAAAACATCTTGGACCTTTGAGGTGTGGGACACATCAGAGGTGAACGGGTGGCTGGCAGGTTGTGCACTCCATTCAACAAAGTGATGCAAGGCCCCAAGACCGCGCGCTGCAAGTTCAGGAAAGGCGGTCGTACTTATTTTTGCTTCTTCCAGGATTTGGACGGCAGACGCTACCGTTTGCTGTCCCATGAATGAAGCCACTACCGGAATAGAACTCTGTTGTTTATAAGTTACCAATGCCTGGGCAGTTTCTTCTGGTTCTGTCATACTTTGAGGAGTCAAAATCACTAAAACTGCTTCTGTCTCTGGTGAATCGGAGATAACCTTGAGTGTTTGTTGATAGCGATCCGCCTTTGCATCGCCCAAGATATCAACCGGGTTTTTCGTGCTTGCGGCAGCGGGGAGAAACGATTGTAAAGCTTTCTGCGTTTTTTCTGTCAGGGGCGAGACTTTTAAGCCACTTTTTATCACTTCATCGGTAGCAATGACACCTGGTCCACCGGCATTGGTGACTATGGTAACGGAATGGACATCTTTTAAGGGATTTTGGGAGAAAATCACTAAAAACTCAATCAGTTCTCGAATGGTATTTGCGCGAATCACACCACTCTGAGCAAACAAGGCATCATACGCACTGTCTCCACCCGAGAGTGACCCGGTGTGGGAGGCAATCGCTGCAGCTCCGGCACTCGTTCGTCCTGACTTCAGCATGAAAATGGGTTTGGGATTTTCTCCTTGCGTTACGCGTTTACAGACGTCGATGAATCGTGGTGCATCAGTTAACTGCTCCACATACATGGCGATGACTTTCGTTTGAGGGTCGCTTGCAAAGTATTCTAGTAAGGTACTTTCATCCACACAAGCTTTGTTCCCGATACTCATGAATTTTGAAAATCCTAGATGTGCTTCTCGTGCGTAATCCAGAACGCTGGTACACAGCGCTCCGCTTTGTGAGGCAAAGGCAACATTTCCAAACTCCGGCATGATGCCAGCAAATGACGCATTCATCGAGATTTCTGGATTGATGACGCCCAAACAGTTTGGACCAATGAGGGTAACGTTATGCTCTTTACAGGTTTCAATCACGGATTCCTCTAGTGCGAGATTTCCGACTTCTTTAAATCCTGCCGAGATAATGATTGCGGCAGTCGCTCCTTTGTCAGCCGCCTGGGCAATGGCTTCAGGAACCACAGCCGCAGGAATGGCAATGACTGCCAAATCAATGGACTCATTGATCGCATCAAGGGAGGGGTACATCGGGAGGCCATAGAGCGTCTGTGCTTTTGGGTTTACTGGAAAGATCTTGCCTGCAAACCCTTGAGTAACGAGATTTTTTACCACATCGTTTCCAACCGATTTTTCTTTGGTGGAGGCGCCAATCACCGCAATAGATTTGGGGTAAAAGAGTGAGTTAAATTGCATAAAAACCTTTCATGAGGCCACGACAACCGTCTTAAAATACTTGGCAAACACCAATCGAACCTGCTCCACGGACTCTGCCGTTGGCGGAGTAACTCCAGATAATGGGTTGGGTAATCCCATGGCCTCATACTTATGCACACCTAACGTGTGATAGGGAAGGATCTCAACGCGCTGAATTGTTTGGTAGGACGTAAACGTTTGAGCCCATTCGTGAACGTAGTTTGGCTGATCTGTCCAACCAGGAACAAGGACGTACCGAAGCCAAAGAGGTTTTCCACTAGCTTCTCGATAGGCAGCATTTTTGAGGACATTTGCATTCCCCCCGCCGGTAAGCTTTTTATGGAAGGCATCATTAATGTGTTTGACATCTAAAATGACCAGGTCCGTCAGATCATACAACTGACGGACTACCGATGAATGAATAAACCCATTCGTGTCTAAGGCTATATGAAATCCCTTGGCTTTTGCTTGAATGCATAGCTCAATGAGCTCTTGGGCTTGAACGGTTGGTTCTCCACCAGAAAGCGTGAGTCCTCCCGTGGTTTTAAAATAGGGACGTTGCTTTTCAAGTTGATCTAAAATTTCGGTTGGACTCATGAGGAGATTCTCTGCGGTCTGCATTGCTTGGGTATCCGGGTTGTGACAGTACACACACCGTAATGGGCAGCCTTGCAAAAACACCACCAGCCGAATGCCTGGACCATCGTGAGTGCCGAAGGTTTCAATCGAATGAACGGAAAGCATAAAAATTACATCTGATCGTGGAACGTTCGTGCAATGACTTCGAGCTGATGTGCACGTGATAACCGGACAAAGTTCACGGCATAGCCGGAAACTCGAATGGTTAGTTGCGGATAATGTTCTGGATGTTCCATGGCATCGACTAAGGTTTCTTTATTCAACACATTGACATTGAGATGATGTGCATGTTTGCCAAAGTAGCCATCTAGTAATGAAACAAGGTTTTCAACGCGATCAGTAGTCGTGTGGCCTAACGAATTCGGAATGATCGAAAAGGTGTTTGAGATCCCATCGCGTGCGTCATCATAGGAAAGTTTGGCAACGGAATTTAGAGAAGCAATTGCTCCACTATTATCACGACCATGCATCGGATTGGCTCCAGGAGCGAAAGGTTCGCCTTGTTTGCGTCCGTCTGGAGTTGCACCGGTCTTTTTCCCATAGACGACATTGGAGGTAATGGTGAGGACGGAGAGCGTAGCCATCGCGTCCCGATAGATTGTATGTTTGTGCAACTCTTGATTGATGTCATGAACGAGCTCTTTGGCAATTGTATCAACGTCTTCTTGATCGTTTCCGTACTTGGGATAGTCACCGGCAACGTGGAAATCGATCGTTAGTCCCTGATCATTGCGAATGGGAGTCACGCTGGCATAGCGAATGGCCGAGAGAGAATCAGCAGTGACAGAAAGTCCTGCAATTCCGAATGCCATTTTCCGTTTCACTTTGCTATCCATAAATGCCATTAGCGAGCGTTCATAATAATATTTATCATGCATGTAATGGATGACATTCATGGTGTTGACATAGCTATCCGCCAAAAAGGACATGGCTTTATCAAAACGAACCCGGACTTCTTCATAGTCCAACTTTCCTTCTGGAAGGGGAGCGATTTCCGGAATAATCTGAATCCCTGTTAATTCATCCCGACCTTCGTTAAGGGCGAGGAGTAGCGTTTTGGCTAAATTACAGCGAGCGCCAAAAAACTGCATGGTTTTTCCAGTTTCCATCATGGAAACGCAGCAGGCAATACAATAGTCATCGGTGTGTTCACAGTCACGCATGACATCATCATTTTCATATTGGAGTGAGGAGGTATCGATAGAAACTTGGCTACAAAATGATTTAAACCCCTCTGGAAGTTGTTCGGACCATAAGATCGTTAAGTTGGGTTCTGGGGCAGGTCCTAAATTGTATAAGGTCTGCAAGAAACGGAAACTTGTTTTTGTGACTTTATGACGTCCATCCAGTAGTTTTCCGCCAATGGATTCCGTTACCCAGGTGGGATCTCCGGCAAAGAGCTGATTGTATTCTTCCATTCGTAGGTGGCGAACAAAGCGTAGTTTCATCACAAAGTGATCAACTAGTTCTTGAGCTTGTTTTTCTGTTAGAGAGCCACTCTGTAAATCCCGTTCAATGTAAATATCAAAAAATGAGCTGACATTCCCAAGACTCATTGCCGCGCCATCTTGCTCTTTAATTCCGGCAAGATAGGCAAAATACGTCCATTGCATGGCTTCCTGTGCAGATTGGGCAGGTCGACTGACATCGAATCCATAGGAAGTGGCCATGGCCTTAATATCTTCTAACGCCCGTATCTGTTCTGACACTTCTTCACGCAGCCGAATGAGTTCATCGGTCATGTGGCCATCCAACTGTTTTTTATCCTGTTGTTTTGCTGCGATTAAAGCATCGGCACCATACAGTGCCAGTCGACGGTAATCACCAATAATTCGACCGCGTCCATAGTTATCAGGAAGTCCAGTCAGCACACCAGTTTTTCGTAGTTTTCGCATGGTATCGGTGTAGGCATCAAACACGCCATCGTTATGTGTTTTTCGATACGTTGTGCAGAGTTTGATTACCGCTGGATCAAGTTTTTTACCCGCCTCAATGCAGGCTTGTTCGACAATCCGCCAACCTCCAAACGGTTTAATCGATCGTTTAAGAGGTTTATCAGTTTGAAATCCAACAATCTTTTCTAGTTTTTGATCAACATATCCTGGTTTGTGGCTCGTGATGGAGGAAATGGTTTTTGTATCGATGGAGAGGATTCCTCCATTCTTTCGTTCTTTGGAGAGGATTTGTAGGAATTTTTTCCAGAGTTTCTTCGTGGTGATGGTTGGGCCCGTGAGAAAAGAAGCATCTCCATCGTAGGGAGTAAGATTGGAAAGTAAGAAGTCTCGAACATCGATCGATTCTTGCCATCGTCCTGCACGAAATGAAGCAGTTGCCATATCTTCCTTTCACGACACATTGAAAACATTTTCCCTGAAGAAGATATCGTAACTCTAGAGGTTCGAATAAAATGTGATAGTTATCACTTTTTTGGCAGTATACTGTCATCTATGACGACGAATCCAACCATAGCAACGCAAGTGAAGACTTTTTTCTCCCGATTCCCGCCGCAATCTTTTCCTCCCCGACACATACTTTTGGCTGCCAACAGTGAGCCAGCAGGTGTCTATTATCTCGAGTCCGGTCACTTAAAGCAGTATGCATTAACAATGCAGGGACAAGAATTAGTCATAAATATTTATAAGCCAGGAACGTTTTTCCCAATGATGTGGGCGGTTGCCAATATTCCCAACAGCTATTTTTTTGAAGCGGTTGACACTGTGGTAGTTCGACGAGCTCCAGTTTCGGACTGTCTTGCGTTTCTTTCTAGTCATGCCGATGTTACTGTTGATTTACTTAAACGAGTGTATACGGGCATCGATGGACTTGTAGCACAAATGACACACAACAGCTATTCGGACGCTAAACGTAAAGTTCTCGCAGTCCTGGTCATGGCTGCAAAGAGATTTGGAGAAAAGCAGGGGAGCCAAATAGTAATTACCCAACAATTTACCCATAAAGAATTAGGCGCCTTATCTGCCACAAGTAGGGAAACAGTCACTCGAGTTTTACAAGAGATCGAAACTGAGGGGTTGATTCAAATAGAAAAGCGGAAAATTAGGATCGTCGATATTCAGCAATTAGAAGCAGCTCTCAACAGTTCCTAAGGGTTGGCTTCTCTTTTATGCTTTGGACTGCAAGTTTGAATAGAGATGCTCAAATTTTTGCAGTTTTGGTGAAATGATCAGCTGACAATAGGGGGCATCGGTGTGAGTGTTGTAGTAATTCTGATGATAATTTTCAGCAGGATAAAAGTCAGTTGCTTGTTCAATGACGGTTACAATCTTCCCGTTAAAGTGTTCTTGATTTAAACGATCCCTTACTTTTTTTGCCGTTTCCAATTGCTGTGGAGAGGTGGTAAACACAACCGATCGATACTGTGTTCCGATATCCGCACCTTGTTGGTTTAGAGTTGTCGGATCGTGTGTATTCCAAAAAACGTCTAAGAGTTGTTCATACGAAATCTCCGATGGGTCAAACTCCACCTTAATCACTTCTGCATGTCCAGTCGTACCCATGCTGACCTGATCGTAGGTGGAATTTTTAAGATGGCCTCCAGCATACCCGGGTTGAACAGAGAGGACCCCATTTAACCGTTGGTAGATGGCTTCTGTGCACCAGAAACATCCACCTCCTAGGATCGCTGTTTCTTGTGATGTCATCTTATGCTCCTTTGGGAATAAACTGAAGTGAAAGCGAGTTGACACAATGTCTAGTATTCGTTGGTGTGAAGTGTTCACCTTCAAACACGTGTCCTAAGTGTGCATTGCACGTTGCGCACATTATTTCAATTCTTTTTCCATCGTCGTCTGGAATCCGAAGTACTTTCCCTTCAATTTCTTGATCAAAACTTGGCCAGCCACATCCCGAATGAAACTTTTGAGTTGATCGATATAACGGGGTCTTACAGCGTTTGCAAAGGTAGGTTCCCTCTTCCCAATACTCATCATATGCACCTGTAAAAGGCATCTCTGTACCTTTGTGAACGATGACGCGTTCTTCTTCTGGCGTAAG
Source organism: uncultured Pseudomonadales bacterium (assembly GCA_964635905.1). Classification (GTDB taxonomy): domain Bacteria; phylum Patescibacteriota; class Microgenomatia; order UBA1400; family UBA12028; genus JACOVC01. Next base: position 25,192 of record CAZWPK010000001.1, read on the forward strand.
CGTATTCAATTGCATAGCAGAAGTGTATCATGCAACACAATGAAGGATTGAATGGGAACACGGATGCGTATGCAACCAGGAATCGATTACACCGGAGTCTGCGTTGTCTTTCTTTGCCATGATGGAGAAGGACAGATCGTACTCTCCAAGCGAGGAAAAAAATGCCGTGATGAGCAAGGGCGCTGGGATCCAGGTGGAGGAGCAGTAGAGTTTGGGGAAAATGTTGATCTAACATTACGCAAAGAGATTAAAGAAGAGTATGCCGCGGATGTCTTGGAGACAGAATTTTTAGGTTTTATGGATGTCCATCGAACTCTAAAGGGTAGACCTACGCACTGGATTGCCTTAAGCTACTTGGTTCGTGTTGATCGCAGACAAGTGAAAAATAATGAGCCGCATAAATTGGATGCGGTGGAATGGTTTACATTACAAACCCTTCCTAGCCCACTGCATTCGCAGTTTCCTACATTTCTAGAAAAGTTCACATTAAAGCTTTCTAATAGAAACGATCAGAATGAATAGTAGAATTGAGATACTGACTTTTTGGCAAAGTGAATATAACAAGGATTGCATATGCGGGTCTTTCTTGCTTAGGAATACTTCAAATTTTTTGCTAGTATTACAGGCAAGTTTAAAACTTTACAAAGAACAGATCCTTTCTTATACTGTATCATTCTATAGTAATCTTTGGAGGTCTCATGAACCTAAAAATTCTTGCTCTTGTTGGGAGTGCATTCCTATTGTCTGCATGTAGTCCGGCAGCTGCACCTACTCCCACAACGACACCCGCGATGGAATCAGTAAGCCCAAGCCCAGTTACTCCAACTGAACCTGCTTCACCTTCCGCAAAAATGAAGGGATATACTTTAACTGATATTGCAACGCACAAAACGAAGGAAGACTGCTGGATGGCAATTGAAGGAAAAGTCTATGATGTTACCCCAGTCACGAGTTCTGGAAAACATCCAGGTGGTGAGGTGATCATGACCGGTTGTGGTACGGATGCAACCAAACTTTTTAACGCACGTCCTGGTAAAGGAACACCGCATTCTGCAATGACAAAAAGCAATTTAGTGAATTTTGAGATTGGAGTTTTGCAGTAGTTAGCATTCAGACTAGAAATTGGAGCGGGCAGGGAAACCTGTCCGCTTTTTTATGCCCAATGGATGCCGGAATATTTTTCTACTTTATTGAGTAATTCATCGAGTTCAAATGGTTTGGCGACATAGTCATCGGCTCCACACGCCTTTGAAATTGTCGCCATATCCCGGTTGGCTGAGATCAAAATGACGGGAATCTCTTTTGTTTGTTCCATACTTTTTAGACGCTTACAGATGTCATGACCATTCTGACCTGACATCCAGATATCTAGTAAGATGACATCTGGAGAAAAAGCGTTAATTTCAAGAGGAACTTTGGATCCATCCGGAGTTGTTTGTACCGTATATCCTGCTTCTTCTAATAGAATTTGGAGCGCCTCTAAAATTCCATGATCGTCATCAACAACCAGGACGCGTTTTGACAGTGAAGAGGTGTTCATAGATTTCACAACAGCGCTTAGTGTACAAAGACACTGTAAGAAGTATGCAAGAAAAATGAAAAAAATTGTAATACTTTCGATTGCAGTTTCTTGACTAATTCTTACGGTTTTAGTTGCAAATTTCATTTGCGAAAGCTATTAACTACTGCTTACGATCAGCGTTGTACTTCCATCGGAAATCACTCTGATACTCGATACGGTAGAACGACGATGATTCGTACTGTATAAGAAAGGAGTTCTTCTATGGCAACTGTCATTAATAATCCAGGGACAACATCTGATCAATCGACTGGGATCGGGTTTCTTGCTGGAGTAGTCTTATTGATTTTGTTTGTGATTGCGTTTCTGTATTACGGGTTGCCCGCATTACGACGAAGCTTTTCTTTTGGGGGAACACAAATTAACGTCCCCGATCGAGTTCAAGTGGATGTGAATCAGAATTCAGGTTCTGCCCCATCCGGTCAGTAATGTTTTGACCTGCGTATCTGCCCGTATCTACAGTCTGTAGGTACGGGCTTTTTCTTACCGTCCCGTTACGGTTTTATCCATGTTGTTTTTTACTGTAGATCTATTGTGGGAGATACGAAGTGCTCTACCAGGAAATCATCGCAATCTATACTATGTCTACTTTCTTTAATACTCCCCAGCATCAGTCCACGCAACCGGGTCGCGAATCCGAAATGATTCCTCAGCCGGATTCTATTGCTCCAACCTATCAGGGGTCAGGAAAATTAACAGGGAAAGTCGCCATTATTACTGGGGGTGATAGTGGTATTGGGAGAGCTACGGCACTGTTGTTAGCCCGAGAAGGTGCTGATCTGATGATTAGCTATTTAAATGAACATCAGGATGCTTCCGATACGCAAAATTTAGTTCAAGCAGAAGGACAGCGTTGTCTTCTTTTTCCTGGAGACATTTCTGATTCTAGTGTCTGTAAAAAATTAGTGGATCAGACGATCACGGAGTATGGACATTTGGATACGGTGATTAACAATGCTGCGCAGCAGTTTCCACAGGAATCGTTATCGGATATTTCCGACGAGCAATTGTTACAAACGTTTAAAGTAAATATCTTCTCTTATTTCTATTTGAGTCGGGAAGCCCTTCCGTATTTGTCCGAGGGCAGCACTATCATCAATACAACCTCTGTGACTGCCTATCGAGGCAGTGACCACCTAATTGATTATGCCTCTACCAAAGGAGCGATTGTGGGATTTACACGATCATTAGCGTTATCGCTTGCCCCAAAGAAAATTCGAGTGAATGGGGTAGCACCAGGACCAATCTGGACCCCCCTGATACCATCCTCTTTCTCTGCCAAAGAGGTAGAGAGCTTTGGGATGGATACGCCATTAGGAAGACCAGGGCAGCCAGAAGAAGTGGCTCCATGCTATGTGTTTCTTGCCTCCGACGATAGTTCCTATATGACAGGACAGATTCTTCATCCGAATGGTGGTGAAGTAATTAATACGTAGCATAGGAGGAAATGTATGGTGAAGCTTATTACACGGTCAGTTCAAGACACCTTGTCTGGTTTTTCAACGCTTTTTGGAAATGATGTGACTATCTTGCGCTTAAAAGACCGATCTACTCGTAAGCGCTCCTCGTCAACGCATACGGGATTTAAAGGCTATTTTAGAAAAAGTAAAAACATTTAGAGTTCAACTTCACGCGAATTGTTTAAAAATGTTACTTTCGCAGTCGTAGTTAGAATCCTATTTAAATACCCCCTTTCGGGGGTATTTAAAGATTGCTCTTTTAAAAACAGGTTGTATTACACCGTTCGGGCAGTAATGACACGTCCAATCCAAATAGTGACGACCGCGCCCATAGTGGCGACAATTAAACTATAAAGATTCAGACCATTGACGCCATCAGCGCCAAACATGCCCATTAAGAAACCGCCGACAACTGCTCCAACCACGCCCAAGACAATGTCCAGTACGGGTCCTTGAGAAGCATTGGTTTTCATAATGAGTGATGCTAGGTATCCAGCAATGAGCCCTAGAATCATCCAGAGAATGAGTCCCATACAGTTCTCCTTTCTTTATAACGAATACTGATTGCGATTATCGTATAAAGTTCTTTTAGTTATTGTTCGTGAGTAGAGTAAGAGGTGGGTAAGATGAACCGGAGGTGAAGTACAATAGCAGTGAGTTAAAACAATTCATTATCTATGGCAGAATTTAAACCGTCACTTTTATCCTCTATGGTGTCACAGTCCCCGTACGGGATTATTTTGATGGACGAAGCAGGACTCTGTTCCTACATCAATACACGGGCTTTGGAAATGCTTTCCGTCTCAGACCCTGTAACGGTTCTTGGGAAACACATTCATGATGTTGTGCATCCTTCGGGGGATTTTGCTGATCATACGATTGAAGGGTGTCCGCTTCACTTGGCCATAAAACACCAGCAATCAATGTTTAACGCTTCTGACGTCTTTCGTACCGCTACCAAAGAAGCGTATTGGGTAGGCCTTTCATTTTTTCCCGTACAGTCTTTGGAGAAGCCTGTTTGTTATCAGTTATCCTTTTTAAATGCAGAGCTCGCCTTCCATGGAAAAGAAGACTATGTAAAAGCACGTTCCCAATACAAAGTTATTTTTGATGCCAGCCATGATTGGAAGCTCATCGTGACGGATGCAGGTGTTGTAGAGGAGGGGAATGCGGCAGCCTTAAAGTTCTTTAAAAATCAAATGTTAGGAAAGATTGTGTTTTCACTTTTTTCCACCGAGGATAGGTCAGAACTTAAAGAAATATGGGACCAGCGTTTTACGAAGCAAATCCGATTAATCCCTTTTTCGTTCGCCCAAGACACTGGGGAGGAATTTCATACGGAACTATCTATTGTGACCAATGTTTTTCCCGGTAAGAATTTAATTATCATCCGGGATATTACTTCGAAGGTGGCAATGCAGCGGCAACATGATCAATTTTTGGCCGTTGCAAGTCATGAATTAAAAACCCCCTTAGCTGTGATTAAAGCATTCGTTCAGCTATTGGAAGGTCAGGTTAAAGACTTTCCGAATCCCAAGGTGCATCGCTATGTCCATCAAATTGAAGAAAAAACTGATTTATTGACTCTCTTAGTTTCTGATGTGGTGGATTCTATTCGCTTGGGATCTAATAAATTAAAGTTTAGCAACGAAACAATCTCCTTTGATACGACAGTAAAACAAATTGTGGAAGAGATTCAAGCGCAGACTGTCAGTCATGAACTTAAACTAATTGGTCAATCCAAGGCTACAGTTCATATGGATCCACAACGACTTCGACAAGTGCTTCTCAACCTGATTACCAATGCAATCAATTCTTCGGTCGAGAAGGAAGAGGTGCTCATTACCATCAACAACACCGATCAAATGGTAGAAGTTCGTGTCAAAGATTTCGGAAGAGGACTCTCAAAGAAAGACCAAAAAGATGTCTTTCTGCCATTTTTTAGAAATAAAGCCCTCGCCAACACCCATGTGGGAACGGGATTAGGGTTATATCTATGCCAGCGGATTGTGGATCACTACAACGGGAAATTGACTGTCCACAGTGAATACCGTCATGGTTCTGAATTCAAAGTCGCACTCCCAGTAGCATAATGCCAAACTCTAACGATCCTCTTACCCACAGTGCTACTCCGCTGAAGTAAGATAACCCTATTCTATTGTCGTGTATGAAAACTGTGTTTATTGTAGAAGACGATCCCCATTTATTGGAGGCCATGCAAACGGTGCTTGCTGAGTACGGGTGCAAGCCGGTCTGTTGTACGCGTACGTCTACATTTTGGAAGCGCTTAGAAAAAAACAAACCGGATGCAATTGTCCTAGACGTCTTTTTGGAAGACGGGAGGGGAGATACTATTGCTCGCAAACTAAAAACCATGGATGGTTATTGTTCGATCCCAGTGATCTTAATGTCTGCCACACAAGAACTCCGCGAACGAGCGATGGAGGCTAAAGTGGAAGCCTATTTGGCAAAGCCTTTTTCTCTGGACAAGTTTACCCAAGTGCTTCAAATGTATTTAAGTTAACGAAATCTTTCAAAAGTTACTGAGCAAAACAATGATTCTCTAGTTGTGCTTTTTTAAATGCAAGGATGGTAGGCTTTAAACGTTTTTTGCGGAGTCGTCTCGTACACTGTATCCGAATCCTCGCATCGAGTGAATCAGCTTGTTGGTATTGCCCTTATCAATCTTTTTTCGCAGGTATCCGATGTAGACGTCGACAACGCGACTTTCTACGTCCGGAGTATAGGACCACACACTGGACAAAATCATGTCACGGGTTAAGACACGATTTTTGTTGGTGAGTAGGTAATGCAAGAGTGTGTATTCTGTTTGTGTTAAGGGAATGGATTTGTTCGCTCGCTTCACTTCGAAAGTTTCGGTGTTCATCTCTAGATCTCCAATACGGAGTACTGGATCGGAGGACGGGTCACGAAGTCTGGCCTGAATGCGCGCTAACAATTCTTCCGTTTTGAATGGTTTTGTAATGTAGTCATCGGCGCCTAATCCAAGTCCAGCAACAATGTCTTTGGTGTCGTCTTTTGCCGTCAGAATGATAATTGGCATTCGGGGAAACAGTTTTTTTACTTCTGCACACACAGTTTCTCCGGCTATGTCAGGTAAAGAGAGGTCCAGCAAGACTAGATTGGGGTTCACTTGTTCAATTAAGGCGATAGCTTGTGTATATTTATTGACTGGATGTACTGTAAAACGCTGGTTTACGAGAATGTCTTGAAGATATTCCAATAAAGATGGTTCGTCTTCGACAACCACAATTGTGGGAACTACACTCATAGTATCTCCTTTATTCAAAAAGCAAGTGTGCTTGCAGCTTCCATTGTAATAGCCTGGAAGTGCCACTTATATAATTCTTACAATTCTCACACCAAGTCAGTACGCAGAAATCTATTCTTATGTTTCTCACACATGTCTATGCCTGATCCCTGTCTGAGTTGAACTAGTATATGTTCACATACTTGAATATACACTATGAATAATACACAAGTCCTACAATCTCAAACGGTACTAGATACTAAAAGTCAGACTCGAAAGATGGATGAAGAGCGGGTGAGTAACTTTAAGAAACTGGATGAACTCGCGTCAATTGACAATCAAGCTCTGTTTACAGCGAAAGGGGTATTTCCGTTTGATTTGTTTCCTGACACAGTGTACATCGATCGGAACAAGATATCGATTCACAAACATTTTTTCTTTTTTACCAAACAGTTACAAAGCATCATGATTCGGGACACCTTAACCGTAGTAGTCGAGGAAAATCTTTTGTTCGCGAGCCTACAGATTGTAGACAAAGTGTTTCCGCAGGAAACGATTCAGGTTCGATTCTTAACGAAATCGGACGCAAAAAAAATTCGTTGGATAGTGGAAGCCTTAATCGTAGGCCTAAACGAGAACATTGATTTCACTCGGATTCCCAATGAAGACCTCATCCCCAAGTTGCTTGAAATTGGCAAGATCAGTACTTCCTAACCGCTACCACTTTTCACAGTTGAGGTAAAACCATTCCATTCTCTTACGGCTTCTGGTATACTTCGCCTTCGGATTATTTTCAGTGAAGGTGTTATCGTATGTCTCGATTTACAACAGGTTATCAGCGTCTTGTGCGAGTGATCGATCGGTTTCCCCTGCAAAGCTTTTTTATTGCATTGGCAATCCTTTTTGGCATGCTTGGTGTCGCCCATTTTTGGCAAAAACCATCGTCGGTTCAACAAGAGGAAGTCGTTGAAGCAAAGATAGTTCAAACCTATGCATTTGGGGAAAGTCCAAAATTGAGCGTGTCTGCACGCATTGAAAAATCGGGTGTTATCTCCATTTATGCTCAAGCTCCTGGAATTGTGCAAAAAATTCATGTTCAAGAAGGAAAGAAAGTCTTCCAAGCTCAAACATTAATCTCCTTATCGACGAACTATCAAGGAGGGAATGCCGCTAGTTTGAGTAGACAGATCGCTCAAAAGAACTTTACCTTCTCCCAAGAGAACTTTGAACTGCAAAAGGAGGTCATTAACCGACAAAAAGACTTAGCTAGCAAGGGAAACTTGCAAGCAGCAGAGATTCGTGAGTTAACGCGTCAGTCACTAGGAGATACTCGGTCACTTATCTCTCAAAATGAAGAAATCTTATCGGTTTTAGATACCCAGATTCGTTTCTTAGAATCCAACAATGTGAACGGTTCTAATGACGCGGCACTTGCATCCGCCCGGCAAGGACGACTGGCCGCTTCGAGCGGATTAGCTTCACTTAAATCGACGCTGCGTACAGTAGAGTATCAATCGGATGATACAAAAACCCCGGCACAGATTACCGACATGTCCAAAGAAGTCACTCTCAAACAGTTGGAACTGCAAGAAAAATCCTTGGTGCTTGCAAAAGATCTTTCTGGCCTGAATTTACGTTTGGCTCGAATCAGCGAAGGACTGATGTATCCAGCAACTCCCTGTGCAGGTTTAGTAGAACGTGTGTATGTAAAAGTAGGCCAGTCGGTTTCTCCCGGAACGCTCCTTGCCACAATCAAAGCCAATCAAGGTGAGAACTCTGCAGTCATCCTTGTTCCGTCAACCATTGCAAAGCAAGTGTCCAGTTCAGAAGTTACAGAGTTTTCAATTGGAACGACAAAAATCTCTCTCTATCCAAGATATATTTCCTCGGAGGCTACGGATGGAACACTCTATAGTCTGATCTATTCGATCCCTGCCACCTATTCTGCCTCTCTCACCAATGCGACTTCTGTGGCTGCAAGGCTGCCTTTGGGAGCCTCCTCTATCATCACTGATGAGTTGTCGATTCCTCTGGATGCGGTATACCAAACCCAAGAAAAAGCCTACGTTTACATTCTCCATAACGAGGGTGAGAAGCGTACCGCAAAAACAGTAGAGGTTGCTCTGGGGGATGTTTCTGGGCGTTTTGTGCAGGTTCTCTCGGGACTGTCATCCACTGATGTCATTATTCTATCCCGTACTGTTCAGGATGGGGACCAAGTTAAAACCGAATAAGATCAGATAGGACATATGGCAATTCAATCGTCGGCTCCAGAAACAAGGTCTTACTTCCAGCGGCTAGAATATGATGCAAAGTTGGCAGGGTCCGTTGTAGCGAAGTATGTTTCAAACTTTAGACTAGTGTTATTGTTAATCATTTCGATCGCATTTTTAGGTTTCTTTAGTTATTTTCAGCTTCCCAAGCGTTTGAATCCCGAAGTTAAAATTCCAATCGTGACGGTCATCACTGTATTACCAGGTGCGGGTCCCTCCGATGTGGAATCTTTGGTCACTATCCCCATTGAAGATAGACTTCGAGCAGTGAAGGGGGTCGACGTCGTGAATTCATCCTCCCAGAATAGTGTCTCAGCCGTGACCATGCAGTTCTTTTCTACAATTGATCGAGAAAAAGCACGCGCTGATGTCCAATCTGCAATCGATGGAGTAACCGATCTACCGACCGATGCGCAGGAACCCCGAGTCTCACTCCTTGATTTTGAAGATGTTCCCGTCTGGACATTTGCTGTCATTTCCGACAAGAGTTATCCAGACCTGATGAATCTTTCCAATGAGCTAACCCAAGTGATTGAAAATGTCTCACGCGTTGATCGAGTGCAAAAAACAGGCTTTGATACGCACGAAATTGTGGTCGAATTAGATCCTCAAAAAGCCGCAGAATATGGAATTAATCCCGTCGTTCTCTCTTCACTGATCAAACGGTCACGAGCCTCAATCCCCGCCGGAAATATCGAAACGAATCAACATACATTTTCGTTGACAATTGATCCTGTTGTCGAATCGATAGATGATATTCGCAACCTTTCACTCTCCGTTCAAGGAAAACCCATTCGATTGGGAGACATTGCAACCATCGCTGAACAGTCAAAGGGTAATCAGTCTCCAGCCTATGTCGCAACAAAAAACTCCCCACCGCAGCAGGGTGTTACCTTTTATGTCTATAAAACGGTGGATAGCAATATTGATGACGCCGGTGAGGAAGTACAACATGCAGTTCAAGATTTCATGAAAGCAAAAGGGGAAGGGTATTCGATCATTACCTTTTCCAATACCAGTGAAGAAATTACGGAACAATTTGATGACCTTTTAGGGGAGTTTAGAACGACTATTGTATTGGTGATGGGAGTAATCCTACTATTTTTAGGTCTACGCCAAGCGTTAATCTCATCCTTAACGGTTCCGCTAACGTTTCTGTCTGCCTTTTTGTTTATGCGGATTACGGGAATGACCATCAACTTCATTTCCATGTTCGCTTTTTTATTAGCTTTAGGATTACTTGTCGATGACACCATCGTCGTAGTGTCTGCCATGACAACGTACTTTAAGACTGGGAAATTTACACCCTTTCAAACGGGACTTTTGGTCTGGAAAGACACGATTGTTCCCATCTGGTCTACGACCATTACGACGATCTGGTCATTTTTACCCCTCCTGATTACCTCCGGAATTATTGGAGAATTCATCAAGCCCATACCGGTGGTAGTTACGGTGACCATGCTCTCTTCTACCGCCATCGCCGTATTGATTACGTTACCCTTAATGATCGTATTGTTACGCCCACTCTTACCCCATCGAGTGTTGCGGCTACTTCAGATCGTTGCCTTTTTAATTGCGTTAGGGGTGATCGTTGCTCTCTCGATAAAAAGCGTACTGTTTCCGGTAATCCTGATCATCTACGTTGGGTTTAGTTTTATTTTGTCACGTACGCATACCCGAGTTTTGCAGTCTGTTTCAAAGAAATGGAGAACATCAATTTTCACACGAACTCCGTGGATTTCTCGCTTATTCAATCGAGGTCTCATTGATGTAGATCCATTCGCAGATAAATACCGAAATCTCATGCGACGGATTTTGCAGAAAAAATCGAGTCGACGGAATGTCTTGATCGCCGTGGTTGGCTATGCCATTTGTAGTTTTGCTCTGCTTCCACTCGGATTTGTTAAAAATGAATTCTTTCCCAAAACCGATCAAGATACTCTCAATGTGGAACTAAAACTTCCTGCTGGAACAACCATGGAAAAAACCATGCAAGAAGGTGTTGCGGTGTTACGTCAGCTAACGGATACACCCCAACTTGAATTTGTGACTGCAGAAATTGGTCGATCAGGATCCAATGGTTTTGGAGGTTCATCGGAAGCCGGAGGAACTGTCTGGTATTCACTTCGGCTTACGGATCATGAATTGCGATCGTTGTCATCTATTCGTATCGCTGAAGATCTCCGTACAGAATTCAAGGATTATACGAACGGGGAAATCTCGGTAATTGAAGCATCCGGTGGTCCACCTGCAGGAGCAGATATTCAAATTCAACTTTCAGGTGACGATCTCTCCGTTCTAGAATCGCAGGCACAAACGGTAGTGTCGTATTTACAGACACAGACTGGACTCACCAATGTAAAACAATCCATCCAGTCTGGAACAAGTAAGATTGTGTTTATCCCAGACTTAACAAAACTTTCGGATTACGGAATTTCCATCGAATCTGTTGGATTTTCTTTACGTACATTTGCCAGTGGGTTTACGTTGGATTCTGTGAATTTTGAAAAAGGGGAATCGGCGAAAAAAGACATCGTTTTCCGACTTGGAAAAGGAAATCTGGATGCGCAAGATCTTGGCCAACTTCGCATTCCCTCATCGACAGGACAACTCATCCCCTTATTGGAATTAGGACGTTTAGAGTCGCGGCCAAATCCCACTAGTATTGTTCGTGAAGACTTTAAACGGACGGTGACGATTAGCGCAGCGGTACGTCCTGGGACATCAGTAATTGAACAGAATCAGAAGTTACTTGAATTTACGAATGCGATTCAATTGCCAGCTGGGTACAGTTGGAAAACGGGAGGCGTCAACGAAGAAAATAATAAATCGATGCAATCGTTGCTTCAAGCGATGGTCATATCCGCAATCTTAATTATGATTACGATGGTGCTTCAATTTGGATCGTTTCGACAGGCAGCAATTGTGCTTATCGTTATTCCTCTGGCCGTTTCTTCAGTGTTTTTGGTGTTTGCCCTGACAGCGATTCCGCTAACATTTCCGGCCATGATCGGAATACTCTCACTGTTTGGCATTGTGGTGACCAATTCCATGTTTATTGTGGACAAGATAAATCTTAATTTACGTGAACAGATGCCGTTTGAGGAAGCTATTGCGGATGCGGGAGCTAGCCGTTTAGAACCGATCATTTTAACCAAACTTTGTACAGTCTTTGGACTACTTCCGATCACTATCGCCGATCCTTTATGGAGAGGCTTAGGGGGAGCGATTATTTCCGGATTATTAGTGGCAAGTACCATTATGCTGCTCTTTATTCCTGTGCTCTATTACTCCTGGATGAAACCAACAGAGTTAAAGCCAATCAAGCGGAAAAAGCATTAAAGCTGCCGATGATCTGCACCGCAGTCACAACAATCTACCATCTCTTGCTTTCCTAGAATTATCCTCAAGGAAGTGGTATCCTACCCCGGTATCACTCATTGTTGGGTTCGATTACCCATTTGTACTGCAAAGGAGACTGTATGCCCGCAATCCAATCACTTCATGCCCGTCAGATCCTAGATTCTCGTGGAAACCCCACCATTGAAGTTGATCTTACGCTTACCGATGGCGCGTTCGGACGTGCTGCAGTTCCCTCTGGTGCCAGCACAGGTTCTCGTGAAGTGTTAGAACTACGTGATGGGGGAACAGCTTGGCTTGGAAAAGGAGTGATGACTGCCGTGTCCAATGCAAACACGGTGTTGTTTGACGCATTAAAAGGAAAAGAGTTTACCCAAAAAGAGCTCGACGATACGATGATTGCGTTAGATGGTACGGAAACAAAGTCTAAGCTTGGAGCGAATGCAATCCTTGGAGTCTCCATGGCATTTTGTGTGGCCACCGCAGCTAGTAAGAAAGTGCCCTTATTTAAATATTTAGGAGAGCTATCGGGAAACAGAGATTTTAAACTGCCGATGCCAATCTTAAATGTGTTAAATGGTGGCGCTCATGCAAACTGGACCACAGATATTCAGGAATATATCCTCTTTCCGGTAAAAGTTGATTCATATCATGAACGACTACGAAAATCTGCAGAAGTCTTTCATCATTTGGGAAAGTTAATTGCCAAAAAAGGTTTATCGACCAACGTAGGAAATGAAGGTGGATATGCTCCATCGTTATCTTCCAATGAAGAGGCATTTGACCTGATGCTCGAAGCAGTTGCCAGCGCGGGATATACGATGGGTACCGATGGCGATTTCATGATGGGCATTGACGGGGCGGCAACCGAATTTTATGTGAATGGAGCGTATCAGCTCAAACGCGATAGTGCAGTCAAATCCTCCGATGAGATGGTGGAATGGATGGTTTCATTGTCAAAACGCTATCCAATTTTCTCTTTGGAAGATGCGTTGGCTGAGGGAGACTGGGATGGCTGGGCGAAATTGACTGCCGCCATTGGAGACACCGTGCAAATTGTAGGAGACGATTTGACGGTTACCAATCCTAAATATGTGCAGCAGGGAAGAGACGGCAAAAATTGTAACGCTGTAATCATCAAGTTAAACCAAATTGGAACCGTTTCTGAAACCTTGCAAGCAATGCAGATTGCACGAGAAGCTGGCTGGAAGAACATCGTGGCGCATCGTAGTGGAGAGACTGAAGATGTCTTTATTGCGCATCTTGCTGTCGGGGCAGGTGGCCAGCAAATCAAGACGGGAGCTCCGTCGCGAACGGATCGAACTTCCAAATATAACGAATTGCTACGTATTGAAGAGCAACTCTAAGCTCGTGAGGTCTTGATCTACTGGAGAAAGGTGTATGAAAAAACACTCAATAAAACCTCTTGCCGTCGTTGTGCTCGATGGCTGGGGACTGGGAGAACAAGGAGAGTTTAATGGTGTAACGATGGCGGATACCCCTAACTTTGATCGGCTATCGAACGAGTATCCGTTTACACAATTAAATGCCTCTGGAGAAGCGGTTGGGTTACCCGATGGACAGATCGGGAATTCGGAAGTTGGGCATTCAACGATTGGGGCAGGATGTGTGAAGTACCAAGATTTAGTGCGCATTACGAAAGACGCTACTGAAGGAAAACTGGGTGAGAATAGTGCGCTTGCAAGTGCCTTTGACTATGTCAACACCCATCAATCCACCTTGCACATCATGGGATTGTTTTCGCCAGGTGGCGTCCATGCACATGAAGATCATTTTCTAGAAATCATCAATGCAGCTCTAAAAAAGAATGTAAAGCGAATCCTTCTGCATCCGTTTACCGATGGACGTGACGTCTCACGCACGAGTGCAAAAAATTCCTTGGTCCGATTGGAACAGCATATCGATGGGATTGCGGAAGTACAGATTGCAACAGTCATGGGTCGCTACTATGCTATGGATCGAGACAATAATTGGGATCGCACCGACATGGCATTTCGAGCCATTTTTGATGGCAAAGCTGCGTTTGTCTATGACCATACCCATACTCCTTCAGAGGAAATTGAGAAGTGGTACTCAAAAGAAATATTTGATGAGTTGTTGGAACCCCAGGTGTTTTTGAAACCTGATGGGACACCACATCAAGTGTGTGATCATGATGCAATCATTTTTACCAACTTTCGCTCCGACCGTGCGAAACAGTTATCAAAAAAGATCACACAGGTTCTTAAAGAAAAGAAATTGCAGTTGGTAACGATGACTCATTACGACGCAGAGGTAGAGTCCATTGTTGCCTATGCTCCGGAACAGGTTGAAAGTACCATCGGTGCAGTCGTATCTGCGGCAGGGAAGAAGCAAGTGCACATTGCCGAAACGGAAAAATTTCCCCATGTTACCTATTATGTGAATGGTGGCAAAACTGATCCGTATCCCGGTGAAGAGCATGTGTTAGTTCCGAGTCGAAAAGATATTAAAACACATGATCAAGCTCCGGAGATGATGGCAAAAGAAATTTGTGATGAAGCCATCAAACGGCTAGAGGCTGTAGATTTTTTGTTTATCAATTTTGCCAATCCAGACATGGTCGGCCATACTGCCATTCCCGCTGCCATTAAAATAGCCATCGAAACTGTGGACCATCAACTCGGCAGATTAACCGAGGCGATGTTAAAGCATGGCGGGGGACTCATTGTTATTGCGGATCACGGAAATGCGGAACGCATGTGGGAGCCAGCAACGCATGAACCACATACCGCTCATACCACAAATCCAGTTCCTTGCATTCTGATCCATTCTTCCCTGAAGCCAAAGTTACGAGCCAATGGTGGGTTAAAAGACATCGCACCAACAGCATTGGAACTCATGGGACTTGAAATCCCCCCGTGTATGACAGGAGAATCATTGATTGAAAAAAACCTATGATTAAACTATTGTTATCTGACTTTTCTCGAGTAATTTTGTTTCCTATCGATGATAATTATTCCGGAAGTCTCAATGAGCTGCATGCAAAACGTTTGTCGGATCCTGCCTATACTTTTTTTGATACTTTTTCCTTAAACACGCAGTTCCTAGATTGGATGCTTCTGACAAAACAAACCCATCACCTTTCGGTCGGAATGTTTACGAGTGAAACGATCCAAGAATATGCAGTGCTTCAACCTTTTTTGACACCTGTTTTTGATATCGTGTTTTCGGCAAAAAAATTGGGAATTTCAAAATCGGATCCGCAAGCGTATAAAGATCTGTGCGCAGATCGAAATGTGCTTCCAAGTGAGACTGTTTATCTGGATGATGCCATTTCCAATGTGGCTGCAGCGACGGCTGCTGGGCTTCATGCCGTTCAGTTTCTCTCGACGTCACAATCCATTGCACATGTTGATGCGCTGCTTCGCATTTGAAACCGTACGTCTGGCTGTTGTTATGAATAGGACCACATATTCCATCGTATTACGTCATTTTGAAACGGCAGATCCCATTTTGTATACAGCAGGCTCGATGATCACTCCAGTTCCCGACTTTGTTGTGAGTCCCAATTACTTTAAAGCACTGGTTGATTCCATTATTTCGCAGCAATTATCCATAAAGGTTGCGGATGTGATTTCCGATAGAGTGTATGCCTTGTTACCAATAAAAGATTTGACTCCAGAAACCATCCTAGAGGTTGCTACAGAGGACTTGCGTGCCGCTGGTGTCTCGTATGCAAAAATTCGTTCTATCAAGGATCTGGCGGACAAGGTTTCTTCCCAGCAACTCAACCTTGATACTATCGATCAAGTAACCAATGCGGAGGTGATTGAAAAACTAACGGTCGTTAAGGGAATTGGTCCGTGGACTGCCGAAATGTTCTTGATGTTTGCCTTGGCTCGTGATGATGTGTTTTCAGTCGGAGATTTAGGATTGCGACGCGCCATCCAAAAACTCTACAAACACGATACTCCACCCAGTAAAGAAGAGCTTCGAGCTCTTAGTGACAAGTGGGCACCGTATCGCACCTGGGCAGCCCGTATTTTGTGGCAAAGTCTTGATTTATCCACCTAGGTTGTAGCAGTATTCTCCTCTACTCTAAACTGGTACTGGCATAGATGTTTTTTTTTGCTACAACTAACAGACGGATCATGACACAATCTACGTTGCATGCTTTAAGTTCAGTTGATGGTCGCTATGCGAATCGACTTGTTGCGTTAGCGTCAACCTGGTCAGAATTTGCTCTCATGAAGCATCGATTGCGCGTAGAAGTAGCGTATCTTCTCTTCTTATCCTCAAACCATTGGATTCCTCACTACTCCAAAAAACATCAACAACATCTAGAATCTCTGGTGGACAATTTTGACGATGACGCCGCTGCTCAGATAAAAAAGATTGAGTCCACCATTCACCATGATGTCAAAGCAGTAGAGTATTACCTTCGCGCCACAATGGCTAAACTCTCGATTCCTGGATCAGAATGGCTTCATATCGGGCTTACGAGTGAAGACACGAACTCGATCGCATACGGAATCGCGTTTTCTCACACCGTAAGGAATCATTTGCTTCCGGCAATTAATGGCTTGATCACTCGAATCTGTGATTTTTCGTTACAAACAAAAGACACGCTAATGTTGGCACGTACGCATGGTCAACCGGCCGTGCCCACGACCGTTGGCAAAGAGATGGTCGTGTTTGCTAAAAGATTGGCAGACGAGAGGGATAGATTGCTACAGCTTTCCATTGATGCCAAGTGTTCTGGGGCGGTTGGAACATATGCTGCCCAGCATGCCGCATTTCCTACGATGGATCTGTTGAAATCAGCACAAGAATTTATTGAAAGTTTTGGACTGCATCCCGTTTTCGTGACCACTCAAATTGTGCCTGCTGATTCGTATGTATTACTCTTTGACTCTGTGCGTCGTATAAATACCATTCTTTTATCATTGGATCAGGATTGCTGGCGATATTGTAGTGATGGATATTTCATCCTTCATTCCAACGCACAAGAGGTGGGATCGTCCACGATGCCGCAGAAAGTGAATCCCATTGATTTTGAACAAAGTGAAGGAAATTTAGGTTTAGCCAATGCATTGTTAAGCCATTTTTGCCAAAAACTTCCCGTGTCCCGGTTACAACGCGATCTCTCTGATAGTGTGGTGAAGCGCCAGATCGGAATGACATTTGGATTGTGTTTGTTAGGGTATGAATCCTCCCTGAAGGGACTGAACTTAATTTCTCCCAATACCTCTTTGTTACAGACTGAGCTTGAAGCCCACTGGGAAATTATCACTGAAGGGCTTCAGACACTGCTGCGAACCAGTGGTGATGAGAGTGCCTATGAAAAGTTGAAGAAACTTTCACGTGGTAAACAGCTCTCTAAAGAATCCATTACGCAATTTATTGATGCACTGTCTGTTTCAACGGATTTAAGGAACCGACTTAGTGCATTGCATCCGTTAACCTACACGGGTATTTCCAGTGAATTAGTTATCCAAACGGTAACCGCTATTTCATCAACCAAACGGTAAAGGAGAACTCTATGGCTACTATTCGTCCGCATGCAGTGGCGTATTGTGGAGGAGCGTATGGAGATGAAGGGAAGGGCAGAATTGTCGATGAGGTTGTCGCCTCGTTTGTTCGTACGCATCAAGTTATCGTCTATCGCGATAATGGTGGAGCGAATGCCGGTCATACGGTCGAATTTAAAAATGGGGAACGGATTGCCTTGCACCAATTGCCATCGGGTGTATTCCATGAGGATGTTCACGTCGTTTTAGGCAAGGGAATGGTCATTCATCCACAAGATCTAATTTCAGAAATTAGCCAGATAATGAAGGCTTGCGGAGGTGTCATTCCGGCAACGATTTTAATCGATGAACAAGCAGTCTTGTCCCTTGATACGCATCGAGCCATGGAAGGAGTATTAAAAAACTGGGAAGAAGGAGGGAAAGGTTCAACCGGAAGAGGTATCGCACCAGCCTATGTCGATGTGCTCTATCGCCATCCAGTACGAGTTCGCGATTTAGTTCCGTTTAATCGGGAAAAAATAGAAAAACACTATCGTCTCTACGAAGCATTTGTGCAAGGGTTGGGAGGAGACTTGGCGACTACTCAAGTCCCCCAGCTTACGACGATGACGCCGCAGACCGTAGGCACTCTTTCAACGTTTGTATCGCGTTTAGAAGAACAGTCACAGCAATTAATTCCGTATGTAAAAGGGCTTAACGAGTTTCTAACAACACAGTGGAACGACCGTAAAACTGCTTGGGTTTTTGAAAAAGCCCAAGCAATCGGACTAGACATGCGATGGGGAGTATATCCCGATGTCACAGCCTCTGACTGTACGTTTGATGGAATCTATTCGGCCACCGAAGGGATCATTGATCCCCTAGAAATCGGAGTAAGAGCAGCGGTATTGAAAGGAACCTATATGTCCAGTGTAGGTACCCGCAAGCTTCCCACGGTCATGGAGGAGGCTCTCGCTAATCGAATTAGAGAAGACGCACATGAATACGGGGCCACTACAAAACGTCCCCGAGGAATAGCCCATTTAGATATTCCTGCGTTGCGATTCTTTTCTCAAGTTGGTCGCTGTACACATCTGGTTTTAACGCATATGGATATCGTGTATCCCGATACGCCAATCTCAGTCTGTGTACGTTACACCCTGAATGGAAAAACAGTGCCATATCGACCCGATCAACTTTACTTAAGCTCAATTCAGCCAGAGTATGTTAAGATGGAGACCTGGGATAGTAAAGAAATCGCTTCTGTAACTAACGCAGAGAAACTGCCAAAAACCGCAAAAGCTTTTATTACCTTTTTAGAAACCCAAGTTGGATTACCAGTAAACCTCATTACGACTGGACCTCGAAGAGATCAGAGTTTGTCACTACAAAGAGGCAACGCTAGGAGGTAAGCTTTGTTGGTTTTTTTGAAGCAGATGGTCTTTTTAGGAATAACCCTAACCCCACAAGGAGTGCTGGACCAGAGAGTAAGAAAAAGAGTTGAATGGGCAAATGTAGGACTCCATCGGCGAGCAGTGATTTTACAAACTCAAAACCAACGTAGGCCAGATAGAGCTGGATACAGTTACGCACGGTATAACCTAGCCAGGTCACGATCACAAACGAACGGAAGGGTATTTTTAATACTCCACAAGCTAGAGAGACCACTCCGGTTGGAGCGAGGGGAAAAGCACGAAGTCCAAAGATGAGAAGCTCATCTTGAATATGCTCTGAAAATTGGTTCCCAAGGCGTTCTAACTCTCCAGGCTGAATACCGATGAGGCGACCCCATCTGGTGATGACGAGATCTTCAACCTTGTCAGCGAATACGTAATAGATGACAGCTGCAAGAGTTTTCGCTCCACCAGCGATCGTTGCCAACACGATTAAATAAAGGATTGGGAAGGGACTGACTGAAAGTTGTGATCCCACAACGGTGGTGACAACCGCAGAAGGAAGTGGTGCGATTATTTCCTCAAGGAATGATCCAAGGAAGATAAAGATTGGCAAGGGAACGAATGAGGAAAGTTGAGAAAAGAGATCAAAGACAGTAGTGAGTAGATCTTGCATGGTAGTGATTTAGTATACCAGAGAAGAGAAATGCCAGTACCAATCTTTTTAATTATCGGATACCCGTAATCTTGCCACTTTCTTACACGGGTGTCACGTCGATTAGAAGGTAGCCAAGCTACGATGTCTATACTATGGAAAATATATTTACGATACCCCAAACAACTAAAGTTTTTCCTACGTTGACTGTGCGTAGTTATCAAGATTTATCGTCACAGCCAATTGTTGTCTTTTCCCATCTTCGTTGGAATTCCGTAACCCAACGTCCGCAACACTTACTGCAGCGCTTGTCCGATCATCATCCAATTTTATTTGTTGAAGAACCCATTGAGCATGACGCAAACGATGGGGGTACTGCACTGCTTTCGCAAGTGGAAGAAAACATTACCGTGTTGCAACCTCGAATTGGTTGGGACAACATGACTCAAAATCTAGCCCCTATCGTAAAAGCGCAGTGTAGTGCAATGGGAATACAAGATCCCATCTTGTGGTTTTACTCTCCCATGTTTATCGATATCGCTGACTGTTTGTCGTATAGCAAAATAGTTTATGACTGTATGGACGAACTCTCTGCATTCTTAGGAGCTCCGCAGTCCTTGCTTGCAAAAGAAGAAAAATTACTTGCCGTATCGGATGTTGTCTTTACGGGTGGAAAATCACTCTTTGAGTCAAAGCGACAGCGACATAGGAATGTTCACTGCTTCCCAAGCTCTGTGGATGAGAAACACTTTAAAAAAGTCTTTAAGTCGTCGACACAAATTCCCGCTGATATCTCAAAAATAAAACCGCCAGTGGTTGGATTCTATGGCGTGGTCGATGAGCGTCTGGATCTAGCTTTAATCGATCAAATCTCACTCAAACGCCCTGAAGTCTCTTTCGTGATTATTGGCCCTGTTGTAAAAATTGATCCTTCATCACTCCCTGTACGCAAGAATATTCATTACCTGGGCAAGAAAGAGTATGCAGAGTTGCCCTCGTACTTAAAGGCATTTGATATTGCGATGATGCCATTTGCACTCAATGATGCCACACGATTTATCAGTCCGACGAAGACCTTAGAGTATATGGCTGCAAACAAGCCAATTATCTCAACCGCTATTTATGATGTGGTACGCGATTATAGCGATGTCGTGACAGTCGTCTCACATGCGGAAGCATTCTCACAAGCAATTACGGATTATTTAGAAGAAACCGAATCTCAATGCAGTAAGAGAGAAAAGAAACAAGAAGCGATCATTGCCAACACATCATGGGATAAAACGGCAACTGCCATGCAGGAATTGATCTCTGTGGAATCAGCAGACGAAAAATCTTTTTCCACCTCTGTGCTGTCGTATACAGCATAACGTTTCAGTACAAATCATATAGAAATCTGCACCCTCGATGGTGGAAGGAGCATCATGGCCACAGTACCTCAAATTGTTTGTATCGGAGCAGGGATTTCTGGTGCTACGTTAGCAGAACGTTATGCTGCCGTTGGCAAAAAAGTGCTAGTGATAGAGAAGCGGGACCATATTGGTGGTAATTGTTACGATTACTACAACGATGATGGCATTCTGGTTTCCAAGTACGGAGCGCATTTATTTCACACCAATGATGAAGAAGTATGGGAGTACGTGCAGCGCTTCTCAGAATGGTTTAAATACGAGCACAAAGTATTAGCCAGAGTGGATGGTCAGCTTGTGCCAATTCCAGTCAACATTACCACGATTAATACTCTCTTTGGATTGTCCATTGAGAATGAAGCAGAGATGGATGCATGGCTTAAGACAAACCAGGTCCATAACGACCACCCAAAGAACGGGAAAGAAGCTGCTTTAGCCCGGGTGGGGGAAGTGTTGTACGAAAAAATGTTTAAACACTACACGAAGAAACAATGGGATAAATTTCCGGAAGAGTTAGATGCATCAGTACTCCAACGCATTCCAGTTCGAAACAATTTCGATGATCGATATTTCTCAGACACCTATCAGTTCCTTCCGAAAAATGGCTACACAAAGCTATTCGAAAAGATGCTCAATCACCCCAATATTGAGGTTCGATTACATACGGATTTCTTTGATGTTAAAGACTCACTTCAAGCAGTGGAAAAGATTTTTTATACTGGTCCGATTGATCGATACTTTGATTTTAAGTTTTCGTTAGAAGAAAAACTCGAATATCGTTCGATTAATTTTGTCGCAGAAACCCATGACGTGGATTATTTTCAAGAAAATTCCGTCATCAATTACCCAGGCCCTGAAGTACCCTATACCAGAATTGTCGAATACAAGCATATCACTGGTCAAGTCGTGCCGAATAAAACTACCATTGTGAAAGAATTCACGGTTGATGATGGAGAACCTTACTATCCTGTTCCCAATGAGCGTAATCAAGCCATCTATGAGAAGTATCGCAAAGAGACCGAAAAACTGACTAACGTTTTCTTTGTCGGAAGACTCGCAAATTATAAGTACTTTAATATGGATCAAGCGTTTAAGAGTGCGCTAGAGATGTTCCACTCGTTGTGGGAAAAAGAGGAAGCACAACCCTCTTAGCAATCGATACACCATTCCACGACATCCTGATCGTTTAATAATCAGATGTTTGGAATTTACAGCTTACCATTGAGAAAAACTGAGGCACTATGTCACAACGATCTTCTCCTTTTCAGTCTTTTATGATCGCCGGCTTTGAATGCACTTCTGCAAAAGCGGAGAAAGGAAAACGTTTTGATTTGTTAGCCGCAAGTAAGCACGATGACTATTGTCGAATAGACTATCAACTGATCAAAGAACAAGGGATTTCCACTGTTCGTGAAGGATTATCCTGGTCCCAGATTGATCAAGGCAATGGCCAGTATGATTTTTCTCGATTTATTCCCATGCTTGAGATTGCCAAAGAGGAGGGTATTCAACAACTCTGGGATCTCAACCACTTTGATTTTCCGGATTACTTAGACCCGTTTACCGATGAGTTTGCCGTCGCTTACGCAGCGTATGCCAAAGCGTGCGTGCGACTACTGCGACCATATAGTGACCATCAATTATTCATTGCACCCTTAAATGAACCATCATTTTTTGCTTGGATGTGTGACAACGGATTATGGGCACCGTATGCAAATGGCAGGGGGCCACAATTTAAACATCAGCTTGTCAAAGCGGCAATCGCGGCGATGAATGCCATCTGGGAAATTGATTCAGCTGTTGCGTTTTTACATCCGGATCCGTATATGTATCGCACTCCCATGCGCAAGAAAAATCTTGTGGAACAGGAATTTTGTGACGATTTTAATGCCAACGTTCGCTTCGAATCTTGGGACTTAATCAGTGGGAAACTTGAACCAGAGATAGGTGGAGCTCCAAAGTATCTTCAGTATTTAGGAATCAATTATTATTTTTATAATCAGCAGATGGTAAGAATAGATGCAGAGAATCGGTTTGCGTTTCGCTCTCTCTCGTTAACGCATACACGACGATTACCACTCACCACCATTGTGTCGCAGCTTCAGGAGCGTTATGGTGCTTCGATTGTGCTCACGGAGACAGGGAGCTATCGTAAGCGACGAGTAACCTGGTGGACATACATTTTAAATGAAGTACAAGCCTGTTTGGATGCAGGGATACCAATCTTAGGTGTTTGTTCCTATCCGACGCTTGATATTGTTAAAGGAGCGGGATTCATCGTTCCCCAATCGGGACTATGGGATTTTGACTGTAATGATAAATCATGTCAACGGTACCCCCATGAAGATGCTCTACGGGTTATCCGAGAGTTTAATCGAACACAACTTGCTTCAAGCTCGTAGAGCTCACATTTTTACACAGCACTGTAGCTGAATCTCTAGAACGAAAGAGGCTGTTGTGAAATGCGCTGCTGCTTGGGTCGTTGAGGTTTTTGTAGCGGGAAGGTCGTGCTTCTTGAAAGTACACCGTTGCAATAATCACAGACTTTCTGTAACGAGTGCTGTGCATACACCAGTCTCCACTTTCCCTCTTTTCCGTTGCGCTGTTGTCGAATTTCTACCAAGGAATCACCAAGTACAATCATGTCGGAATGTCCGTGCTCTTCATCAGAATTAGCGGGGTAGGGGATGCCTAGAACCGTTGGCTTATCGAGCAGTGAACGTGACGTTGCCCAGGTTACTCGTTGTTTCATATGCTCGTCTTTTAGAAAGGAGACAAAGATCCATAAGAACAAATTGGGTTCTAATTGGACGACTTTGGCTCCTTCGTTTCCCCATTCCGAGCCATCTTCAAAAGGTCGATTATGGAATTCGATCTCGTCTTGGTTGATGACAAGGATTGGTGGTTCCCACTTTCCTTTCTTGGCATGTACCGCACGCTTGATCATATACACATCCCCAAACCCCATACGGTTTCCCGTTCGGTATCCGGAAAAGAGGACCACTTCGTAGCGTGTTCCCTCTAGCTCTACGACAGAAGTCCCTGCATCATAAACTCCTGAAACCTCATAGCCCCATTTTTTTAGCAATGCTTTGTCCACCAATGGTCGTTTGCTTCGGGTGAAGTGAATTCCATCAGAGGAATATCCACGATAGACAACACATTCGGTATCGGAGTCAAAGCACTCACTTTGGACGTCCATAATAAATAAGTCTTCTCCATTGCTAAGTGTATGTCGAAGTACTGCAGGGGCGCATACACGGTCTCCTTGGAGATCAATGGAGACGGTTCCAATAAAGTTCCATTCTTTACTGTCTAGAGTTTCGGCTTCAAACATTCCCATCTCCCAGCGCTGTTCATCCGATCGTCCCCACGAGACATACATGCGGAACTTTCCATTGGCTAACTGCACGATGTTGGGATCCTTGGTCTCTCGTTCTTGCTCACTTTCTTCCATCTTTTTCCCACCAATCATCAGCTGCAGTGCACTTTCTGTGTATCCACGATCAAACAGATCCGGATGAATAACGGTCTTTAGTAGATTCATTGAAGCTTCGAGCTGTGGGGAATTTATAGATTCTTGTGACATAGACACTACTAAATTAGATTGAATTGGGTTGTAGATATAGCAAACATCGACGCGATGAGAAGGGGCAAATTATTAGAAGTCGTGCGATCTATTCTCACAATAGTAATGCATCATTTCTCTATCTGGAGATTGTGAAAAAACCATGAGAAATGAATTATTATCGGTTCTCACAGTTTTCCTTTTCCTTTGGGTTTATTGTGAGAAATAGGAAAGAAATCTACTCAGGGAGGAGCAATGCAAAACGTAGGTAGGGAGTATCGTAAGAATGTAAGGAAATCTTGACTTGCAATCTGAATTTACTCTCTGGTACCCTTGACACTAAGGAGACCGCCTATGAAATATTGGATTGTTGCCACCTTGACTTTTGGACTATTTTTAGCAGGGTGTTCACGTAATCAGCCGCCTACTCCAATGCCAGCCGACGCACCCAGCGCATCGATGACTCCAGAAGAACTGGGAAACCCATCAACACCTGCGGAACAGATACAGCCATCTTCGGAGGAATTGTCGTATTAACAAGCGGCATCACCCTGAGTTGGCCTTGAACTATGGCCAGCATGTTTCTACACTAACTAAGTGACCACTTTTACGCATCTTTCCGATCCCAACGTGTGTATTGTTTTTGCCTACGCTCCAGCAGGCCTAGGGCATCTGCGAGTGAGCTTTGCGCTTCGTCAAGGATTACCAGACGATGTTGATCCCTTATTGTTACCCGACCGGACTGGATCAGTGAGTTTTTTGCACCGACTCACTAGTACGACTACCATTGGCAAAAAAATATTGGAATGGTCGCAGTATGGGGTGGGAGAAGATCTCTTTACCAAGCTGTATCGGAAGATGCTTCGATCCGATGCAAAGGAGTTGGAAGAAAAATTATTTGAAATCTACAAACAGCGCGTAACTGTTCCCACCACTCTACTCATTGTCTGTACGCACTTTGGAATTGCACATCAAGTTTCTGTCATTAAGAATAGACTCGAAAAACGTGCCAGAGTGAAAATCGTCTTGATCGTACAAGTTACCGACGATAGTCCGCAAAAGATGTGGTATGTACCTACTGCAGATCGAATTTTTGTCCCCAGTTTGCAAACAAAGAAAGCGTTGCGGCTGTACGCAAAGGGAGAACGGTTAGCAGACTCTAAGCTCTCTGTAATCCCGTATCCTATAAGTCCGACGTTATGTGAGCCGTTATTACCAGCAGCATGGAAGCACAAGCTTTCCCAGCTTGATGATCAAGAGACCACTCCCATTACGATTTCAATCCCGATTTCGGGAGCAGGAGTGGGAACAACGTTTGCTTCCTCGCTCATTAAGTCATTACATAAAGCTTCAAAACGCTATCACTTCCAAGTGGTGGGTAAACGAACTTGGTACACGGAGTTATTTTTAAAATCTTTAGAATCTAAAGATTATGTGAGTGTCTATTCTTCGCATTCAGACCGTCAAATTATCGAACAGTACGAACTGTCCTTTCAGGAAGCCATTATTTCTTTTGAAATAACGAAACCTTCGGAACAAGCATTTAAGTGTTTGCTTTCTCCCCGTCAGCTTGGGGGAGTGTTGATGCTATTTACAGAGCCAGTTGGTAGACAAGAAGTTGACAACCTCGATTTCTTTCGGCGTCATGAGCATATCCCGACTCAACTGGAACAAACCCTTCTTTGGGAAGCCTCCCAGAAAGACTGGAAAAGCGCGAAGTCCGAAGTTTTGGAGTTAATCGAACGGGCTGACCAGTGGCGAGGAATGAAACTACCTCCAGATCCAGTAGCTTCGAGCAACTTTATCTCCTGGGGGTACCGCCAAGGTTTGTGGAAACGGATGCTCAAAGCTATCCCTTGTTCGGACAAGAATCAGGAATGTCAGGAAGTAGGAGATATAGGTGTCGCATTATTTTGGGAGCAAATAGAAAAGCAACTCTAAATCCAGTACAAACCTTTGATACAATACCCCCTCATGCATCCAATTTTTAGAATCCTCTCCTTTACGAAGCACTTATGGAAACTCTATGTTTTCATGGGTTTATTTGTGATCGCAACGTCGATGTTGTCGCTCGTGTCGCCGCTTCTTTCAAAACAAATCGTCGATACGATTGTTGCCCATTTTAGTGGCAATGCTCAAAACATTTCTAGAATAGTCTGGATATTAGGGGCAATCCTACTTGCGGATGTGACGAGTACCGTCTTAACAGCGTACGGACAATGGATTGGAGATCAGTTGGGAGAAAAACTTCAAACGCATTTAAGCTCCTCCTTTTACAAGCATGTCCTTTCATTACACATTGGCTATTTTGATAACGAGATCACCGGTAAGATCACGAATAAGATGACACGCGGCATTGCTAGCATTACTGATTTCATTCAAAACATGCTCAATAATTTCTTGCCATTCTTTTTAACGGCATTTGTCACAATTTTGTTGCTTTCTCGGTACTCCTTGGTGATTGCAGTCTTTTTGGCAGTGTTGTTTCCCCTGTATATTGTCATTTCCCATCAATCAACAAAAGTGTGGGGCATGTTTGCCGAGAAAGAAAACAAAATCCGCGATCAAGCATTCGGCAGAGTCTCGGAGAGTCTCACTGGAATCCGTGTCGTGAAAGCCTTCGTGGGCATTTCGCAGGAGATTGAGTCCTTCATTCAAGCGCGAACCGAAATTCAGAAACTCGCCAAGGAAAAAACCCGCATTTGGCACTGGTATGATTTTGTCCGAAGAATAACCTTAAACGTCATTTTGTTTGCGATTTTTGCCTACATCGTTTACTGGACCTTTCATGGACGTTTTACGATCGGTGAGATGACGCTGTTAATTCAACTCGTCAATCAGGCACGATTCCCCTTGTTTGCAATGTCTTTTATTTTAGGCCAGATTCAGCAAGCGAGCAGTGGCTCCAAAGATTTCTTTGATGTGTTAGCTACTCCAACCAAAATTACAGATGCCTCAGCTGCAGTATCACTAGAATGGAAATCGGGTTTTGATAGACAAGAAACGCTGATTGAATTTAAGGATGTCTCCTTTAGCTATGATGATGATAAGAAGGTATTAAACGGAATTAACTTCCACATTCGGCCAAAGGCAAAGTTTGCGTTAGTGGGAGAATCAGGACAAGGGAAATCAACAATCGTTAACTTGTTACTGCGCTTTTATGAACCTCAGGGTGGAACGATTTCCATCAATGGTCAAGATATTGCCAAAGTAACACAGAAATCATTGCATCAGAGTATTGCCGTCGTGTTCCAGGAATCTCTACTTTTCTCCGGGACGATTATTGAGAATATTCGCTATGGGAAACCTGGTGCCACGCAAAAAGAAGTAATCGCCGCTGCCAAAGCTGCCAATGCGCATGAATTTATTGAAACTCTCTCCAACGGCTATGATAGTGTCGTCGGTGAACGAGGGGTGAAGCTATCTGGAGGTCAAAAGCAACGGATTGCGATTGCTCGTGCTATGCTGGCTGATAGTCCAATCATCATCCTGGACGAAGCAACGAGTGCATTGGATAGTAAATCCGAGCTTCTTGTCCAAGAAGGACTAGAACGACTGTTGAAGGGTAGAACTTCAATTATCATTGCGCATCGACTCTCAACGATTGCCAATGCCGACCACATCCTCGTACTTTCCGAAGGGAAAGTGGCAGAGCAGGGGACCTCGACAGAACTACTGGCAAAAAAAGATGGAATGTACCGAGGACTTGTTGAACTGCAATCCCAGTTACTAACAGCTCCTTCCGACAAGAAGAAAGAAAAGCTGAAGAAATTTGATTTGGTGGGATAGTTAGTATCGGGGGGGAGGCAGAAAACCTGTTCGATCTCTAGTAAAAAGCTCCCAAGTTTGATTTGGCGTAAAATTCATGTCCTGCATCTTCATATTCAGTTTATTAATGAGGGCGACTAATATCACCCGTACCTCATACTGTTGCAAATTTCCCAAATCAAATGAACTCTCTCTATGGGTTTTGCTCAATTCTCCATCCGGATTAACAACGATCAATTCACCGACCCAATTTCCCCTCTCCAGAGCTGCAAAAACAGAAAAGTGTTTTGAATAACCACCATTAACAACAACTTTTTCTTGCGATGCCATATCAATACCTCCGATTAGTAGAGAAGATATATACCTGCTGTAAAGCAGATAGCAAAATCATAGGATACCAATCATTTTGGTGAGTCAAATTAATGGGAAACCAGGTTCGAGGTTTGGGAAAGTTAATAAACGAACCCTTACTCTTTAAGTGCGGAGCGAAGACCAGAAATTGCAGCTAATTCCTTCCAATAAAAACTGTTCTTTAGAAATTGCTGATCAATTTTATAACCGTCCCTAGTTATCCAATCAGGATCGACAAAAATTCTTGCTGCATCAGTGGGATTAATATCTCCAATGAACTTCTTGTACTCGTCAAGGACATGCGCCCCAATTACAATCTTTTCTTGATCTGTATAAGGTTGGATTGTTGCGCCTGTCGGGATTTCACTTATCATGAGAATTCTAGTTGGGTGCTCTATTGGTAATCTAGATTCGAACAATCGTCTTAAAAAGTCCATAATGATCCTTTCAAGACCATTCTACCAAGCTAAAAAGCAATACGCATTGGCTTAAATTTCTCACCCTTTAAATCTTCAAAATAGGCTTGTAGGATGTGCAGATGAGTAGTAAGTCCCTTTTTATCTGTCAGAACTGTGGCTATGAATCCCCCAAGTGGGCAGGACAATGTTCCAGCTGTAATCAATGGAACTCCTTTGTAGAGACAGCAGTGGTGCCATCGAAATCAAAAGGGAGGTCCACATCCCCATCCGCACAACCTGTCATTCGCTTTTCGCAGGTAGATCAAAACTCCTATCACCTGCGACGTTTACCTACCCGGATGCAAGAATTCGATCGTGTCTTGGGTGGCGGTATCGTGTTTGGTTCGGTAGTGCTCATCGGTGGGGAGCCGGGGATTGGTAAGTCTACTCTACTTACTCACTTAACGATAAATACTTTGATCAACCAACCTAAAACAACTGGGGAAAATGACGCTAAAAACGATCACAATTCTGTAAGTAATACCGTACTCTATGTGGCTGGAGAGGAAAGTCCGGAACAGATTGCGCTCCGTGTGTCGCGCATGCAAGAAGGTAAAAGCGCAGCCCGAGACTGGCGTGAGAACTTGTTATTTACCCCCGCAACGGATGTCGATGAGATTGTAGCGACAATTGAGCACGAGCGACCCACTCTGGTGATTGTCGATAGTATTCAGACACTCTCGACCCAGGATTTGACGGGTGCGACAGGCTCTATCGGGCAACTCAAAGAATGTACCGAGCGACTTACCAGGGTAGCAAAGCGCTTACACATCCCCATCTTCCTGGTTGGCCACGTCACCAAAGAGGGCTCGATCGCCGGGCCAAAAGTCCTCGAGCACATGGTCGACGCGGTCTTGGAACTAGCGGGGGAACGAACCGGGCAGTATCGTACGCTGCGTGCGATTAAAAACCGATTTGGTGCCACTGACGAGGTTGGTATTTTTGTGCATACGGAAGAAGGACTAATTGAAGTAACGAACCCCTCGCAGGCATTCCTGGAAGAACGTGTTGAGGGTACTCCCGGATCTGCCATAGTCTGTGTTCTCGAGGGAACGCGACCCGTATTAGTCGAAGTCCAAGCTTTAGTGATTCGCACCCAATTAGCCATGCCACGTCGAGTCGCTCGAGGAATTGCACTGCCAAAACTGCAAGTCATTTGTGCGGTTCTTGAGAAATACTGCAATATTCCCTTAGGACAATGTGATGTGTTTGTAAACGTTGCCGGAGGACTGACATTAACAGAACCTGCTGTTGATCTGGGTATCGCCGTTGCTTGTATTTCCTCTTTTTCCAATACCCCCACTGCAAAGGGCAGTGTCTATGTAGGGGAGGTGGGTCTATTGGGTGAAGTCCGCAATGTTCGCTTTTTAGAAAAGCGCATGAATGAAAGCAAACGCCTAGGTTTCTCCAAAGTCATTGGTCCGAAAGAAATAAAGACCGTACGCGAGCTTTCCAATCGACTCAAAGGGAAAGCAGCCCCTCTTCAAGTCTAACCCACCGTCACTCTGCGGTAATATTCGACCTTTTCCTCTGGAATAATGGAGGTTTTCCACAGTTCATGCGACGAATGTGCGCATAAGAATCGGCGCCCCACAAACTTACTCACAACAGGGTACATGTTATCCACGTTCTAAACTGGCCCTTGCATTAGTGTGGAAAACTTTGTAAAAATCAGAGTCAACATCTCGAATACAATTATTACAGGAGAAGTACTCTGTAGTGAAGGAATAGTTATAGGATTGACAAAATCAGAATAAAAAGTTATACTTGCGTTAACGAAATCCTGAGTAGAATTGTAAGAAGTTATAACTCTACTGGAAATAAAAAAACTCTCCACCTGAATAAGGAAGAGAGCATAAAAAAAGCATTACTACCGCTGACCTTGGAAGACACGAGTAGCAATGCTTTATAAGTTAAGAATCCTAACCCTATTTATCGTCAACCTAAGGTTGGGTTTCTTGTCTATCAACGTACCAAACTTTGACATGTAAGTCAAGGGAAGGCAACACTATGTCACGATCTCACAGAAGCTATGAAAGTACCGCGGCATTAGCAGGCCGAAGAGATGTTAATATTAACGCAGTGCTTCAAGCACGCAATCCAAATGAGATGCGTTTTGATGATGTGACGTCTACAGTTATAGTCGAAGGGAAAAAGTATCACTTCCCACGTTGGATTTTCCTAATATTGATG
Organism: uncultured Pseudomonadales bacterium; assembly: GCA_964635905.1. Taxonomy (GTDB): domain Bacteria; phylum Patescibacteriota; class Microgenomatia; order UBA1400; family UBA12028; genus JACOVC01. The sequence goes on from CAZWPK010000001.1 coordinate 56,420, forward strand.
CTATCCATGGCCGGCTGTTTTCAGCAGGCTGGAGCTTCTCAAGTTCCCACAGAAACACCGGAATTAAGACACGAACCCACTGAGACTCTTTCGTTACAATCTCCAACCCCAACAACAAACTTTAATGAACTGTTTGCTCAAGCTACCCAGTCAGCACTCGAAAATCAAAGTGATGTTGCAACTGTTGTAGCAGGTGCAACCCAATCGGCATTAGAAACACGACAAGTTTTAGTGAATGATGCCCAGCATGTGTTGGCATCCGAAACACCAGCCGCAACTCAGGATGGCAGAATTGCCACATTACTAGCCTTAGCTACTGACTTAGAAGGAACTCAATCGGCACAAAACGCTGACCACTCTGCCGATTCCGCATTAATTGCTGGGGATACAGAAACAGCCACCCCAACGCCGGAAGTAGTTCGCCCTCAGACAGCTTCTCAACAAAGAGAAGCTCCTGTTGTTGCAGAAAATACAGTTTGGGAAGGTGTGAATTTAGACTCTGATAATCATTCAGCCGAATTCGCTCCTGAAGTGGTTCGTTTCATTCAGGATGAATTTCAGAATCCTACCGCTGAAGAAGACAATACTTTTATCACAAACTTAACCAATCCTCATGATGAAGATTTAACCCATGGCAATGACCGGATCACTCCAGATAATGAAGATGAGCCTGGACTTGGGTTTACTGAGGGAGCAATAGCTCAACTTTCTACCGTAACTGGTGAAGCACGATTACAGATGCCTATTGAAAATGTCTTAGTGGCCAATGGCGCAGGAACAGGCGAGGTTACAACCTTCTCCATCGGAGCAGCGCATGATCATCAATTCTCATCTTTGATTACTGCTGCAGGAATGGTGTACGAATTACATAAGGAAGCCATCTTAACCAGCATAAGCGGAGTAGAAGAATTTCAAGACGGCCTTACCGTGGAAGAGTTTTTAACTGATCCGCGTTTTCAATCCTTTAGACCTGAAATCAATGGAACACGAGCGGATCTTGAAGCAGAATATATTTGTGAAGTTTTACCTCTTTCGGAGGGTGAACAGTTTCGTAGAACGACTACGGATACAGATATCGCCTTTGATGGAAGCAACTGGATGGAAGAAAACGGCTACTCTGCATCTTCCAATCAATGGAACGCGACTATTGTGAGCAATGAGCCTGTTGGAGAAGATGTGTCTCGACAAGATCAAGTACAAACACTCCAAGGTGTCGAGTTTAGAGATCAAAATGTGGATCCAGAAAGCACAACTTATACACCAGCAGAAAACCTGGAATTTCAAAGTGATTTCACTCCGCTTGCCTTTGGAGCAACACTAATTGTTGATGGTCCAGAAAAAGGTGAATCGGATCTTGATGTCTTTTCACTAGGAATTTTAAATTCTCCTGATGGTAATCCTATTGAAGGATCGAATTTTGCAGCGATGTTTAATGAGCTGCAACGTTGTGGACGACGTGGTGAAGCTCCAACTGTGACTCCGACGGAGACGGCGATAGCTCCAACTGGGGAACGAGCCACTGATGTTTCCCCTAGTGATACACCAGTGTTTACGAGTACTGTAGTAGCCTCAACTGAAACACCAACCCCAACACGTACCCTAGTTCCAAATACGATTACTCCGGCTCCAACAAACACGCATGACTTTACTCCAGTTCCTAGTCAAATAGCCACAAGAGGGGTAACTCCAACAGATGTTCCTGTAGAACCATCTGAAACACCAGTGCCAACAAGAACATCTACGACGAGACCGACAAATACGAACACTCCTCGACCCACAGCGACCGAGACTCGTTTACCGCCTGCTACGCCAACGGAGAGGCCAACAAATACGGCGACAACCGTTCCTCCAACGGAGACTCCTCGACCTACGGCAACTCGAACAGCTGTTCCCACAGCGACCGAGACTCGTTTACCGCCTGCTACTCCAACGGAGAGGCCAACGAATACGCCGACAAGGATTCCACCTACGGAGACACTACGACCAACAAACACCGCGACAACCGTTCCTCCGACTGAGACCCCTTGGCCAACGGCTACAGTAACGCCGGTTCCTACCGAAGTCCAGCCAACACCTACGTTTGCACCGACAAATACGGATGTATTTCCGACGTTGCCTCCAGTCGAGCCAACCCCAGGAGTTACGCCTACAGACATTCCAATCGATGGTTAATATAAGGAGAAACTATGAAATTTTTGAATAAATTTAAATTAGCAGTACTCGGAATCTTGGTTTTGATAACCGGATTCGTGTTCCAACCAACATTACTCAAAGTACTTGCGGACGGAACCACATTTCAAGCATCGCAAATTGTTGACGGTGCAAACATCACTGCTGGTGACACCGCTTTTCATGATCCTATCACCGCAAACAAAGGAGATGCCGTATCATTACGTCTGAAAGTGGTCAATGAAGGTGATCAAGTTGCAACCAACACTGTGGTTAAATTTGACCTTTCTAATCCTCAACAGCCAACCGGATCTGTTGTTGCAAGTAATGCACAAGAGCGATCCGATGTGGCATTAATGACTCCATCCGGAGCTACCTTGCAATTCCAATCCGGAAGTGCAAAGAAGTTTGGTCCAGGATGTACTAGTGGATGTGTCATTGGTGATGAAATTGTAACTTCAGGTATCTCTTTGGGAAATGTAAACCCAGGAGGAGTCGATAGTTACCAAATTCGAATTAAAGTAGTTGTCGTCGGAGATCCAGTCCCATCGGTTGGGAAATTTAAATCTGGAAACATCTTTGATGGTGGTGATCGTACTTTACGATTACAAGAATGGGTCGATCCCATCACAGCTAACTCTGGTGATGTTATTGAATTCCGTACAATGGTAGTCAATGAAGGAAATGCAGATATTTCAAACGTAAAAGTACGTGCTGAACTACCAACTGCTGATTCAATGACACCTACAGCAAAAACTTTTGTCACTGGGGCAAGTGCAGATATGGTTTCCGATACTGCAACTGTGAACTTGTCTGGAACAAACCCTCAACATCTAGTTTATTTAGCTGGTCATGCTCGAATGTTTGGACCAAGATGTGAAAATGGTTGTGTATTGCCAGATACGATTGCGCAAACTGGAATTAACGTAGGAACTGTAAAGCCAGGCACGGCCAATTCCTATCAGGTGTTATTCAAGGCAAGTTTAACGAATAACGTCCGACCGACAGCCACACCAACAGCAACGCCTACGGCTACACCGACGGCTACCCCAACTGCCACACCAACAGCAACGCCTACGGCTACACCGACCGCAACTCCAACTGCCACACCAACAGCAACGCCTACGGCTACACCGACCGCAACTCCAACTGCGACACCAACGGCTACGCCAAGTCCAACACCTACTGCAACACCACTGTTAGTGTGTAACGCAGTCTGTACGGACAATAACCAGTGTGCCCCAGGATTAGTCTGTTACCAAGATGGCAACACGAAATATTGTCGCCACCCAGATAACTTGGGAAGTAACAGTTGTGATACCCGTAAAACAGGTGGATTCTTGATCCGTAAGTACCATGACCAAAATGGTGATGGATACCAGAACAACGGTGAAAAAGGACTTTCATGGAAGTTCCAATGGGATCAAAACGCGGATAACAACTGGCGCGATTATGAAACCTTTGAGAACTCTCTTGGAGAAGGTGGCGTCGTCACTCTTCCTGAAGGAACTCAAGTTCGTATTCGAGAAAAAGGCCAAGATGGATGGACAGCAACGACCCCAACAGAAGTCACCATCTACATCAAAAAAGGTGATAACCAGTTGATGGTCTTTGGAAACTGGAGAGGAAAGCCACAAGTGCTAGGAACCACAACTGTTTCTACACTGCCAAAAACTGGTGCAACACTGTTCATCGGACTGGCATCCTCCGCAACCATGGCTTTAGTCGGTGCCTACTTGCACCGCAAAGGTCTATAACAATTGACGTACAACAAGCAGGGCGTCTCTAACCCGAGACGCCCTGGTTGAAAACAACAACTAGACATACTGCCCTATGTCGAAAACTCATACAACCCTTCCACTTTCTGCAGTTATTTTTGATCGAACCCAAAAAGGGATTCCCGATGTTCCAGTGTTTGCCTCTGCCTTAAAACAGAAGGTCAATACTGCAACCATTCCAACCCCCGCCTTATCACTCGGTGCGCAAGCCATTTTGGCTCGGGCTGGCCTTGTGGATGCAGTTTCTAACGATTCTACCAACGTACGAATACAGCCTGTGGCAACGATACCAACGGTGGTGTCTACATTGTGTGCAGATCCGGTCAGAGGGCAGACTACCGGATTTGCACCGAGTGTAGAGCCTGTTTCTGTGCCCAATCAAACTCCTCCAACCGCAATTCCCGCGTTTGTAGAAGTGGTAACTACCCCTACACCACAAGCTGTCCAGAGCAACGCGACAGTCCCGGTCACACGATCCGCTTTTTTCGCGGAAGACCCAACGCTCGTTCGCTGGAATGCAGGGGATACCAATAAACTCCATGAGTATCTGCAAGTGCTAACAAGTGGGGTGGCACAAGAAGTCGAGACCTTTAGTCCTCCCGTGTTCCCACGGATCTCTATTCCTTCCATGGAATCGGAGTTATTGGCAACAGAGCATCACGCTGGAATTATTGAGCGTGTCATCATCCCGCAAGTTCCGCTTACCGTTGCCGATCGCCTAGAGCCCGCAACAATCTTCTTGCGTTCACACTTCTGGAAGCTTGTCCGGCAGTTGCATAAACTTTCCGATCATTTGCCAGAACTTCGAGGTGAAGTAGAGACAACTCTAGCAAGACTCTGGACTCAGCTTCACGCATATCTTGAGACCATCCCAAAGCTTTCGCAGCAGTTTTTCTACACGGTGGGTAAATCCACTTGGGTATGGACGCGTGATGCCGCAACGAAAGTAACAGGGAAGCTTGGGGGTGGTGTCCATTCCATCCCACACCCATCGATTCCATCAATCAACATCTCGGAGTGGAAGGAGGTTGTTGGCTCGAAAGCACGAACACTGATTGTTCCCACTCCAACGCTTACCTTGCCAACCGTTCCAGAATTTCCGGTCAAACTTGGGTCGGTCAAAAGCGCACTGTTAACGACGCTTGAAGCATTACGAACCCGATTATCAACGGTGATGCATCAGATTCGAACACGCGTTTCGGGGATAAAGCTAGAATCCTTTTCCCATCTCTTGAGTCGAACGCTGATCGCAACCTCCCTTGTGATGATGCTGTTGACCGTCGGCCCCATGGTGGCATTGGAAGCAAATTCTTGGAAACAAAAAATTATCTATTCGTTGACACCCAAAGCTACGGAGCAGGAGAGTGCACCAGTTCCGTCGGTTACTCCTACACCTAATCCTGAACCGGACAAACAGTTCCAGATTCTAATACCTAAACTAGGGGTGAATTCCAGAATTATCGCGAATGTTAATCCAGCAGTAGAAAAAGAATACACCCAAGCATTACAGCAAGGTGTTGCTCATGCAGCGGGGACAGGACTTCCAGGGGAAGAGAACACGCATAACCGTACAATCTTTGTCTTTGGACATTCGACCAATGGAAGTTGGAATGTGGCTCGATATAATGCACTCTTCTATTCCTTAAAAGACCTCATTATTGGAGATAGCATCAAAGTTTGGTTCTGGGGCAAAGAATTTGATTACACCGTCAAGGAACGCAAGATTGTCGAACCTAATGATGTGTCCTTTTTACAGCCTCAGACGGACAAAGAGCGCTTAATCCTCCAGACATGTTGGCCTCCAGGAACCACCTGGAAGCGACTGATTGTGGTAGCAGAACCAAGCTCACAAAACTAATCCGCATTGCCATTCTCTTTTTTTTCTACCAAAGCCTTGGTACTATCAACGCATGTCTGATTTCGACAAAAATGGTGAACTGCATCACAATTCCTCTAATGCCTTGGATCCAAGTTTAGAATCTGTTTACGAACATATCCTGGAACGACAAACTGATGAATCCAGACTGACTGCAGGTGACCCCCGTGAGACACTCGTTTTCCCAAAAAGCGAGATGCGTGATTTCCGTTTACGGATGCGAACAAAAGGGATGACGCCGCAAAACTTGGCATCTGCAACAGCCGCGATGCGGATGAACCTAGAAAATAATGAATCATCCGTTGATCAGCAAGTAGAAGCTTTATATAACGAGAATTCAGTTCCTTTATTTCTTCGAGAAATTCGAAAAGCTGGTAGCGATCAAGAACTCACTGAACAGATAGCCAAAGAAAAGAAAGAAGCTAAACACGTTCTCCAAGTATTAAATGAACGCATGCGAGCATGCGAGGACTGGCTACTTCTCTTGGGAGATACCAGTCCAACATTGAAACGTAGAATTAGTGGGACCGCATTTTTCCCCATGGCAGCTACAGGGTTGTTGCGTGACTTTGATGCACTCTGGAACAATTTTTGGAATATTCGATTACGTAGGGGGTTGCCAATTCCAGAAAATCCTCCCGATGAACGACTTTTGAATCAAGCATCCAGTCATGCATTCCGGTGCGAACATGGAAATGAGGATGTTGAATTCCTCAAAACCTTACGATTTAGAAGACAAAGTGCGATCGAGTATTATTCGCATATTGAGCAGTTTTTCCAAGATCCTAGGAATAAAGACACAGACACACTTATTGCCGTGTTTCGGGATGATTCACGGTATTTTCGTGTTCGCTTACCTCGACAGGAATGGTTTGAACAAACTCAAAAAGAAACTGCAGTTCGGGAGATAGAAGGGATCATATTAGGTCTAGAGATACAACAAGCTACAAGAGTCTCACCTGAGATGCAACGAGAATTAAAATCTGCAACCTATGGGAAACACAAGGAAACTTCTCAGAACCCCTTATTACGAACAATTTTTGGACATGAAGCAAATGAACAGACGATGGTTTTTTTGGAGCCAGAGAATCTCGTGAATAAACAAACTAAGAAAGTGAAACAATTATCGGATACTGTTAATGATGCTGATTTCTTTACTGGTGAACATGTAACAAGAGTGGTGAAGCCGTTAATGATCGTCGATGCTCAAACAAGAAAACGCATTATCACTGCAACTGAAGTTGGAGTATCGCATCGCTTTTGGGATGGGGTTGAATCTCATAAAGGAACCATTGAAGCAACATCTGGCTTGGCAAATCGGTATCGATATGTAGAAGGCGAATCCATTTCGAATGCTATTCAAATAGATCCCGTTGAAGATGTTCAATTAGAAAACGGACAACTATCACGGGTTCAACTTACAGAAAGATTTGGTCAGCATACGATCTCTCTAGAACGATATAAAGAAATTCGGGAAAAATTGGATCAGGTTCGACAACTGTATGAAGTTCCACCAAAAGTAAAAGAAGAATTACAGTCAGCATCAAGCTTTACCTTGCCAGATATCGTTCAACTCGCATGTCACAGCTTGGGAATGGAAGCGGGACAGATGGTGGTGATGCAAAAGAATACGACAGAGTCGTTGTTAGATGTGGCGTTTAGTATCGCAAACGACGACCTTTTGATGTTGGCTGAAAAAGTAGCCTCTGGGGCAGCCACGCAGGAGGAACAACATACGTACACAAAAGCACTGTTAGGAACTTCTTCCCGATTCATTCGAGAAAAAGCTTGGGCGATGCAGGGGAAAGGAACCGCGTCTTTTTTTGCAACCTTGGCTGGTCAAAAGCGACTATTAGAGTGGGTGAGTAAGGTGTTAGGAGGTAAGGTAGTTGGGAAGAGGTATGTCCGTGGCGTAAATAACCAGGACTATATGATTTCGGTTCCCACCAATACAACTTCTTTGTTAGAGAAAAGTACAGTACGTTCCAGAGTGACTAGCTTTTATTCCGCGCAAACAGATTCTCTTGCTATGGACGCCTCTACAGATAGGGATGGGATGGGGGCGATTGGTGTCGTCGATTCTCCGGAACAAGGACTGGTGCTCTCACTGCGAACGATGCCGGATCAAAGCTGGATTACTATTCAGGAAACAATAACCCAATTATTCCCTGTGAATGAAAAAAATAGAAAGCTCGTTACCGATGCCTATCGTGAACTTATATTTAAAGGCAACAATAAACCCCTCGTTGCTTTACAAGGAGTCCATGCAGAGCAATTAGTTCGAATTAACTCAGAAATTGAAGAAGCCATTCAGCAGAAAATTGATCGGCAACTGCAAGATCTAGACAAGCATCTTGACGTTGTTCTAAATGCCTTAATCAAATTTGCTGCAGATCATAATAAAGACAAAAATAATAAGTTTCTAATTTTTTCTCCCAATGGCGAATTAGATGGCTGGCAGCAGCAAATTCAAAATGATGAGCGAAACGGAACGCGAGGGAGAGGAGTAAGAGGAGCATTAGTAGGAGTCTGGGGTTCCATTACCGGACGGAGAAAAGAATAGAATTCCTGCCTTGTCTTTTCTTACATTTCTCCATAGAGTGAAACCATATGGCATATGACGCCACAAACAATCAAGCAACCGAACTGCCACAAGTAGAACCGTCATCCGAATCAGAAAAAAAACAGAGTCGAAAGGAACGTTTTTGGGGCTTAATTGATTCGATGCGATCACAAAGAAGTGAGGAACGAAAAGCAGGTGACGCTATCGGGAACGAGGCTGAGTCAATCCCAGAAGATGTTGAAGTTGAGGTCATGGAATTTCGAAGGAAAGGGAGTAGTGAAAAACGGCAGCTCAAAGAACGAATCGGGCGCTCTGTTCAACGATTAGGCATCTATGCTGACGCAGGTCAAGCTGCGGTAGGGTTTAATTTAGTTTTGGTTCCTGGATCAGCCATTGATGCGACGCAATCTCCCGAACGTTTCAAACAGCAAGTGCAGGAAACTCATCCCGGTAAGTTTGATCAGTTACCACCAGAGACGGTAGAAGCAATCTATCAGTATCGTAAGGTTGAACATACGATTGCGCTGGCTCAAGTTTTTGATCTGGAAAAATTTGAAAGTTTGGAAGTATCAATCGATCAAGAGTATCCAGAGAATGCGCTGGTAGAAGATAACCAATTAATTGGTGCAATGGAACATCCCTTACTTTCGGTTAAATTCTCTTTTAAAGAATACATAATGGCTGTAGGAAAAAGTGCTGGTGTACCTGAGAACAACATTCACATGTGTCTGGAATCGATAAAAAAAGATATCGGTTTGGTAGATATGCCGATACTGATTTCCATGCCCCTAGATCTATCAAAAGAACAATGGGAAGAGGTAAAAGGTGATCCTCGTGCCTTTTTTGCAGCCAACACCGAGGCGTTTCAACAACAGTTCTCCCAAGCTGAGACAGTGATTACCGATGTGCTGGGATGGACTAGTACGCTTGCCATGCATCGCAAATTAGATGATCGGGGAATTGATAATGCCCGTCGCAGCTTATCACAAGTTCCAGTCGGAGAATGGAATAAGGGACGCATGTTTGTCGGTTTTGCCACAGGGGAAATGGATTGGGATAAGAATCGGAGCCCAGCATATGGAGGTGCCGGGACGCTCGATGTTGCTGTGGCCGTGCAAACAGTCTCAACACTGTTAGGCCTGTATCAACAATCCCCACTGCTGCTTGATAGAAAAAATGCGGCTGCACGACCTGGAGAGGAGGTATCCTATACGCTACTTCCACAACGTGACGTTATTGCTAACGGCCACTCGATGGGAGCAGGGCAAGCGCTACAAGGAGATGTGGTTTTTGGCGACGCCATCAAAGAAGCACGAAAAGAGAGAAAACAAACTCTTAGGGGACAACAGATTAACGTTCCAGCTAGAGTGCGGAGTGTTAGTGCTGTACTTCGACATCCCGCGGTGCATCCCGAAGGTGGGAGCGCACACTATTGGGCCGATATCGAAGCGGTCCTCAACTCCAAAGAATCTGCAGGGACTAAGATAGCGGGTGTTGTCGCCGCATTCTTAACTTCTGGAGGGGCTAATATTTTCGACTCAATTGCAAAAGAAATGGGGATGCGGCTAGATTCGAAGGGTCAACAAAAGTTATATCAGATGTACAAAAGATATGTAGAAGCGGCGGTTACAAAACTCTTGACGGAACAGTGGTTCTTGCGTGGAGCTGGTAGAGGTGATGAATTATATAAGCTGCTTTCTGCTCATGCAGAACAGTTTCAAAAAGATGTGAAACGCGCTACCTGGAATGCGGTAGGTTCTGCACAAGAACCAGAGATCAATCGAAAGAATTTTAAGTCCGCAGTAGATGATCCTAATTTTCCCGTCAATGAAGTTATTTTTACTTCCGCAGGAGACAAGATGGCGAGCGCAACCCAACTACTTACTGCGTTACCCAATAATCGACCAATGTTGATTGCAGAAGGTGGGCATCATCATTCCTGGGCAACGCGGGAGCAGCAGCTTAAACTGAATATGGCCGAACAATTTTCAAAGCTTCCTCGAGAACTATTTCGTTTTGCCAATACCGATCTACTCAATGAATGGTATCTGGAACAACTTATTATCCCTCCAACAACAATTGCGGATTTCATAGCTAAAACGATGCCCAAGTTCGGAGGGACCTTGGGTAGTTTATGTGGAATCACTCCCGATGTGGTTCGGAATTACCTTGCATGGCGTTCCACACTTCATACACAACTGCAGGAAAGTGCGTTAAGCGATGGAAACAAAGATGTTCTCACACAGTTTCTAACGGCAGTGGAACAACGAACGGGAAGAGGAACAAGTCAAACGGAGGTTCCAACAGCTCTTGCAAAACTGCAAGGGAAGAGCAGTCTTCCAACCTTGTATCCAGATCTACTCGCACAAGTCGCCCCGATTCGTTTCGGTAAAGATAGGAGCGTGGAAGCCCAAGCCTTACTGCGGCAGCAGTCCATCAACGGATTAGCAGCCCTTGAGACACTCATTGAGTTTTTGGAAGTGAATGGAAACGACATCAAGTACAATGTGAAACTAGGATCTTCTCCAGCGAGCAGTAACTAGCTTTGCTAGGATGTTTATCGAGGAGATGGTTTGACTTTTGCTGATTGTGTGCCATACTATACAGATCTTCAAAAGAGCCTTAACTCTTGAGTAGAAATTTCACCAACACCACCCGAAATTTGAATAGTACCCAATTTTTTCAATGTATTTAGTAGCATTTATAATCTCCAAGGAGAGTTCCCATGAGTGACGATACTCAAACCCCAGTAAACGACGCGGTGACCATTGATGACATCATCGGTGCCCCAAAACCAGCTGCCGTAGCCCCAATAGAATCAAAACCATTGCCACCAGTAGAACCGATTACCCGTTCCACAACCCCCAGAGAATCTCGTGGGCCGGTTCGAAGATCGTATGATCGCGGACCAAGTAATCGGGGACGCTACCAACGCTCACGTCCTCAAAATCAAGATACCATGATTGAACCAAATGGTCAGTCTGATTACAGTCCCAACCGCTTCATTGATCCAAGTAAAGCCATTGAGTTTGGTGGGGAAGTGGATGGACGACTGCTTCCGGATGCCGGCGTGGCGTCAGAGATGATCAAAGGAATCTTAGATACCGGTACGGAAGGTCACGGTGTGCTTCGTGCCACCTACGGCCCGTCCGATCGCGATGCCTATATTAGTACCTCTCAGATCCGACGCTTTGGATTACGCCCGGGAGACATGGTCGAAGGTCCTGCGCGTGCCCCCAAGGAGAACGAACGCTATTGGGGATTATTAAAGGTAGAAATTGTCAATGGACTTCCAGCGGCAGAAGTCGGTCCTCGGGTTAAATTTAACAACCTTACCCCAGTCTTTCCCCGCGAACACATTCGCTTAGAAGCGGGAATGGAACCACTTTCCACTCGTTTGATTGACTTAGTTTCCCCTATTGGTCGTGGACAACGTGGAATGATTGTTTCTCCTCCAAAAGCGGGGAAGACGACCATCATGAAAGAGATAGCCACCGGAATTGCCGCCAACTATCCGGATATCCATTTAATGGCAGTTCTCATTGGTGAACGTCCAGAGGAAGTAACTGACATTCGTCGCCATATCGATAAGATCACCGCCGGAAAAGGGGAAGTGGCTGCCTCAAATTTCGATGAACCACCAGAGGATCAAGTGCGTGTGGGAGAGCTTGCTATTGAACGTGCCAAGCGACTCGTTGAAATGGGACAACACGTAGCTATTCTTTTAGATTCGATTACCCGACTTGCCCGTGCCTATAACTTAGCAATTCCAACCTCCGGTCGTACCCTTTCTGGAGGATTTGATCCTGCCGCATTGCACCCACCCAAGAAGTTCTTTGGAGCCGCGCGTAACTTTGAGGAATTTGACACTCCACAGGGCAAAAAGAATGGAAGTTTGACGATTTTGGCTACTGCACTCGTGGATACCGGATCCCGTATGGATGATCTCGTGTATGAAGAATTCAAGGGAACAGGAAACATGGAGCTGATTTTGGATCGCGCACTGACCGAGCGTCGCATCTATCCAGCCATCGATATTCAACGATCGGGAACGCGCAACGAAGATCTGCTCTTTACCCAGAGTGATTACCAGAGTGTGATCACCATGCGACGCATGATTGATATGCTTGGCAAAGATGAACGCACCATGATTTTGCTAGACCGATTAAAGAAAACCAAGACCAACAAAGAGTTCTTGGCCTCACTCAAAGAGGGGTAAGCACCTCTGGCACAGATCAACTAGCGTTTTTTCGTTGTATCGATTATCCTAGCAACACGCATGACGATTGGAAAACACGACAGTATTTTGGCGCAGTTTAAAACCTTTAACCAGTTTTTCAAACGATACTGGAAGGTTCGGGCGTACGCGTTGTTTTCTAAGTTTGAATTTCTAAAGGATCTGGTTGTTGATCTGCTCTACAAGCGACGCGGCAAGTATGCACGTCCCGTGTTGCATACACTCCTGTTTGTCACGCTCTTTTTTGGGATCACACTAGGACCATTAATTCTCAAGAATGAAACGGCCGAAGCAACCGCTCCGGACACCTTGCCTTCCGGGGTTCTGCTGGACTCCTCCGGTCAAGAAATTGGTGGTACCGGAATTGTAACGGTGCAAGGAGAAGACGTCTTCAAATATCGGGGTGGAGAAATCTTTGAGCATGAAGTCTCCCAAGGTGAAACGCTGCAAACGATTGCCAAAAAATACAACTTGGAAGAAATCACCACGATAACCTGGCTCAACAACATCTCCGAAAAAGATCCCATTCGTCCTGGTCAAAAACTCCGTATTTTGCCAGTCGATGGAGTGTTACATAAAGTCAAGAAAGGCGACACGATCTGTTCGATCGCCAAAACCTACAGTTTGATTGAAAAAGGGGAAGACTGTGGATCGGGTGCCCAGCCTATCGTTGACTATCCCTTCAACACCTTTACCGATGATGAATTCGGTTTGCAAGTTGGTCAGTATCTTGTGGTTCCGCAAGGGGTAATGCCGACTCCAGTTCAAAGTCAAACCCGCCCAACTGTGTCACGTCCATCTACCCCCAACGCTGGATCGGTCAGTGCGACCGGCCAGTTCATTTGGCCAGCCTCTGGCCGCATTACTCAGGGCTATGCCTTCTATCACAAAGCTTTTGACATCGCCAATAAGGGTGGAGGTGCAATTCTTGCAGCCGATGCAGGGCGAATCATTGTGGCAGGCTGGAAAGATAACTCCGGGTATGGAAACAGAGTCATGATCGATCACGGGAATGGCTTTGTGACCTTGTATGCCCATATGTCGTCGATTTCTGTCAAAGAAGGACAAACAGTTCGTCGTGGTGATGTTCTGGGCACTATGGGTTCTACAGGCCGTTCTACGGGTACACATTTACACTTTGAAATCCGCCAGGGTGGAGTCAATCAAAATCCAGGAACTTGGTTAAAATAATATGGTAGAAGTTTCAAAACTAGTCTTGCTCAAACCCGAACTATTTCGAGGGACGAAACTACGTATTGTCCAACTCTTGATCGCGCACAATACGAGCACAAAAGAGATCGCAGAGAAGCTAGGAATGTCTGAAGATACCGTGCGTGCGCATCTGTACAAACAGCCCGACACCAAAAAAGGAGATCCAAGGGAAACCATCTGGAGTATCGTCGAGGAATTGGCAGATGGAAGAAGAATTGAAAATCTGACAGGAATTCTGGAATACATGATCACGACAGGTATAGTGGCTGTTGTCCCAATTGATCATCTCCGCGATTAAGTGAAGTAGAAAAGTAGTTGCTTTCAAAATGAATTACGTGGAGCTAGAAGGAGCTTCTGCGTTGGGGAGTTCAAACCAGAAAGTGGAGCCTTTTCCAACCTGCGAACTCATCCCAATACTTCCATTCATCATCTCCGCAAATTGTTTTCCGATATAGAGTCCAAGCCCGGTTCCTTCAATTGTAGCCATTTGCTTGAATGATGTGCCGACACGAGAGAATTTCTGAAATAATTTTTCTTGATCTTCCTCTGAGATTCCCATTCCCGTATCCGATACTAGGATACGAATTACAGAGTTACGTTGTTCAACCCCAATGGTGACAGAACCTTGAGGTGTGTATTTTATGGCATTGGAGACTAGGTTGTTTAAGACATCTCGAATCTTCATGTCATCGGCAAGCACATATAACTCAGTTTCTAGTAATCCCACATGATTGATGAGTTCGAGGTTTTTGGCTTTGGCTTGAGGATCATAAATCTCGATTGTTTCTTTGATGACCTTCGAGAGGGGAATGGGCTTGAGCTCTAAACTCACACGTCCACTTTCTATTCTTGAAACATCGAGCAAATCATTGACCAGCACAATCAATCGCTGAATCGATTCATAGGCAATGGTCAGATATTCATCCAGCTTTTCGGGATGATCTTTGCCTTTATGCAGCGCCATCCAAAGATAATTCTTTACCGCATTCATTGGACTCTTAAGCTCATGACTTGCCATGGAAAGAAATTCGTCCTTGAGCATATCCAGTTTTTGCAGCGCTTCGTTTGCTTGACGAACATTTTCGTGCAGTTGAGCCCGATCGATGGCGATGGCAATCAAATCAATCACTTCTTCGAGTGTCTGTTTTTCGGCTCTAGAAAGGTCATCCGCTGGTTTTGTTAGCCCAACGGTCAAACTTCCCACGCTTTTTGTCCCTAACGCGATGGGATAAATAATAAGGGTTTTAATGCCAGTCAGGTTCTCAATGTCATCAGCGACTTCCTGGCTGACAAACGGAGTTATGATATCTAATACGTTTCCGGTGATCTGGCGTTTATTTTGATGAATGGATTGTGCGATTAAATTTTGAGGATCATTAATTTCCAAACAGAGCTCTTGTAAGGGCTTGCCAATCAGTTCTAGTGATTTTGAGATACCTTCTGAATTGGTAATGGCAACGGGGTAGAAGTATTTTTCATCTGGCAATACCAGTGAGAGCATGGAAAATGAGATGCTGAGCTCTTCGGAGAGTGTATCGACGATCTTTTGACAAACGTCCTTAACATCGAGAGTAGCCATGCTGATTTCATACAGCTTAGACAGCACCCCTAACGTTTTATTATGAATAGCCAGCTGTACATTTTGTTCATACAACTGTTTTGCAATATCTGTTGAGCCAGATGCATCGTTTGGAATTACAGCTGTAGGATCGGACATCCTTACATCCTAACAAATTCGAGAGCAGAAGGGAACAAAAGATCTGTTTCTAGCACTTTTGAAGTGACGCAGTAAATTTATCAAATCCTTCAGCCATCACATATTCAATCTGGAGTTCCACTTTTTCCGATTTGCTGACGTGCAGCTCGTTAAGCGGGATGATGACCGGCATATTCAGATCGGTGGTACCCCAAAGAGACTGGCTTGGCGTTAAATGTATTTTGGACTCGAGAACAAGAGCATTGCATGTGCCGGGATTTATAATATCGAGTGTCATTTTTGCATTCACATGCGTCTCGACCGGCTGGTAGAAATTCACATCAGCATAAACCGTTCTTTTTGAAAGGTACTGCTTAACTTTTTTTCTGACTCCAAAATTTCTGGCCTGAATGACAAAGGGCATGTGGAACCCATAGAAGTCGAAATCGTAGTCAATTAATGTGGCAACACATTGATAGCGAAAGGGAATGATTTTAGTCCCAGGATGGATAACTTTTTGTGCATGTAACGCATTAATGACAGGCGCTTGTTGTTCCCCAACCATGCCAGTATCCATGAGCTCCATGGTTATGACATCGACCGGGGGAAGGGTTGAGAGCGTTTTTGCATCTGCATGAATGACCTCAACGATATTCTCCAGACCATTTTGTTTGACGTTTTTGCGCGCAAAATGGACGATGTCCTCTGCGATGTCAATCGCATACACTTTTTTTGCACCGGCACGAGCACACATCATCGCAAGGATTCCGGATCCAGTGCCGATATCAAGTGCTGTACAGCCTGGAGTCACCACGTTTTTAATTGCGTGTTGAAAGGCTTTAGTGCGGCGGAAATCCAGCAAACATTCTCCCACGACCATTAGATTTGAAAATACATCCATATTCGAAGTAGATTACACGTCCGAGAATATTATTGCAAGATTAGAGGGAGGTCTTTTGTAGAAATAGTGATATTCGCCTCGCGCAGGGCATCTTTACATACTTCAATAGAAGTGTTCCCAAAGATCTGGGCGTACTTATCGACTAACTCAATCAGAATCTGTTGGGGATCAGTATTCGTGTCTGGGATCTGGACTGAATTTTGCGAGACAATAACTCCTTTGACCTTACTAGCTTGTTGTGTGGCTAAAGGCCCGATGATCTCTGTTTGATGTTTAACAATTGCGGTAGCGATTTCGCTAGCAACTGAATTGCTCAACATATGGCTTATTTACTCTTACGCAATCTCTGGTTTACTAATCGTAATTCTAGAACAGCAAGCGTCATCATTGTATAGGCGGTTAAATAAATATAGTCGTTTATTCGTCCACCTTCCCAGGTTCCTATACTATTCTGGTATAAGAAGGTGAAATCCGCTAAGTATTGTAATAAAAAGGCAATAAGTAGAAGAAAAATTCTCGAACGCATGATTCCGCCAAGATATTTGAAACTGAGAACATACACAAGCAATGCTAGGGAAATATAGATGGCTTGACCAAACGGATTGCCTAAATCGATCAACGTTTTAATGGGTTCGGAAAGATTTAATTCATACCCGCGTAAAAACAAAAAGTACGATGCGGATAATAAGAGGACCGGATACAGAATGACTTGGATCCGATTCTTTAGGGTGCTACTTCCCAACTGTGCTCTCACTGCTTTTGCCAACAAGAGCATTCCGAAAATGTAGAGGGGAATACTTCCAAAAAAACCTAAGTCTCCGATGGAAGGATAGGGGATTTCGACATGTAGGACGTAGGCATAATAGGAATAGGCGAGCTGTCCAAATTCTTGCGAAAGTAGTCCGCCGGCAAAACACAAAATTGCTTTTCCAAATACACTACGAGATCCGCCCCATTCCTGAGCAGTTTGATATCCCCAAAACGCTCCCCACAATGCAATCAGTCCATACACTGCAGCAAATATAGATCGTTGATCTGGACTTGCGCTCGGAGCTTGCACCAGAAGCCACCACAGGCTCAGACCCCCAAAGAAAAGTCCTGTGATGACATGATATGGTCGCTCTTTTAGAAAAGACGTCATAGATCCAGCCTACGGAAAATTTAAAAAAAAGTCAAACAGACGTACAGAAATACAGTATAATAGAAAGAATGTTTCTATTGTGCTCCTATGATTCCTCAATTTCCTTTGTTTAAGGCTCTCGACCTTTCGGACAAAAATGACATTGAAGTGTTTACACAGCGCTATCCTCCATATTCAGACCATAACTTTACCGGGTTGTGGAGCTATGACACGAATTCACTGACACAACTATCGATATTGCAAGGGAACTTGTGCTTAAAGGTTCAAGATTATACGGATCTTTCCCTTTTTTATACGCTTTTAGGTGAGAATCAAGTTGATAGCACGATTCAAACCTTGTTAGAGCTAGCCAAGACTGAACCAGTAAAACCGTACTTAAAACTCGTTCCTGAAGCTGTCGTAGAGAAGATCATTCATCCAGAACTGTTTTACATCCAAAAGGACCGAGATAACTTTGACTACATTATTGATGCGGATGAATTTACTGCATTAGACGGTCGAGACTATCATAGTAAACGGAAAGACTACACGCATTTCTTTGACGAAAATAAAGATCCCATTGAGCTGACCGTGTTAAATATTTCTGATCCGCAACACCAGGCAGAAATTCTTCGCCTGTTCGAAGAGTGGAACGTGTTATCCGGCAAAGATGGAGACGAGAGTCTGCATGAGATGCAAGCGACCCAAAAAATCTTTTCGGGCGTGGGAGTCCTCAATCTTCATGCCTTTGGAATCCGTATTTCGGGAAAGCTTGTTGCCTATTTAATTGCAGAAGTGGTTCATCATTCTTATGCAGTTCTGCATTTCGGTAAATGGGATTATCGATACAAGGGGATCGGAACGGTCATTCAGCACCACAGCATCGACTCCTTAGGCAAACTTGGATGTAAGTATATTAACTATGAGCAAGATTTGGGAATTGAGGGTATCCGGCGCGCCAAAGAGCTATGTAAGCCAGCTTTTTATTTAGAAAAGTATGTCATTTCGTCGTTGTCTTGAAGAGGAGATGATATACTTTGGCTATGTCCTCACTTTTCTGGGTAGTCCCCGCGCTTCTGTCTCCGATTTTTGCGGCTCTCGTCAATCACATCGATAAAGCGTTGTTATCGCGATATTTTAAAGGGGGCGGAGCAGGGGCCTTAGTGATTTTTTCTGCGTGTATTGGGTTTCCCATTGCACTCTTTATTGCGATATTTTCTTCACAAATCTGGGTGATAGCCCCATCCGCTGTAGCGATCTTAATTGTCAATGGAATGATCTACATGGCAGGGATCGTTCCCTATCTGTATGCATTAATGGAAGATGAAGCTTCAATCGTTTCCCCTTTATCGCAAATGATTTCTCCCATCAGTCTTGTTCTCGGGTTGCTCTTTTTAAATGAGGCTATCGCCGTAGAGCAGATGGTCGGTGGGGTGATCGTTATGTTGGGAGCGGTGTTGCTGTCAATAAAAGTAGGTGAATCAGGGAAACAAAAAAGACATATTAGTATTAAGAAAAAAGTTGTGGGCTTAATGTTTGTAGCCTCTTTTTTTGTAGCCTTAAACGGGCTTCTTTTTAAATCGGTTGCAATTCATGCGTCCTTTTGGACGACCGCATTTTGGGAGTATGTGGGTGTCATGGTGTTTGGACTGCTTGCGTTCTGTTTTATTCCTTCGTATAGACATCAGTTCATCGATGTTTTACGACAAAATAAGCTCTCCATTCTTAGCATCAATGCGATTAATGAGGTGTGTGCGGTAGTTGCAAAACTTACCTTACATTTTGCCACATTATTAGCGCCGTTGGCTGCAGTATTCTGGATCGCTGAAGGTTTTCAACCAGTTTTTGTGCTGGTATTTGGAATACTTTTAACGATGTTTTTCCCGCACATTTCAAAAGAAGAAATCAAAAGACAAGTTCTCTATCAGAAAATTGCAGCAATTTTTGCAATGTTGCTGGGAACGTATCTATTGGCAAAATAAACGCGAACAGTTTAACACTTATCGGGATAACGTGGTTTGTTTCATCTCTTCCGCTTTGAAGTACTCTTTGCAGTAGTCTGCGGCGTCTTGCGTGTCAAAATCCTTACACGAAAAAATATCAATAAAAGCTCTATTTTCGTATTCATCCATATGCACGGTAATCGAGGAGGTTTCGATAAATTGAAGGGCAGAGTATCCAGGTCCTGGATGTTTGCTTGGATCACCAAAGCGTTCGATGTGCAGTGGGCCATGGGCTTTCATCTCAATATGTGGAATGATATCCGCAACAAACTGAGCGATATATGTCGGGTCACAAATGAGATCGTGTGCACACCCGTGAAGGTCGATTGCAACTGATTTTCCCCAAGGCTGATACATACATGTTCTTTCTAACGGTAGCGAAATATGAAAGGTGAGTGCTACACAGCGTCAAAGACGGATTATATAGCCTATATTATATATTTGTCAAATTATAGATTCTAAAAAAAGGTCTGTGACCTTTCATCAACAGTAGCGTAACCAGAACAAATTGAAAAGAGTTAGCCTAAAATACTATGAATTTTAGCGAGGAATTGTTCTGGAGTGATGTCTGTTTTGATGATATATCCGTCACTTCCCAGAGCCTTGGCATTCTCTAAGACACTTTCCTGTCCCAGTGCAGATAACATATAGATCGGACCATGCTTGGCGCGAATCGGATTGTTGTGCAGGGCAGTCAAGGTTTCCATTCCATCTTTGACTGGCATCACAACATCCAAGAGAATGAGGTCAAAATGCTCCGTTTTTTCGATGAGTTCTAAGGCTTGGGACCCATTTTCTCCGGTGAGGACCTCATAGCCTTCATCTTTGAGGATTTCTTGATAGAAATCCCGGTTGTAGACATCGTCATCAATAATGAGAATACGTTTTTTCGTTGGGGAATCGGCCATAGGTACTTGCGATAGTACTCAGACTTTCAAGCCGCTGTCAAGCGTTGTTCTCACCAAAAAGCGTGTGTAAGAAAACCGCGCTCGTTATTCTGACGGCGACAGGATATACTACACTTGAGAAAATGTAGCAGATGGGAAGTCTTTTTCAAGAGTCTTCTTGAACGTTCGATACTATGGTTGATTTTGTCAAAATTCAGTTATCAGCAGGAAACGGCGGAGATGGTCGGATTTCCTTTTTTAGAAATCGGTACCAGCCCAAAGGTGGACCCGATGGTGGAGATGGAGGAAAAGGCGGCAGTGTTATCGTTAAAGCCAACCCCCATCTGGCTACATTGCGCGATTATGCCGGGAAACAAGTGATTGCCGCGAATCATGGGGGAATGGGAGGCAAGGAGAAAATGCACGGCGCGGATGCCGATGACATTATTCTTTCGGTCCCTGTTGGAACGCGCATTTGGAGTGTCATTGACACCTATTCACCAATACGACGAAAACGCATGTACACTGTGGATCGCGATACCGGGAGAACAGAAACTCCGATCTATACAAAATCGCATCACACAGCGATTACGCAAAAAAATGGAGTCTTTGGGTTACAAGGTGCCTCTCAATCTGCACGCGGAATTGAAGAGGAAGCGCAAGCTGGCATGAATGAGGAAGGTACGGAAGTCGAAGAGGTCACTCAGAGTGCGATTGATCAGACCGGATCACAGCGCGTTATCAGAGTAGGGAGCCAGGAATTTTACGTCCGTTTAGTCGGAGATGTTATCGAGGAAGATCAAACGCTCTGTATTGCCAAGGGAGGGAAGGGCGGTCAAGGCAATTTTGAATTCCGATCCTCACGCAACACAACCCCACGACAAGCTGAAACCGGTGAAGACGGGGAACGCGGACTCTATATCTTTGAATTACAACTTCTTGCCGATATTGGTCTGGTCGGATTACCCAACGCAGGGAAGAGCACGTTGCTTTCTGTGCTGACCAATGCCAGTCCCAAAATTGCGAACTACCCGTTTACCACCATTGAACCCAACTTGGGTGTCATTACCTTTGACTCTAAATACACGGATCGACATACGGCGGTGATTGCAGATATTCCTGGAATCATTGAAGGTGCGAGTGAAGGAAAAGGGTTGGGTCACGAATTTTTGCGCCACATTGCCCGCTGCGATGTCTTGGTCTTTGTCTTGGCATTAGAAGACTCGTTTATTCTTGAAAACTCTAAAAATACGCAAGTTATATTAGACGAACTGATCAAGCAATATCGACTGTTAGAAAAAGAATTGTCCTCATATGTTGAGGCCCATCCAACCCAGGCTGCCGATGAATATGGGGTTGCGATGGATAAAAAAGAACGCGTAATTGTCTTAAATAAACGTGACTTATTATCAGAAGATCAACAACAGGACATCTTTAAGGGAATGAAGGGAATTCAACCAACGATTTGTTGGACTTCTGGAGTGACTCAAGAGGGCATTGAAGAATTAAAGAAACTCCTGGTTTCCAAATTGCGATAACTATCGATTATTTGAATCTTGCTCTGCTCTAGAGTACGATTGTTTCATGCATCGATATCCTAGCAGTCTTGTTACTAAAGCTAGAACGCTAAGAAGTACTGGGGTCACCTATTCTGCTATTCAGAGAGCTTTGAAAAGAAACATTCCGAAAAGCACATTATCGGATTGGTGCAGTGGTGTTACGTTGCCTGATTACTATTCAGAAGATATCCAAGAATTAAACTTGTCTAACCTTCATAGAGGACGTGCAATTGCGGCTGTTTCAAACAAACATAAAATTGAGATGCAAAAGCAAGCCTTCTACGAAAAAAACCTGCCGATTTCAAATCACATACTGGATCCAGACACTGCAAAAATTGCGCTCGCTATGCTTTGCCTTGGTGAAGCCTCAAAATCTAGAAAAGGTGGGACGACAGTTTTCTATTTGGGCAACACTGATCCGCGAATCATCGTGCTGTTTATACAATTACTAAAGTACTGTCTTCCATATGACATTGAGAAAGTCCGTTGTACTGTTCAATGTAGGGCAGATCAAGACACTAAAGAGCTGGAGGAATATTGGATAGGAGTCACTGGAATTCCAAAAAAATACTTTTATAAACCTCAAATAGATCCAAGGACTTTGGGTAAACCTACTCAAAAGAAAAACTACAAAGGCGTTTTAAAAGTTGAATATCATGATAGAAGAGTTCAGCTTGAGCTGGAATCTTTAGCAGATCTGTCTTATAATCGGATATCTCAGGGCCCGTAGTTCACCGGTAGAATAATTCGATGGCATCGAATAGAAAGGGGTTCGATTCCCCTCGGGTCCACAAAATCTTATTTTTCTTCCAGGGAAAATAGTATTAAAGCATTCTCAATACATGGGGCAAGAAAATTCTGACTCCGATCACTGCAGCAGCTGTTGCAGCAATTAAGACTGCTCCCGCCGATAAATCTTTAGCTTTCCCAAGTTTCTTGTTTGCATACGGGACGTGGCAATCATCACGGATCAGATTAACGAGCTGCTCGATCGCTGTATTAAACGTTTCTGCGCTCAAAACTAACCCAATTGCAAATAATAATTCAACCCAGTCTGCAGAGGATAAGGGAAAGAAACAAGCCACGATTAGGACCACAATTGCGGCAATCGCATGCACTTTCATGTTTCGTTCTTGAAAAGAAAGCTTGACCCCGTTAAAGGCATAGATAAATCCCTTAAAAAATTTCTTCATCCTTTGATGATACAATATCTACACATTCTTTGGGGCTGTTCGTATAGTGGTAATACATAGCATTCGCATTGCTAGAACGGGGGTTCGATTCCCCCACAGTCCACCCGTATCCTTCTTCAAATTTGGTTTTCCTTGTTTCGTTAAAAAGTGCTATTCTTATTCCTTAAAAAGGAGAATCCTATGGCAACAATTGAAGAGCAAATGGAGAGAGCACATCATTTCGCTGACACCAGTTCAGTGATTGGTAGGGGATTTAGGCCATCACCTGGAGTAAAGGAAATAGAACTCAATGATCCAGACCTAACGACTGAACCCGGAACAAAAGTAGATCTTTCAAAAGAAACGCAATCACCATTCATGCGTTTTCTACGAACGATACTCCGGAGCAGATAACGGCTTATTTCCCAACCACTTGCTTTAGGGCATCAAGCACAAACTGGACCACAAACTTAATCAGTTGTGCGCCAAAGATAATCGTCTTTTCAAGAATTGACGTTCCTGCCTGTATAGCAACACGTTTAAAATCGTTTTTATCGGGTTGGTAGGGGGAGTTGTAGGCCATGGGCATAGTATACTCCAGATACCGACATGTCGTCACGGTGCTACAATAGTAGGCTCTATGTCCGTGATTTCTGTAAAAAATCTCACTAAAACGTTCCAAATTAGCCAAAAAGACCCTGGTTTTTGGGGTGCAGTTCAATCCTTTGTGCATCGGAAAACGATTCCCATGACGGCAGTGGATGGAGTATCTTTTAGCATCGATAGTGGCGAACTAGTTGGATTTATCGGTCCAAACGGTGCGGGGAAAACGACCACTTTGAAGATGCTTTCTGGGTTACTTTATCCCTCAGATGGAAAAGTGAAGGTATTAGGGCATACACCCTTTGAACGGAAGCGGGAATTCTTGCGGCAAATCTCGTTGGTGATGGGACAGAAAAATCAGCTATGGTGGGATCTTCCTGCAATCGATACTTTTTTACTGAATAAAGAAATCTACGAAATTGAGACTGACAACTTCAAAAAAACGTTGGATCGTTTAATTGAACTTTTACATGTTGGTGATGTGCTAAAAACTCCGGTTCGAAAACTGTCCCTGGGGCAACGGATGAAAATGGAATTGATTGCGGCGCTCTTGCATCAGCCTAAGGTTCTCTTTTTGGATGAGCCAACCATCGGTTTGGATGTAGTAGCGCAATCCTCGATGCGCGAGTTTATCAAAGAATACAATACAACCTATGGGGCGACCATTATCTTGACGAGCCATTACATGGAAGACGTCAAGGAATTGTGCAAACGGGTCGTTATGATTGACCACGGAAAAGTACTCTTTGACGGTGCATTGACTGACTTGATTACCAAACACACGAAATGGAGGCGTATAACGCTTCGACTTGAGAAGAAGGTGGATGAAAAAACGCTTGAAACGTTTGGAATTGTCAAAAAGAACGACCATCCCATCGTTGTCATCGATGTTGATCGATCAGCAACCAAACGCGTTGCCTCCACAATGTTAGCTACACTCCCAGTTGCAGATATTGAAATTAGTGAACCGAAAATTGAAGATGTTATTCGGGATGTATTTATGTCCTAACCAGAATGCGTGGAAACCACCATTTTCGGTAGACATGATCCGTTCTGCTGTATCTAGAAGTAGAAAGATGTGGATAGATCATGTCTTGAAGTACGCGGTGAATGTTCTGGTAATGGTTAGTATGATATGAAAAGACACGTTGCCTTATTTTTACTCCATATGCAGGATGTGCTGCAGTATAAGCTGCGTTCCTTGGTGTGGATGCTGGTCAACTGTACCGGAATTGGAATTTTAATCATTTTTTGGATGGCAAAAATACATTCCAATCCGTCCGCATACACCAACGCGGACCTACAGACATTAATTTCGTATTACTTACTCATGCTTCTGTGTGGCAACGTATTGATTTCGCATACGGAGACTGATGTCTCGGTCTTGGATATCCAAAAAGGCGAACTTTCTAACTATTTGCTCAAGCCCATTTCCTATCTGGTCATGAAGTTCTATGGGGAGATTAATTGGAGAATTCTCTCTGGCTTTTGGGCAGTTCTTCTGCTGGTTGTGGTTTGGCTATCGGGATTTCCGATTCACATTACGCAGTCCCTTGGCTTGATGCTGTTGTTTCTGGTCAGTGCATGTCTGGGATTTCTCATTTCCTTTCTCCTTACCATGCTACTTGGATTAAGCGCAATCTGGGTTACCTCGACCAAAGGTTTGTTTGAGCTCTACGAGGTCGTCCTATTATTGTTCACCGGATCCATGATTCCGTTATCGCATTTCCCAGAGCAATTCAAGACCATGGCCTACCTTACACCGTTTGCCTCGATTCTTCCCATCCCTGTGGAATTCTTGCAGGGGATTCCGCACGGACCCACGATCTTGTGGAGATTGGTGCTGCAGCTTCTCTGGCTGACGATCTTGTACCTTGGATACCGGGTGATCTGGAAAGTTGGGGCTCGAGCCTATAGTGGGGTAGGACAATGAAACGCATTGCAAACATCTATCGGCAATTGTTTAAAGCCAACTGGAGCAAAACCTTGGTCTATCGGATGGACTTTATTAACAGTGTGCTCTCCGGTTTCTTATGGGGAGGCTTTAGCATCATCACGATTAGCTTATTAACCTCCAATGTTTCCCAAGTAGCGGGGTGGAAATCCGGAGAGATTCAGATGCTCAACGCCGCATACTGGGTGCTCGCTGGTATTTTTCATCTTTTCTTTACCAAAAACTTTTCAGCAGCCGCTCGAATGCTTCATTTCGGAGAGATTGATAGCTTAGCCCTAAAACCCATCAACACGTTATTTCTGTTAACCACCAGCGAAATTGCCTATGCGTCGACGATTCGTATGACAGCCGGGATCTTCTTTCTGTCCTGGTTAGCGGACCGTCAGGGGATCGCGTTATCGCCGGAACGCTGGGGACTTTTTTTCTTGATGGGGATTGCGGGGATAGCAATCCTGTATGCCGTACACGTTTTGCTAATCTCCTTGTTACTCTGGAGGAGTTATCTTTCTAATCTGCTGGAGTTGGGGTCCCTATATATGTCCACTGCGCGAAATCCCGTGGACTTACTCCGCTATGTGCCTTCCGTACTTTCTCCAGTCTTTTTTATCGCGCTGATAACCGTCAGTATCCCGACACAGTTTTTGCTTGGAAAGGGAACGCTGGAACGCGGCGGACTCTTGATCGGAACAGCAGTGATGTTACTTTTTTTTAGCACACGCTTTTGGAATTATTCCTTGAAACGGTACACCGGTGCAAGTGGGTAAATCGGTTCATCTCTGGCAAGTTACCCCCACCACAGCTTCGATGTTTCACTGGAGTAGTCCACACTCTTTTGCACAAAAGCATTGACTGTGTGGATAACAACGATCGGGTTTTCGTACGACGACAACAAAAAGAGACGAGGTGCCGTCTTTGGGGGTTTGAGTACTGTCAAAAAACAGGCTATAGTAGGAAGATAGGCTATGGCAGTGACACGTCAAAAATTCTTTCTCGATTCTGGTTTTACTCTTCTTGAGTTAATTGTTGTGATGGCAATTATTGGCATCCTCGCAATGCTGGCGGTAGGCAACTTTCAATCCAGTCGAATCAAAGCTAACGATGCACGACGGAAGAGTGATTTAAAACAAATCCAGGCTGCTTTAGAACAATATCATGCAGACTTTGGAAACTATCCTGGATCTGCCAGTAATGGAACTATCCTAGGTTGTGGAGCGGGGACGTCAACGTGCAGTTGGGGTGCTGCCTTTTCGATTACTGGAGGGGCAGTGTATATGAGTAAATTGCCCTCAGATCTGTCTCCTCAACGGTACTATTATGTGGGAAGCACAACAGGTCGATCTTACCAACTGTTTACCACCCTACAAAATACTCGAGATAATGACAATACCACCTTCACTGCGATTGCACCCAACTGTGCCTCCACGGGGACACTGGCGTGTACCTATGGAGTATCCAGTTCAAATGTCACGATCGGTAGTGCTGTATCTACCATGCCATAAAGGAAATGCTATGAAGATCAAAGTGCTTTCGCGTTTTGTCCTCCAACAGGGGTTTAGCTTAGTGGAATTGATTGTGGTTATTGCGATTATCGGAATCCTTACTGGACTAGTGGTAACCAATCTTTCTGGCGCTCGGGAGCGTGCCCGTGATGCACGACGAAAAGCAGATCTTCGGGCTATACGGGATGCACTACAGCTGTATCAAAATGATTATGGTGCATTTCCTGGAAATAATGCTTCTGGCCAAATCTTAGGTTGTGGAGCCTCCGGAACATCTGCCTGTGCCTTTGGCAGTGCATTTAGCGCAAATGGGAATGTCTATATGGGGCGTATTCCGCAGGATCCACTCAATCGGAGTACCTATGTGTATCGCTATGCGGCAAATGCAACCGTCGATTATTTGTTGACAACAAACCTAGAAAACATCTCCGATCCGGATATCGCCAAATCACAAACGCGTTGTAACGTGTCGACAGGTGGAACACAATACGTGGTGTGTAACCAATAGGAATACTATTGACCCCAGTACACTTGAGACTATAATCAGATATCTATGACAGAGACTACCCTTTATCGACAACTTACAATTGAACAGGTAACCGCAGCAATAGCTCGTAGTCTAGAGGATGCGCGATTCACTGACCAACAACAGGTTTTAGTAATCCTACTTGCGCAGGCCCGCATGCTAGCACTAAACGCTCATGTAGGGATCTATAAAGTAGCAGAGGAGAAATCGCAAACTAGAAAAGTCCAAATCGCTTCCGCGTTGCAATATTTTGCCAGCCGAGCTGGAGAGTCTGATATCTTTGCCGCCTACGAAATCATTCCGGCACCACGGGACTAATGATTGGTATGTATTAAAACCGCCCCTGATGGAGCGGTTTCTTGCATTCTATTTTTCAACTAACACTATTCCTCCGGCACATCCGGAATCGCCGATGCGGAGGCAATCCCTGCGTCATCCGTCAAGCTGACGGGGGTGTTGACTTTTGGAGTGGCACTTTGGGTCGCCTCAATGGCTTGTGGTCGAGGCGTTGCTGTTGGCTTCGGGGTTGCAGAAGGCGTTGCTGTCTGTGTCGCCGCTGCGCTGGCGGCATCCCCCAGTTTCTTGCGTAAGGCATCTGCTTCTACTTTAATTTTTTCATATTGTGGATCATCTTGTTTGATCAGAGTGAGAGTCTTATCTAAGTAGGCAAGCTGTTGTGGTTCCTTTTTTACTTCTTTTGCAATATCAGCCAAGTTAAAGTACGCATTAGCGTAATCTGGTTTGAGTTGGACGGCCTGTTCTAATAATCGAGTAGCCTGGTCTAAGTTTTTCGCGCGGCGGAAAACACCGGCTAAATCAACCCGGATTTTAGGATCCGATGGCGCTCGTTGAATGGCTTGAACATAGGCAGCAACTGTCCATTGGTCAGCTTGTTGTGCAGCTCCAATCAGTGCTTCATAGATGGTTGCTAAGGTTTGCCAGTTGGCTACATTAGCAGGATCAAGCGCTACTGCAGCTTTTGCTTCATTAATCCCTTGTTGAATCAAGGTGAGCGCTGTCTTTCGATCATCCTCCGAAGGTTCTTTTTTTTGTGTTAATCCTTGGGCAATCAGTACGTTCGTGTTTGCAAAGGAACGGCGAAATTCCTCATGATGGGGAGCGATTTGAATTGCACGTCGTGTTAAATCGTACGCATCTTTTGCCTTATTTGCTCGAATGGCAGCTAATGATTGATTAAAAACAGTTTTGGCAATCGCTGAACGGATGTTAAAGAAAAGGGCAATTCCAGAAAGAGCGCACAAAACCACACAGACAAATCCCAAGACACCAAAAGCAACCTGACGTTCATCCTTACTTGTCTTATCCTTCGCGTTGACTAATGAGAATTCCGACTCCTCCACTCCCTCACTGGGAAGAGAATAGGAACGGGTATTTGTTGCCCATACCATTGCCAACAAGGTAAAGAGAGCAAGCAAAATGACATTGACGGGGAGAAGAAGGAAGAGAATGACGATCGTTAGGGTTGCGGCGGCAACAGGTAAGTCTTGTTTCTGTGTTTTTCTCAGTAACGCAAGAATTCCCAAGCCAATGAGAGCTAGTGCTGATAAACCGACAATTCCATGGGTCACCACAATATCGAGTGGGAAGCTACGAGCATTTGCGTATCGAATGAACCAGAACTCACCTTGGTTCATGGCAACAGGGCGCAAAATGCTAAAAGCATTGAGATAACTTTCAGTTCCAACCCCTAGGATTGCAGTACGTGGATTTTTAAGCACATCGAGCGCAATACTCCAACTTTGCTGAAAACTCATTAATACTGGACTTTGTGGTTGACCGGGAAGCAAGAGAGAGGCATTGAGGAGCAATCCTAAGACCATGAGTCCACTCATCGCAGCGACAACCAATTTTTCTACAGTTTTCTTTGAAGTTACAAAAAATGTGAGTGTAGCAGCCAATGCGACGATAAGCACCGTGGTATTGAGAAGAGGACCTCCATTGGGAAAGATTCCCGAGAGGGTGGAGTTGCCCGCACCAATCAAGGGGTTGAGGTTTATTCCAACCCGATCGAGCGCAGAAAGGATACTTATTATTACTCCACTGGCACCCAAGGCGTAGACAATTTTTGACGTTAATCGACTATGTAGCAACGCCGTTCCTAGGAAGTAAAGTAAAGCACAAGCAATATAAAACATTCCTGTCCCAGTCAGAGCTGCCATTTTATTTGGTGCGGAAACAACGATTGACATTAATGTCGAGAGGAGTAAGACAATAAATCCAAGGTTGAGTGGGGTGCGTGTGATCACTAACTTACGACGGAAAAAGGAAAGAACTGCAAAAAGAGTCAAACCAATCAACGCTAGGGCAATGACAATCAGTCGTTTACCACCTTCAAAACTCTCCGGTAGAAAAGGGAGAAAAGCCAACGGAAGCAAGAATGTTAATCCGACAGCACTAACGGCACTGAATTTGGAGAGAAGTGAGTTGCGCATAAATAAAACCCTTTGTAGAGCTAACAACCGGAGTATAAGGTTATCGAATATTCTTTCCTTCCACAATAGCAGGTTTTTTAACTTATCTCTAGAGGGATCTCTATGCTATGGAGAACCACTGGACGGGCCAAATTTAACCGCACTTCCAGCTTGCATGAGCTTAAGAATTTGAGCTTGTGTAAGGGGGTAACTGTAGATTCGAAAGTCATCAATTTTCCCTGTAAACCACGAATCGGGACTATTATCTTCAATTTCTCCGATTGTGGCATTCTCGGCATCTGTTGCAATATCATCAAACCAATCATCAAGAGTTCCGGTGCCTGCTAACGTTGTGGAAGCCCAGTTAACAGGTTTGGCATTGATGTAGAGATCGACGCCAGTGCCATCTTGCACATAACAGATATGTTCCCAGGTCTGTCGTCGGACTACATCGTTTGCTGAAAGATAGGTAATCTGATTTGATGTAGTGCTATTTCGAAGACTTGCGTAAACTGCAGCAGAGTCAGCGCCGGTGTCTGAGATAAAAAAGTTATGTTTGACATTCGATCCAGTGGAGTCAGAATAGGAAAAGAGTGTTCCTTGTGTCCCTACGTCTGTCGGAACGTCATAATAAAACCAGGAACACAGGGAACCGATAGTTTGGGTATCCATGATGTCATCCGGCAGCGCAACATAATCATCGGTCCCATCAAAATTAAGGGAGGCGTTAATTTTCCCCGTTGCCCCATTTCCCCAGGCAGTTGAACTTGTGTTACACGTGCCAACAGCTGTTTGAGACCCTGAACTTGTTCCAAACCAGGTTCCATGGTTTGTGTTTCCACTAACATCATTCATTGCGGTTCCTTGACATTCGTCAAATTGGTAGAAAAGAAACGGACCACCTCGATTATAGTCATATAGTATCTGTGTTGGTGTTCGTGCGTAGTTATAGATTACCGTGTGATCGATCGTGCCATCAAATAAATTGGATCCGGCGGATGACTGGCTTCCCCAAGTCAACGTGTTGGCAACTCCCAATCCAAGCCCCATCGTCGCGGTTCCCGTTTGGAGGACTCCGTTAATATACAAACTCGGTGTATTACTGGCTCCCACGAAAACTCCAACCAAGTGGTACCAAGTATTGAGGGCGATAGCAGGATTACTCGTCGAACAGCCAGCGGTGTAGTTGGTATTTGACTTTTCAATTTCAAAGATAACGCGCGAGCCACAGGTTCCATTCGAGCTACCTACTAACGCAAGATGGTAGCCATCCGTACCTCCACTTCCAATTTGATAGGTCAAAATACGATGATTGATCGCGGCAGAAATCGTATCCACTTTTATCCACGTTTCGACAGTAAAGGATCCTGACCCAACTAGACCAAAGATGGAGTTTGCCATCTGCATGACGTCATTATTGCCGTCAAACTGTAGACCGTTTCCAATTTTCCCGCGTAACCATCCCGTGTTTTTGCGATCCTGACCAAAGTTAGCATTCAGGGTAGCAGTATATCCGTTTCCGGAGGTATCAGGTGCGGACGTTCCACTCTTCTCGTCTAATTTCCATTCCCCTAAGGGAGGCCATCCCGCTCCATCCGCGAGTTGTCCAGATTCGCTGGCAGCAGTCACACCCAAATTCAAACTTGATCCGGCATTAAAATCCATGGCAATTTCTTGATCAGACATGACTGTTTGGTAAATCTTAAACTCATCAATATACCCCTGATACCCATAGGTAGCCGAGGAAAGACCTTGGTATCCTCCAACATACGGTGTCCCGGTGTTGACTTCAGCAGCACTATCAGAATAGGTGTCGGTATCAACATGTCTGCCGTTGTAATAGGTCTTGATAACTTTATTGACCCGATCATGAGAGATGGCGATATGCTGCCAGCTCCCCACCACAATTGGTGCCCCTAGCGTCACTTGAATTGCTGAACTCCCATTGGCGTATTGATACTGAAAGAGGGTTCCACTGACGTTAAAGTAGATCCAGTGAAACCCTACTGATGTGCTTTGTGCTCCGCGGTTATACAGTGTCGGCAGGGTAGAATTAGTCAAGGAAGTGGGATTAATCCACATACTAAAAGTGATGCCATCTTTGCCATCGATTGCAGGGCTGGATGTACCAGTGATAATGTCTCCAGAACCATCCATAGACAAGGATCCGTTTACTTTCCCATTCTTTTTAAAACTTGCGCCGGTAACTGTACCATTGTCCGTTCTACTTCCTGTATGGTGAGCAATAGCACCGGAGGATTCATCCATCGCCCAATACAAACTTGGAGAGAGGTTTTGGACGGTAGTCCGACTTCCATTGAAGTCTTGGTTGACTAAGCGATACGTTCGCTCGTAGTTGTAGATTATTATCTCATCTACGGAGCCAGTAAAATCATTCGAGGTGCCATCAGCATCAATTCCGATATACAGTGGATCGGAGTTGGTTAGCGTATTGGTTGCCGTCAACGAAGAATCGGTGGCAATCAGTAATCCATCGATATAGAGTTTTAGACTTGTAGCACCTAATTTCACACACTCTACATGATGCCAAGTATTGTCATCGTAGGTTGCCGCCGTGGACGTCGCAGAGTCGGTCGGTGACCAAGTCGAGTCATAATCTAACCCACACGTAATATCCCCATCCGATTCCATAATGACCTTGTAGCCAGCCTCGTTAAATTTGGACAGAATGACTTCTTGGGCAGAAGCGGTTTCATGTTTGAAAAAGAGGCTAATCGACATGTCCGCATCATCGGCAAAATCAAAATCAGCATCATCGGCACGTGTTAAATGCTGATTGGATCCAGCAAAGGCAATTCCTGATCCATATTTTCCGGTCTTCCAAGTCGGGGTATTCGTTAAGGTGAGCTCATTATCTCGTGTGGAAGTATCAAGCGCCGTACTCCCGCTATTATCGTCAAGATTCCAGTACCCAACAGGACTGGGGGGTGTGGCGTACAATTGCCGAATTTCTGCAGGACTTAACGCGCGATTATAGATACGTGGTTCATCGATTAGACCATCGTAATAGTCCGATCCCCCGAAGGAATAATGCGCAGCTCCCACGAGAAAGGTTTCACCGGTGTCCCCAATTGCGCTCGGAGCTCCAGTGGAAGTTGCTGCTAGTTCACCGTTGACAAAGACATTGGCAATCCGGGTTCGGGGGTCATAGGTTCCCGCTACATGATACCAAGTTCCTGTCACTAAATTGCTGGTAGCTGTAGTTACCAAAAAGGTGTCTGTATCGATAAATAGGCGGACTTCATCGCCATATTGCGTCAGAAGATAGCTTAAGTTCGTATCGTCCCACTTTCCGATGATATTAAAGTGTGTGGCTGCAGTAGTGGACTCCGGTTTGATCCATGCAGATAGGCTCAGGGCTCCGGTGACCGACAGAGTTGCATTGTCAGCAATGTACAAATAATTGAAGCTACCACGCTCGTTATCAATGCCATTTCCATATTTGCCATTGGCGTAGGCAGTGCTGTTGGCATTGGTTAACGTAAATCCATTTCCCGAAGCATCTGCGGCATTTCCGCTACTTTCATCCAGTTTCCAATAGCCAATTAAGCCATTGCTTAACGTATCTTGGGGTTGTCCACCCAGCTTACCGGCGAACTGATTATAATCCGATTTAACCTGCGTTGCGCTGCGACCGTACGTATACAATTTAACTTCATCAATGCTTCCTAAAAACTTCTCTACACCATCGGCTCCTGCCGTTACGGCTCCAATCGTTAAGGCATAGGTATCATCCGACATGGCTTCAGTCACGCTACCTTCGGCTCGCTGCAGCCCGTTGACAAAAATACGTTCTGTTGTGCTATCGCGGCTGTACACCACATGGGTCCAGCGACTGGTTACGATATTTGCGGTGGTGGTTCGAAACTCCTGCCAGCCATTCCCATTTTTGTAACTCACAGCAATTTCGTCTTGATCTAGATATAAGCTGTAGGCACGTGCATCCCAACTACTTGGAGTGCCTTTATGCACAATGCCTTGCCAGTCAATGGTCGTACTGTTGGGGAAAATCCACGCTTCAATCGTCAGCGTATTTCCTAGATCCAACGTGGGATCATCGGTTGCCAGTACATAATCATTGGTACCATCAAAGCGTAAACACTTATCGACGACGCACTGACTATTGGTAACCCAGACAGGGTCATCGGTAGAGATGGAGGTCGAACTTCCAAAGGTCGCATCATTGTCATTTGCGGTCGAATCTTGTGTCACTTGTCCGGTTCCTTCGTTAAATCCCCAGTACGCGACAGGACCTGGGGTAGATTCTTCGGACTGGAGGGCGAGAGAACCGAGGCCGGAGGCAGCGGAGGAGAAGTCAGCGGATTCAAATCCATTGGCAATGGTGGGGTTGCCATAATACATATAGTAGTTGGATTCCCCAGCTGGGAGGGAATCAAAGAGGACATGGATGTTGGCCGTGGCATCACAATCTACGACATAGAATTTGAGTAACTGTCCATTTTCTTTGGTGAAGCGGAGATCACCACAATCAGCTTGGAACTTGGTAGAGTCTGTGGCATCAAAGGAGGGGACAGAGACATAGACAGAGGATTCTAAGGAGGAATGGGAGGGGATGTTGACTCGTTTTCGATAGGCCCAATTGGCATCAAACCAGGCTGCTTGACTTAAGGGAGCTTGACGTAAGGAGAAGAATACCAAGGGGATGAGAATGAGTACAACAGGAAGAGTGATCGCCAAAATCAGGAGTCGAGAAAAACTCCGGGAACGTAATTTCCGGTGACCACTGCGAATGCGCTTCACTCTCATAGTATGCCAATTTTTTCTTGATTGTACTAGGGATAAATCAACAGTGAAGGAACAATCTACAAGATCATATTGCTACAAAAACATCCATACCATGACAAAAAAGACTCACAATATAGGGCGAAGCATCAGAACAAAACGACCATTCTACGGTGAACCCGAAGACGGTCCAAAGAACAGAGAGGCGTTGTTGTTATAGAGTTTGCGGGCGTGATAGATGGATAAACGATAGTTAAAGATTTGTAGTGCATCAATTTGACCGGTGAAATTATTACTACCAACCGTTGCTGCATACGTGCCAATGGTTTTGCTACGTCCGGTTGTAGTGATGGTATTTCCGTTAAAACCAGCGCTTCCCGAGACAGTTTTACCATCTAAGAACATGTAGACCTCATGACTGCTCCCATTGTAACTGAGGGTACACACAAAGTGGTGCCAAGCACCGTCGTTGACCAGCGGGGAAGGAGAAACGGTCCCACTTCCGGAGGCATTGCCGACATTACAAGCAACGCGATTGGTGGTGTTTACATAGATGTTAAATCGGTGGGTTGTAGTAGTCCCCACATTGGAAAAAATGTATCCAATGCCACCGGAATAATCGGCCGAAGTTTTGAACCAGACGCTTACTGATTGTTCTCCGACGTCGGGTGAAAAGATGCTGGTATCGGCAATCGAAACATAGTCATCACTCCCATCGAAGTTTAAGCTTCCATTAAATTTCCCAGTCGATCCATTTCCCCAGGCAGTGGAAGCGGTAGTGCAGGTACCAGCGGTGGTTTGGGAGCCGCTAGCCCCAACGGTAAGGGTGCCGTTGTTTCCTTTCCCAGAAGAGTCGTTTAAGGTGTTTCCTTGACATTCATCCAGTTTCCAATGAGCGATGGGAGCTCCCCGGCTAAAGTCATAGGCAATTTGAGCATCGGTGCGGGCATAGTTATACAACTTGAATTCATCCACCGACCCATTCAAGAAAGAGTCGGGACTATTGTCTTGGATGTTGCCTATCGTAACCGCTTCCACCGAGGCTGCACCATCATCAAACCAGTCATTTAAGCTCCCAGCTCCGCCATCGGTGGCGGTGACCGCAATCTTTACGCCGTTGACAAACATCTCGACTCCCAAGCCGCTCCCAGCTTGGCGCAGACATAGATGTGTCCAGGTAAGACGGGGAATGGCATTGTCGGCAGAGGTGTAATCGTACGCATCATTGGCGGTGCCATCTTGTCGAATGTGGACGCGTAAACGGGCGATATCACTCCCCGTATCAGAGATATAGATCGAATGCTTGGTCACCGTTCCTCCGGTGTCGGCAACGGAGAAAAAGCTGCCCTGCGTCCCATCATCAGTAGGCTTATTGTAATAGACCCAACCACACACAGTGCCTACGGTGTGACTGTCCGTACTATTGTCCGGAAGGGCAATAAAATCGTCGGTACCATCTAACCGCACCCCTGTCCCAATTTTCCCTTGCGTCCACACGGGTCCACTAGTCAGCGTCCCGGTGTTTCCCGTGCTACTGGTATCAACAGCAGTAGTGCCAGTATTGTCATCGAATTGTAAATAGGAAGCTGGGGGATTCCCGCTCCCATCCACGGATTGGGCACTCTCGGCGGTGGAGGTGCTATTGATATTTAAGGCTGCGTTGGCATTCGCATCCACACGAATTTCTTCGGAGCTAAGCTCACCGCTGTAGATTTTAAACTCGTCAATTCTTCCATCAAAATTTGCGGTGGTTGTTCCGCCAACCAGGAAATTTGCCGTATCTGTAATTGCAGGGGAACCCGATCCATTCGTGGAGGTTCCTTTCCGTATTCCATTTACCCACAGACTAATCTCATCGTCGCTATCATCTGTATATGTTAGGGCAATATGGTTCCAGGTGCCGGTAGTGATCGGAGAACTTACATTAAGCGTTGCGTCGCTTCCGGTTAAATCTAGACTACATTCAATATCCAGATTACTTCCTGACTGGGAATCTACCCGACACCAGGTAGTGGTGCCTTTATAAAAAATTTGACCCACATCATTTTCGCCATCAGAATCGGCATTAATCCAAGAAGAGATCGTGACACCTTGTGTTAATGTCACATCAAAATCAATCGCATCACCATTGGTGACTGTTAGGACGTCATCACTACCATCAAAGTCTAAACAACCATTGAGTTTACAGTCGGTTTTGGTTTTCCAAGTGGTGCCGGTTAAAGTCTCTGTAAACGCGATACTAGAGCGGGAGTTAATGGTGGTGCCTTGGACTTCATCCAATGCCCAATAGGCAATCGGAGAGCCAACCGGGGAACCGGCCAGTGGATGTCCCCCATTCATATCTTCAATAATTTGTTCACTGGTTCGCTGGTAGTTATATACACGAAGATCATCCATTTTCCCCGGGAACTGGGTTGAAACACCACTGTTAAGAGCTCCTATCAAGATTGCAGCGTTGCTACTTATTCGTCCCGCGATCGCGCAGGTTTTTACCAGGACGCCATTTAAATAGATACGAACGTTCACTCCGGTTAGTGTATCTTCATAGGTGACGGCCGCATGACTCCAAGTATTGGCGGAGAGAATTCCTGTGGACGTATTGCAGCTAGTTAAGACCGATTGGGTTTGGTTGCGTACATTTCCAAACAGTCCGCCTCCAGCAAGCTGTGCCAGTCCAAACCCATATGTGGACCCATTTTCTCCTCCGGCAATCACTCCAGCAGGTGTGATTGTAGAAGGATTGATCCAGGCCATGACGCTGGCACTCCCGTTGGTGATGGTATATGGTGTGCCAACCGATCGTATATAGTCATTCACCCCATCAAAAAATCCAGCTTTGCCAAATTTCCCCTCGGCTCCACCCATGGGTCCAGTCGAATTTGGACACGCAATTGCTGAATAGGCATTTCCCGATTTTTCCTGTACTGTGGCGGTTGAACAGTCATTGGTCCAACTCCCTTCATCCATGGGCCAGTACCCTATAGGTCCTGTAGCCCAGTTGGCAAGTTGTTCGATTGCAAGAGGTGAGAGGGCGCGGTTATAAATGCGAGCTTCATCGATAATTCCTTTGTACGGGTGGGTTGTGGGTGCACCTCCCAAGTACACGACTTCGGTTCCGGTATATAAAGTGCCGGTATAGGTCGTGCTACTTTCCAATTTTCCGTCAATAAAAATAGACGCTCGAGTCCCATCCATGGTCGCGGCAACATGATGCCAAATTCCATCATTGACTAGGGTTGTACCTGCGACTGCCACTCCATCGTTTACTCCTCCAACTTTGGAAAATAACACGATGGAGCCATCGGTTCCGTACGCACCTCCTGATGTAAGACCGAGCCAATAATTGCGTGTGGTATTGCTATCGTTATCTTTGGATATAAACGTCTGTAAACTTCCTGAGGACGTCGTCTTCACCCAGGCGGCTAGAGTGAACTGTTGCAGTTGGAGGGAAGCAGCATTGGCAACGCTGATGTAGTCATTGGTTCCATCCATCCACACCGCGTTGCCAAAGCGCGCGGTGCCAGTTTTGTGGACAACTTGATAGTTACACGAGTTTAAGGTGGCAGCGAATGCATCCGTGGTAAAGGTTTTAGTACTCCCCACATAGTCGTTAATAACACGGATGGTGTTAATCGTATTACCGCCACAGGTTGCGGTGATTTGCAGATACATTCCAACATACATGTCGTCAACGGACGACAGTGTTCCATCGGTATCAACTAACACCGTTGTAGATCCACCGGAAGCATCGGCCGTCCCACCTTCATTTGTGCCGGTGATGGTGCCAGTATTCCCGATGCCCGAATCATCAACCACCGACGTTCCTGCCGTCAGTAGTTCATCCATCTTCCAGTAGCCAACGAGACCTTCCGAGAGAAAGGTGGTGGGGTCGTTTCCTCCTAGTTGAGCGGCCCGATTGCTAGCCATATCCATTTTTATCTGGGCGGGGGTACGCGCGTACCCATACATTTTGACCTCATCGATATATCCTTTATACAAATAGGTCGAACTATGGTTAAATCGACCGATGCTTAAGGTTCCGGCGGTCGCGGTGTCGCGTGTTCCCGAAGTACTCGAGCTTGTGGCTACAGCTACACCATCAATGTACAGGGTCATTGTCGTGCCGGAAACCGTACATTCTAGATGATGCCATTTACTATCGCGATAATTCGTCGTTACGATGGCCTCTAGGTATGTGTTTCCTGAATTGGCTTGGTACACTTTACAGTGCAGAGTTTCATCGGTATGAAAAAAGATGGCATAGAGCCAGTCGTTGCTAGTTCCATAATTGACCAACACGTGACTGGACCCGGCGGGTCCAGGATTTTTGAACCAAAGGGAAGTGGAAAAGTTTCCCGTAAACTCGAGCGCATTAATATCTCCCACGTTGACATAATCTTCCACTGCATCAAAGTATAAACAACTTTCACTCACACAGCGATCTTTCGATTGCCAGACAGGGTCGGTGGAGTTAGCAGATGTCGAGTTGCCTAATGTGCCATCATAGTTTTTTGTCGTACTATCTTCGATAAACTGTCCCTGGGCTTCATCCATCTTCCAGTACGCGACAGGACCTGGGGTAGATTCTTCGGACTGGAGGGCGAGAGAACCGAGGCCGGAGGCAGCGGAGGAGAAGTCAGCGGATTCAAATCCATTGGCAATGGTGGGGTTGCCATAATACATATAGTAGTTGGATTCCCCAGCTGGGAGGGAATCAAAGAGGACATGGATGTTGGCCGTGGCATCACAATCTACGACATAGAATTTGAGTAACTGTCCATTTTCTTTGGTGAAGCGGAGATCACCACAATCAGCTTGGAACTTGGTAGAGTCTGTGGCATCAAAGGAGGGGACAGAGACATAGACAGAGGATTCTAAGGAGGAATGGGAGGGGATGTTGACTCGTTTTCGATAGGCCCAATTGGCATCAAACCAGGCTGCTTGACTTAAGGGAGCTTGACGTAAGGAGAAGAATACCAAGGGGATGAGAATGAGTACAACAGGAAGAGTGATCGCCAAAACATAGAGCCGACGCAACGAACGAGATGCTGGTATGCGTTTTTGATGTCGTTTCATTAGTTGATAATCCACCAGTTAAACTCCACATCCTTACTCAAGGCTTGGTCCAGCGTGACCGTAAACCCACCCACGGTAGTAGTTGTCTCGTCTTGACCTTGTTTGCCAGAGACATACAAGACTTGGTTATTCGTACTGCTCGTTGGTGTGATATAGATTAACGAGTCCGAGGACACTTGAGTGGTATAAATAATGACATCGGTTTGTCCTTGCTTCAAGACGGCTTTTCCAGTACTTGCGTTTGTTGCCGATCCACTCGCTGTGGTTGGGGCGCTCAAGGTCAGTTTAGCAAAAGTTGCAGATCCACTGGCATCAATAGAGGCAACTTCTGTCATCCCGCTCTTGATGGCAAGTTTGCCACTTTCACTGGAAAGAACCCCACTCTCACTAGCCAGTTGAATCCCTAAAATCTTGGATTCCGGAGCAATCAAGGTTGTTGACAGTTGACCCTGGACGGTCACGTCTTGGGTAAAGAGAGCGTCGGTTGTCACCACTAATCCACCTTCGCGATTAAGGGTGAGAGCCCCAGCTAACAGATCTAAGGTTCCAGTCCCGGTAGCTTGGACATAAAGGGTCGACTCGGTGTCGGAAATAAGATTAATCGAGTTTTTGTCAAATGCCATACTGCTTCCTACAATGAGGGCCGTATTGATGTGAGCATTGGTGATACTGGCCGTGCCTTGGACGTTTAAGTATTCGTTAGCAAAAACCGCATCGGCCGAAATCAGATCCGCAGAACTGCTAGCCTCTGTATTCCAGTCGGCACTGTCGGAAAGCAGATCGGAGACAATCAATTTAATTTCTGGATTCAAACTCGCAAGCAATTCATCCTTTTGTTGTCCGGAGATTGTGGAATCCTGAGCCAACAGGGATGAAATGGAAGCTTCTGCGGTAATTAGCCGATTTGCCATTTCGGTGATATTTTTAGCTGTCAAGTTTCCAGAGATGGTGGCCTCGGCAGCCGTCAGAATTCCAGAGATGGAGGCTTCTCGAGTATCCACGCGCTCACTCTGGGAAACTAAGTATCCATTTTGTGCAATCGTATCGATGACTAAGTTATGCAGACTCTTTCCCCCAACGGTTAACGTGTCTGTTTGAATCGACGAAGATTGAATAGTTCCAGCAATCAACGTGGTAAAGACATTACTCGTAGACTCCACAATTTCGGAGAGGGAAGCGGCAATCGAACGAATCAGCGTTTTATTGGCTTCTGCTTCTGGATTACTGGCAAGTTGTGCTAATCCATCAGCAACCATTTGGCCTTGGTTATCCAGTGCCATCGTGGGATCAGCAAACGATGGATTCACATACACTAAGACGTCACGATCTCCAGAGCCTGGGGTCCAAGCTTCCAAGGCATATCCGATAATATAGCCTGGTTTATTGGCTTTGGTAGCGCGTCCCGATTGTGTCGAAGGTCGCAGCGGATCTCCGGGGCGAATGGAGCCTTCTTGATCGTCTAGTTTAACATCGAGCTGTCCAGTGAATCCAACCAAAGCATAACTGGCAGCAATTTGTTCATCGGTTTTCCCTTTAGGGTAGTTTCCAACAAAACCAGCGCGATTGGAGGTGATACCTAAGAGTTTGTCTCCGGACTGGAATCGACGCACTTTTCCAGTTTCATAGTTAATACCCACGACTTCATTAGTGGGCAGGTCGCCTTCCTTTTCAAAGTATTCTGCAAGGTCGGCACCCGTAGTTTGGAAGGCAGCTTCACCATAGACTGTTCCATCGGCTCGGACGCGGAAGACTGAAGCAGCATCAGAACGTGTTAAGGAATTGTACGCGGTAATTAAGTTGTAGGCAGTGGTAGATGATCCAGCCCCTTCAACAGTCAATACACCTGGATCACCTTGGGCGCCAGCGGTTCCTACGTTGGTCATGGTGATCGCTCCCGTGTTTCCGTTACGCACCAATAATGAGATGGTATCCAGATCATTGGTGGTGATAAATCCACCCGCCACATTAAGATCAGTGGCGGTTGTGCCGGTTACCGATGTGGAGGTGTTACTAACCACAAAGTTCCCCGTACCTGTTAGGTCGGCGACGATATCGCCTCCATTGTAGGTGCGTAGAGTCAAGTCGTTACTCTCATAATTTTCTCCGGCTTCAATGTAGAGCGGAGCCTTGGACTTGATAGAAGATGTCGTTTGATTGGTAAACTGCAAATCATATGCCATTGAGACATCCCCAGGGGCATTAAAGGCGACTGGTAAGGCGGCAGTGATAGCAGTCTCAGAGACAGAGAAGAGAGATGAGGCCGTGTCAGCAACCGAGAACAAGTTGCCACTGGTACTGCCATTGGTGCCAATGTTGATTCGGAAGAGATCTCCAGTGGCAGACGTTGCCGATCCCGGACTCCAATCGAAGTTGGCTAAGAAACCGGAAGTAAAGGCTGTAGAGGTAGAGGCGAGGGAGAGACCGGTACCGGAGGAGAGGGCATTAACGCTGAGCGCTAATCCAGTCCCTGTAGCCGTTGCAGACTGAATGAGCATACCGGAGGTACCAGCGGTGACTAATTCCAATCGATCATCAGTGGCTTCATCATAGCCCAAGGTCCAATCTTGATCCAAGCCGAAAGCAATTCCATTGTCGTCACCCAAGAACAACTGCTCCCATTCCGCAGCTGCAGATCCTAGTGAATTTCCTTCGGCGGCGCCAGCTGTCAAGTTGGTGGCATTCAGGGCTAGTTCGGCAACAGAATTGATGTAGAAGGTAGCGGTATCTGCCGTGGCTTCTCCTAAATCGATGTTTTCACCACCTGCAGTGGTAATGTCACCACCGCCTACACTCAAATCTCCAGAGACTGCTGTGGTTGGTGCGGTAATGGTAACAGTTCCATCCGTATCGTTATCAATTTTTTCTCCATTCGCAAAGGTGATATCTCCACCAACCCCTGAAAGTGTTAATCCTGTGGTCCCGGAAATGGTAGTATTTCCAGACAGCGTGAGATCTCCACCAGAGGGAGCGATGGTCAGATCCCCGTTCGTATCGGTGGTCAAGTCGGAGTAGGTAGACCCATCAGCATAGGTTAGTCGTAATTGAGAACCGGAGGTAGCTAAGACATCGAGTTTTCCATCCGGTCCGGTGGTTCCGATTCCCACATTTCCAGAGGTGTTGATCGTTAAGAAGGCATTGGTACCTGGTGTTGTTCCATCACCAATCTGGAAAAGGTCGTCATCATCCGACCCTGCATCTTCTTGAACACCTAACCAGAAATCGGTATCGG
Source organism: uncultured Pseudomonadales bacterium (assembly GCA_964635905.1). Taxonomy (GTDB): domain Bacteria; phylum Patescibacteriota; class Microgenomatia; order UBA1400; family UBA12028; genus JACOVC01. The sequence goes on from CAZWPK010000001.1 coordinate 99,676, forward strand.
TGGCTGTCTTCGTATCCAAAATAATGTTGGGATCTGCAGAGTTGATCACCACATCTCCGGTTCCTTGGAAATCAAAGACGGCATTTCCAGTTCCATAGGTTTGGAAGGAAAGGTTGTTGTTTTCAAATGATTCACCAGCTTGCAGAATCAATGGTCCATAAGACTTGATATAGGCTGCTGTTTGATTGGTAAAGAGGAGATCGTAGGCCATCGAGACATCCCCAGCTGCCGTAAAGGAAGTTGGGAGATTTGCAGTGATTGCAGATTCTGAGACCGAGAAGAGGGAAGAACCAGTGTCTTCAATATCAAAGAGATTTCCAGTTGTTGTCCCATTCGTACCAATATTGATTCTAAAGAGATCTCCAGAGGCTGTTGTGGCTGATCCTGGACTCCAGTCCAAACTTGCAAGACTTCCGGAAGTTAAGGCTGTAGATGTAGAAGAGAGAGCCAAACCCGTTCCGGAGGAGAGGGCATTAAAGGTGGTGGCAAGACCAGTCCCTGTAGCTGTTGCAGACTGAATTAGCATACCGGAGGTACCAGCGGTGACTAATTCCAATCGATCATCAGTGGCTTCATCATAGCCCAAGGTCCAATCTTGATCCAAGCCGAAAGCAATTCCATTGTCGTCACCCAAGAACAACTGCTCCCATTCCGCAGCTGCAGATCCTAGTGAATTTCCTTCGGCGGCGCCAGCTGTCAAGTTGGTGGCATTCAGGGCTAGTTCGGCAACAGAATTGATGTAGAAGGTAGCGGTATCTGCCGTGGCTTCTCCTAAATCGATGTTTTCACCACCTGCAGTGGTAATGTCACCACCGCCTACACTCAAATCTCCAGAGACTGCTGTGGTTGGTGCGGTAATGGTAACAGTTCCATCCGTATCGTTATCAATCTTCTCACCGTTGGCAAAGGTGATGTCTCCACCAACTCCTGAAAGAGTTAATCCTGTGGTCCCCGATACAGTCAGGTTTCCAGCTGCGGTAATCGCGCCAGCAGTTAACGTCATGGAATCGGAGGCAAAGGCGAGAGTTGGATCGGTAGCACCTGCATCAAAGGTCCAGGTAAATCCAGATCCGGATCCATAGGTGGTAGTGCCAACTTCGGTAGAATCCCAGGCAATGTCATCGGCGTTAATATCAATCGCGGTTCCTTCACCGACATTCAAGGTCACATCGCCGGTGATTCCACCACCCGTTAATCCGGAGCCAGCGACTACACTGGTAATATCTCCACCGGATCCTGCGATCGCCGCATCCAGGTCATCGAGGACATCTTGCACGGTTGTCGAAGCGGAATTACCAAACTCATCAAAGACGCCAACTAACGAAGCTCCAGAAGTAATATTGTCTGTTCCCACATCATTGAGGCCAATGGCACCGATGGTTAAGTCTCCACCGGTATTGATGGTGAGATTCACGACATCCGAGACAGTACCGGTGTTAATATCGATACCATTAATTGTTTCAGCAGTTGCTGCGGTGATGGCTCCGGAGGCATCAACTTGGAAGGCGTTTGCGGTACCAGAGATTAATGTTCCCGATACATCCAAGTTTCCAGTGATTCCAGTAGAACCAGCAGTAATGGTGAGGGCATCGGAGGCAAAGGCGAGTGTTGGGTCGGTAGCACCTGCATCAAAGGTCCAGGTGATTCCTGATCCACTTCCGAATGTGGTAGTTCCTAGTTCTGTGGAATCAAAAGTCACGGTGGGACTCCAGGCTTCTCCAGCGGAACCAGAGACATCGATGGCTGTTCCTTCCGTGAGTCCGGCGATATAATTCCCAGTGGTGTCGGTGCCGAGGGCAACCGAGTCTGAAGCAATGGTGAGTGCGGTTGTATTAGCTGCACCCAAAGTCGCAGTCACATCACCGGTGAAGGTGTGACCAGAGAGAAGTACCGTACCTGTTAAGTCAGGGAAGGTAATGGTCTTGTCCGCACTCGTTGCATCGGCAACGGAGAAGTACGTTTCAATCGTGTTGGCAGTGGCCCCTTCAAAGATGAGTCCTGACACACCAAACTTGGATTCATTCGCCGCGAGGGTGTGATCTCCAGATAATGCTGCAGTGAAATCGAAGGCGATGGCATCCGCAGCAACACTAATTCCGGTTCCCGCTCCAATGTTGAGTGTTAATGCTCCAACTGTTCCACCACCTGTGAGCCCTGATCCTGCAGTGACTCCAGTTGTTGCATACGTTGCCACGTTGTTGGAGTCTACCAGCGTTCCGGATCGTCCATCGAGGAGTAAGAGTTCTGCTGTAGAGAGAGTTCCACCAGTAACGGTGACATTGTTGGATCCTAATGCCAACGTTCCAGCTGCAGTGATTGTGCCAGCCGTGAGGGTCAGACTATTGTTACCAGCAGCGAGGGTGGGATCGGTTACTCCAGAGCCATTCAAGGTCCAGGTGAAGTCAGAACCGGATCCATAGGTGGTTGTTCCAACTTCCGTCGAATCCCAAGCGATATCATCCGCGTTAATATCGATAGCCGTGCCTTCACCAATATTTAAAGTGACATCTCCAGATACTCCTCCGCCTGTTAATCCTGAACCAGCAGTCACAGAGGAGATATCTCCCGCCAAAGCTGTAGTGATCGAGGCATCGAGGTCATCTAAGACATCTTGAACGGTTGTTGAGGCTGAGTTTGCGAATTCATCAAAAGTTCCAACCAAGGATGAACCAGAAGTAATATTGTCTGTTCCCACATCATTGAGGCCAATGGTTCCGATGGTTAAGTCTCCACCGGCGTTAATGGTTAAGTTCACCACGTCACTGACGGTTCCCGTGGTGATATCAATGCCATTAATTGTTTCGTTGGTTGCAGCAGTGAGTGTCCCAGTTGTATTTAGGTTTCCGGAAGCATCAACTTGGAAGGCGTTTGCGGTGCCAGACGTCAGAGTACCCGAGACATCAAGATTTCCAGTGATTCCAGTAGAACCAGCCGTAATGGTGAGAGCATCCGAGGCAAAGGTAAGCGTAGGATCGGTAGCACCAACATCAAAGGTCCATACTACTCCAGAGCCGGATCCGAATGTTGTCGTTCCCAATTCCGTAGAGTCAAAGGTCACGGTGGGACTCCAACCTTCTCCCGGAGTTCCAGAAACATCGATAGCGGTGCCTTCGGTTAAGCCCGCGACATAATTACCCGTTGTATCAGTTCCTAAGGCTACAGAATCGGAGGAGATGGTGAGGGCGGTGGTGTTGGAGGCTCCAAGTGTAGCTGTGATGTCCCCAGTGAATGTATGACCGGATAAGAGAACGGTTCCTGAGAGGTCAGGGAAGGTAATGGTTTTGTCACTGGTGGTTGGATCCGTGACAGTGAAATAGGTTTCGATCGTGTTTGTGGTTGCTCCTTCAAAGATCAAGCCGGACTGACCAAACTTCGCGTTGTTGGCTGAGAGAGTGTGATCTCCAGAGAGGGCAGCGGTGAAATCAAAGGCAATATCATTCGCGTTCACAGCAATGCCGGTTCCAGCACCGATATCAAGGGTTAAGGCTCCGACGGTTCCACCCCCAGTTAAACCGGATCCGGCAGTGACACCGGTTGTGGCATAGGTTGCCACATTGTTGGAGTCTACTAAGGTACCAGATCGACCATCGAGGAGCAATAATTCTGCTGTGGAAAGTGTTCCACCTGTAATCGTCAAATTGTTCGAGCCTAGAGCTAGAGTTCCTGCAGTGGTTATGGTTCCAGCAGTCAGTGTCATGGTGTCGGAGCCAAATGCGATTGTTGGGTCGGTTGCACCCGCATCAAAGGTCCAGGTGATTCCTGATCCGGATCCATAGGTCGTTGTTCCCACTTCGGTAGAATCCCAGGCAATATCATCCGCATTAATATCAATCGCAGTTCCTTCTCCAACATTTAGGGTCACATCTCCAGAAACACCTCCTCCGGTCAACCCAGATCCCGCAGTTACCGATGAAATATCTCCAGCTGCCCCAGCTGTGATGGCAGCATCTAAATCATCCAAGACATCTTGCACGGTGGTTGAGGCAGAGTTTCCGAATTCATCAAAAACACCAACTAACGATGCACCAGAAGTAATGTTGTCGGAACCGACGTCATTTAATCCGATCGTTCCAATCGTTAAATCCCCACCCGCATTCACCGTAAGGTTGACGACATCCGTGACTGTCCCGGAAGAGATATCGATGCCATTGATGGTTTCTGCCGTGGCAGCGGTGATGGCTCCAGAGGCATCCACTTGGAAGGCATTTCCGGTTCCAGATGTCAGTGTTCCAGAAATATCGAGGTTTCCGGCGATCGCGGTAGATCCAGCCGTGATCGTCAAAGCGTCAGATGCAAAAGCAAGCGTAGGATCGGTAGCTCCCACATCAAAGGTCCAGGTGATTCCTGATCCACTTCCGAATGTGGTCGTTCCCAATTCCGTAGAGTCAAAGGTCACGGTGGGGCTCCAAGCTTCTCCAGCAGTGCCTGAAATATCGATCGCAGTTCCTTCGGTAAGTCCTGCTACGTAGTTACCGGTTGTATCGGTACCTAGTGCCACGGAATCGGCCGCAATGGTCAGTGCGGTTGTGTTACTTGCTCCCAAGGTTGCAGTCACATCACCGGTGAAGGTATGTCCCGACAATAGTACTGTTCCTGACAAATCGGGGAGAGTAATGGTCTTGTCGGTTGTGGTTGGATCTGTAACTGCTAGGTAGGTTTCAATCGTGTTGGCAGTGGCACCTTCAAAGATGAGTCCTGATTGACCAAACTTGGATTCAGTGGCGGCTAGTGTGTGATCTCCAGAAAGAGCAGCAGTGAAGTCAAAGGCAATCGCGTCAGCGACAACACTAATTCCAGTTCCAGCACCAATATCCAACGTGACGTCTCCGCTTACTCCGCCGCCTGTTAATCCAGATCCAGCAGTCACGGAGGAGATATCTCCTGCAGAAGCTGTGGTGATGGCAGCATCTAAGTCGTCTAGAACATCTTGGACGGTTGTTGAAGCGGAATTACCGAATTCATCGAATACTCCAACCAAGGATGCACCGGAGGTAATATTATCTGTTCCGACGTCGTTCAAGCCAATAGCGCCGATCGTTAAGTCACCACCAGCATTTATCGTCAAGTTGACCACATCCGACACCGTTCCCGTGGTGATGTCGATCCCATTAATTGTTTCGTTGGTTGCAGCCGTTAATGTGCCTGTGGTGTTTACATTTCCCGAGGCATCAACTTGGAAGGCGTTCCCGGTTCCCGATGTGAGCGTTCCCGATACATCCAAGTTGCCTGCGACTGCTGTGGATCCAGCTGTGATGGTGAGGGCATCGGAGGCGAACGCTAAGGTAGGATCTGTCGCACCAACATCAAATGTCCAGGTTACTCCAGAGCCAGATCCAAAAGTTGTTGTACCAAGTTCGGTAGAGTCGAACGTTACGGTGGGACTCCATGCTTCACCTGCGGAGCCAGAAATATCAATGGCAGTACCTTCGGTTAATCCTGCAACATAGTTTCCAGTGGTGTCTGTCCCTAGTGCTACAGAATCGGCGGCAATCGTTAACCCCGTCGAGTTATCAGAATCGAGTGTTGCGGTCACATCACCAGTAAATGTGTGGCCTGAGAGTAGTACAGTACCGGACAGATCAGGGAAGGTGATGGTTTTGTCAGAGGCTGTGGGATCGGTGATGGCAAAGTAGGTCTCAATCGTGTTCGCGGTTGCGCCTTCAAAGATCAAACCTGATACACCAAATTTGGATTCGTTGGCGGCCAGTGTGTGATCTCCAGATAATGCTGCAGTGAAATCAAAGGCGATCGCGTCAGCCGCTACACTGATTCCAGTTCCAGCACCAATGTTGAGTGTTAATGCGCCAACAGTCCCACCACCGGTGAGTCCGGATCCTGCGGTAACTCCGGTGGTGGCATAGGTTGCCACATTGTTGGAGTCTACTAAGGTACCTGATCGACCATCGAGGAGCAATAATTCTGCTGTGGAAAGTGTTCCACCCGTAACCGTCAGATTGTTGGATCCAAGAGCTAACGTTCCTGCTGCCGTAATGGTTCCTCCAGTGAGTGTGATGCTATCGGAGGCAAAGGCAATCGTAGGATCGGTTGCCCCTGCATCGAATGTCCAGGTGATTCCCGATCCCGATCCAAAGGTCGTCGTTCCAACTTCCGTCGAATCCCAAGCGATATCATCCGCGTTAATATCGATAGCCGTGCCTTCACCAATATTTAAAGTGACATCTCCAGATACTCCTCCGCCTGTTAATCCTGAACCAGCAACGACGGAGGTAATATCTCCAGCACCACCGATACCGGTAACATCGATCCAACTTAAGACTCCGGCGCCATCCGTAATCAAGACCTGGTTGGAACTTCCATCGTTAGTTGGGAGGGTGTAGGTTACATCTTGGGTTTGGGTTCCAGTTTGGAACACGGTGGAATAGGCATTGTCACCATTGGAGATCAAAGCTAATTTTCCAGGGACGTTACTACTACCACTGCCAATGTCGGTTCCGATGGTGATTCCTGTTGCTCCGGCGACATGGAGTGCAGAGGAGGGTGTTTGGGTTCCAATTCCTACGTTGGCGGCAATGATGTTGACCTCATCCGTCGCTTGATCATCAAACTCAATGCGTCCTGCAGAAGCACCCAATCCTAACCAGTCATCATCCGCAGTGGCATCGGTAAACACGTCGCCAGTTGCCATCGAACCGACAGTAGTGATGTCGCCAGTTCCAGCACCAATTCCAGTTACCGATTGCCAAGAGAGAACGCCACTCCCATTGGTAGTGAGCACATAATCACTGGTACCGTCATCCACGGGTAAGGTGAGGGAATAACTACCTGTTTGAGAGGCGCTTGGTTGGAGAGTCACTGAGTAATCGGTAGCTCCAAGTTCGTTGTAAACAACGATTGATCCGTCTGTTCCATTACTTCCAAAAGTTGCAGTTCCACCGTTCACCGCGAGTGTACCAGACGTAGAAATGTTTCCAGAACCATCAACTTGGAATGCATTAGCGGTTCCACTTGCTAATGTTCCTGAGACATCGAGATTTCCAGTAATCCCTGTTGAAGTTGCTGCAATGGTGAGCGCATCGGAGGCAAAGGTAAACGTCGGATCGGTGGCTCCGACATCAAAGGTCCAGACGACTCCAGATCCTGAACCGAACGTGGTTGTTCCCAGTTCGGTGGAATCAAAGGTCACGGTGGGACTCCAAGCTTCTCCGGCAGTTCCAGAAACATCGATGGCTGTGCCTTCGGTTAAGCCCGCGACATAATTACCGGTTGTATCGGTACCTAGTGCCACGGAATCGGCTGCGATGGTGAGGGCGGTGGTGTTACTTGCCCCTAAGGTTGCAGTCACGTCGCCAGTGAACGTGTGGCCAGAGAGAAGTACCGTACCTGTGAGGTCAGGGAAGGTAATGGTCTTGTCTGCACTCGTTGCATCCGCAACCGAGAAATACGTTTCAATCGTATTGGCCGTCGCACCTTCAAAGATAAGCCCCGAGACACCAAACTTTGATTCGTTAGCGGCTAGTGTGTGATCTCCAGAAAGAGCAGCCGTGAAGTCAAAGGCAATCGCGTCAGCGGCTACACTGATTCCCGTTCCCGCTCCGATATCCAGGGTGACGTCGCCGGAAGCTCCGCCGCCAGTGAGTCCTGATCCAGCCGTTACAGAAGAAATATCTCCAGCAGCTCCTGCGGTAATGGCGGCATCTAAATCATCCAAGACATCCTGAACGGTAGTGGAATTGGAATTGGTAAACTCATCAAAGACTCCAACCAGTGAGGAACCGGAGGTGATGTTTGTTGTACCCACATCGTTTAAGCCGATCGTTCCAATCGTTAAATCTCCACCGGCATTGACGGTGAGGTTGACGACATCCGTAACAGTTCCGGTGTTGATATCAATCCCATTGATGGTTTCATCGGTGGCGGCACTGATGGTACTGGCTGTGACAATGGCACCAGCCGTTGAAATAGACCAATCATCCCCACCTGTTAACGCCAGCGTTGTAGAAGCGTTGTTGTTCCCAATCGTAATCACATCCGCAGCTGTACTGTTGGTTGCGATGTTAACGGTATCTGCAGCAGAGGAGCTGACACCCGCAATATCGATCGTCTTTCCGGTGGTGTTGTCCCCGATGTTAATTCTCCCCGTTCCTTCAATCAAAATATCATTGCGGACATCGGTGTTATTGGCGATGACAAAGTTATCGGCATCCACACTGATGTAATAATCTTCAGCTGCAGAAGTGGTGTCATTAAAATAGAGGGTAGGATCAGCCTGTTGGAATGAATGATCACTGGTCCACACAAAGGCATAGGCCTGATCAACGGCAACGCTATCCGTTGCAACGGTAATTCCATTTCCAGCTCCAACATCCAAGACTCCGGTAGTCAAGGTAAGTCCATTTCCGGCAGTGGTACTGGCCAGCTCTAGTGCGGCTGTCCATCCTTCCCCAGCAGTTCCGGTTACGGTAATTCCATTGGTACCAGTGACGTTGGCGACATAATTTCCGGTTGTATCGGTACCTAGTGCCACGGAATCGGCTGCGATGGTGAGGGCGGTGGTGTTACTTGCCCCTAAGGTTGCAGTCACGTCGCCAGTGAACGTGTGGCCAGAGAGAAGTACCGTACCTGTGAGGTCAGGGAAGGTAATGGTCTTGTCTGCACTCGTTGCATCCGCAACCGAGAAATACGTTTCAATCGTATTGGCCGTCGCACCTTCAAAGATAAGCCCCGAGACACCAAACTTTGATTCGTTAGCGGCTAGTGTGTGATCTCCAGAAAGAGCAGCCGTGAAGTCAAAGGCAATCGCGTCAGCGGCTACACTGATTCCCGTTCCCGCTCCGATATCCAGGGTGACGTCGCCGGAAGCTCCGCCGCCAGTGAGTCCTGATCCAGCCGTTACAGAAGAAATATCTCCAGCAGCTCCTGCGGTAATGGCGGCATCTAAATCATCCAACACATCCTGAACAGTGGTTGACGCGGAGTTTCCAAATTCATCAAACACTCCAACTAGTGAGGCTCCGGAAGTAATGTTATCCGTTCCAACATCGTTCAAGCCAATCGTGCCAATGGTCAGATCTCCACCGGCATTGATGGTCAAATTCACCACATCCGAGACGGTACCGGTCGTAATATCAATGCCGTTAATCGTCTCATTGGTTGCAGCGGTGAGTGTCCCCGTGGTATTGAGGTTCCCTGATGCATCCACTTGGAAGGCGTTGGCAGTTCCAGAGTTGAATGTTCCGGAGACATCGAGGTTTCCTGTAATTGCGGTAGCGCCTGCGGCAATGGTGAGTGCATCGGAAGCAAAGGTCAGGGTGGGATCGGTGGCACCAGAGCCATCGAAGGTCCAGGTGAAGTTCGAGTTCGCTCCAAAGATGGTGGTGCCGACTTCAGTCGAATCAAACGTGACGGTGGGACTCCATCCTTCACCTGCGGCACCGCTAATATCAATCGCAGTTCCTTCGGTGAGTCCGGCAACATAGTTCCCAACGGTCTGGGTACCTAAGTCAACGGCATTATTGGCAATCGAAATATTGGCTTCATTGGACGGTGAGGCGATCAAGGAAAATTCTGTGCCAAAATCCAAGGTATCCACGTTGGTGCCAACCGCAACATCATTATTCTCCACGTTGACCACGGCAAACGAAGCACCCGTATCGGATCCACATTCCCACAAACTGGTCGCATCATTCCATTTCAGAACTTGGCCATCCGAACACCCTTGGAGTAATCCAATGCGATCGGTGTCGACTTCTAGTCCCGATGCAGATCCCGTGGATCCCGTACCATCGGCCGAAATCAATTGCAGGGCATCGGCATCCAAATATCCTGTGGCGGTTGTCAGCGTAACTGGTGTAGACCCAGCCAGCAATTGACCACTTACCAGGACGTTTCCACCGGAGAAGACAAATTGATCAGAGGTATTATAGGACAAACTACCAGTATCTCCAGTGGATGAATACAGCGACAGGGTTGCATCGGCAGTGGCGCCAGTCCCAATCCGAACCAGGTTACTTGCCACATTCACGGAAAAAGAAGAGGCTAGGGTAGAGCCACCAATCGCAACGTCATCCGTCGTGGCGGTAAGGTAGGAGAGGGTTCCGGAGTCTGTCCACTTGGAAGCACCCGATCCCATGGCAGAGTCAAAATCATCCAAGACGTCTTGAAGCGTCGTTGCATTGGAGTTATTAAATTCATCATACACACCAATCAAGGCTGCTCCGGAGGTGGTGTTACTGGAGCCGATGTCATTGAGTCCAATCCCGCCAATCGACAGATCTTGACCCGCTGTTAAGTTCAGAGAACCCGCACTGTTAATGGTTAACACGTCGGTTCCATCCGAAGCTTCGATCACAAAGTAGTTTGCAGTTTGGGTGCTGTTTCCTTGAATGAGGAATTGGATCTCATCGCTATCGCCATCAATGCCTAGTTTTGCTAAGTCGAGTGTCGAGCCAATAGTCAGATCATCCGTGGTTGCGGTCAGATAGGTTACATCTCCACCATCCGTGAAGAGATTTAAGGATGCGCCATCGCCCCAACTGAAGCCACCGGTTGCAGAGTTATAGGAGAGCAGCGCCCCATTAGCTGCGGTTCCAGAGACTTTGATATCGACAGCTGCGATACTGCCATCTTCTAACTCAGCGGAAGCAATCGAGGTCCCTAAACTGGTTTGCAAGGATCCATTGGAGACTAAGAGTCCCGTGCCGGTCAAGTCCGTAAAGGAATCTCCATTCAGTGAGAGGGTACCAATCGTTGCCGTGGTGAGTTGGGCGTTGGGACCATACAAGGTGCCGTCCAATTCAATGTCCCCTGAAACGAATAAATCTCCGGCTGCGGAGTCAATACTTCCTGGAGTGGAATCTCCAATCAACACCGCTCCACCACCCGGATCAATGACAAGATCTCCCGGCGTTGAAAGCGTATTCCCCGCAATGGTTAAGTCTCCGCCTACGGTTGTGGTACTCGTGGCGGATCCAATGGTGATGAGCTGGGCAATCGACGGGAAGATGGAAGCGGATGTTACGGAGGTGAGCAACTGTCCACTTTCCAGGGTTAAGGAGCCAGCAATGGTTGCGTCTTTTGCCACACGGAAATTCTCATTGAGCACGGTATCAACGTTGAGCGAGAAGCGTGTGTACTCTAAGGCGGTGCTACCTAAGATAACCGACGGCATCTGCACTGATTCCGGAGCTTTTTTGCCCAAAACGAGGAATCTAGGAGCTTGTAATCGAGGAAGACGGAAGCCTAAGGCAATCGTCTGTAGTTTTGCAAACTCCACACTGGGAGTACTCGTCACGATCAAGGACGAGAGAGCAAGTAGGGCAATACAACACACCGTTACCAAGGCTGGGCGCAGATCCGCAATACTGAGGCTTGGAAACGACACCGTGGGGAGATGGAAAGAAGGTAGCCGTAAGGAGAGCTGCTTGTGCGTGGAAACGGAGTGGGTGATCGAGGACCTCTCAACGAGTGGTGCGGATACGATGGGTGTACTGGTGGTTGCCACTACAGTAGGGGTGACCGCCGTTTCGCCATAGGGAACGGAAGTGGAGACTGGGGCAGTATATAACCCGCGTTCGATGGCTTTCTTGTGTTTCTTGAATTCCTGAAGTTGGAGATACGAATAGCGTCGGTGACCTCCCAAAGTTCGAAGCGGTTCTAAGATTCCACGATCTTCCCAGCGTCGGAGAGTTTTTTCAGAAACTTTAAGGATCCTGGCGGCCTCTTGAATGGAAAGTGAGCTAGTATCGAAGTGATTTTCCGGCAAACTCATACATGGGTAAGTTTTTAACTCAGTCTCTTTTCGTTAACCTCTTGATCAAATGTCCAATTCTTGTTTTCGTTTTATGTCCAAATTTAGTAGACCATTTTTTCGCACCCGGTGTCAAGCATGGAAATTGGACATTTTTATGAGTAAAAGTCCAAGTTTTTATAGGCAGATGCAATCCCGTCTTTTTTGTGTCAAAAACCTCAAATTTGATGGCAAATTGACTAAAAATACTCTGGAAATGAAATGAACTGCATAGTGCTCTGAATACCTAAAAACCTGCGGTAGTAGCGCGGTAATATCACAAGAATACGAATCTCTTGCTTTCAAGATGTAGACAGGTAAAAAATAGTTATCACCGCAGATTAAATCAGAGATAACGCGGCAGTATTATTTGCAAGAAGTATGGAAATGGATTTTTTGTGCTGTAACCGAACTGAGTAGCTTTTTTCTTCACTTTAGTATCCAAACAGCACTTTTTTTAAACTGTCTCAACACGTTCTTGCAATCCCCGTACTCAGAAAATGGAGTTTTTCCGACCAAGGGGGTACGCAAACGGGGAATACCGCACGCTCATTCTCCTCGTCTCCCGTCGATTGCGGTGGGAAGCCAGCCTATCGGCATACCCAACATATAGCGACATCTACTTTGGGTGCAACCCAATCTCAATGAGTGCGTCGATTACTACGATGCAAAGAAGAGCTCCTTAATCCAACCGTAGGTTTATGATCAATCTTCTTATAGAGTAAATGTCCAAGTTTCGCGGCACGAAATGTTCTAAATACATTGTGTTCATCGGTAATTTAATACGCACTGTCGTTGCGTAAAATGGCCAATCTACTGCCGAACGATGCTTCGGGTATTCATTCCTCGGTGTGGAACCACTTTGCATATCGACCAAGAACAACGCTATACTAAGCCTAATGCATCGTATTGGAATCTATCTACTAGCGGCTCTATTTCTTCTCTTCGTTTCTTCGCGCAGTGTCTCTGCTCAAATAAGTTCATCGGGAGTCGCAACACCCGTGATCGTGGGGGGGACTGCGCCCTCCCTTGGAAGCGTAATCTGTTCTGGAAAGGGAAGTTATGAACTCTGCTCCAATACCTATGACACTTCTATCTTTGGTGTCGTTTCGACGATTCCTGCAGCCTCGTTTGACATGGAGCCGCAAGAGAATCAGTACTTGGCTGTTACCCATGGAAAGACGATCGTCCAAGTTGTGGGAAGTGGAGGAGCGATTAAAAATGGAGATTTGCTAACGAGTTCCGAGCGACCGGGGTTTGCCCAGAAAGCCGATCGCAATGGCTATGTTTTGGGGATGGCTCTGGAAGATTTTAACCCGAATAGTCCGGATGAAACGACAACGCTGCTCGTGTCCTTAAACATCCATCCCACGACCATTTTTATTGACGTCAAGAACAATTTGTTTAAAGCACTTCAACAAGGATTGTCCGCACCGATTTTGACGCCACTAGCTGCCATGCGCTATATGATTGCGGCGTTGGTCACCGTACTCTCGTTCATTCTTGGGTTCGTCTATTTTGGCCGATTTGCAAAAACCGGAATTGAAGCGATCGGACGAAATCCTCTGGCGCGGTTTCAAATCCAAACCACTGTTATTTTTAACTTATTCTTAATGGCAGGAATCTTTGTGGTCGGACTCGCGCTCTCGTACTTTATCTTAGTCTTGTAGTGAACCGCGTTGGTTTAAAGTGATTATGCTCAGTTTCTTACGACCATTGTTTGCTCCCAAGTTTCGTCCGGCTGCCAATGCCATTCCGCCCGTGGTGCTGATTTCTCTGGACGGGTGGGGCATTGCCCCCGATTCTCATGGAAATGCGATCACCCAGGCAAAAACACCGAACTGGGACAGCTATCTTTCCACCTACCCTAACTCGCAGCTCATTGCATCGGGAGAATCGGTCGGATTACCAGCCAATGAAGTCGGTAACTCGGAGGTGGGGCATTTAACCATGGGGGTAGGACGCGTGATCTTTGAGAGTTTGCTGCGGATCAACAAAGCCATTGAAGATGAATCTTTTTTTCGTAATGAAGCACTCCTTGCGGCCATCGACTACGTGCAGGCCCATCACAGTACATTACATTTGTTGGGACTGGTGGGAGCAGGGAACGTTCACTCTTCTGTCTCGCATCTGTATGCCTTATTAGAACTTGCTAAACGCGCGAAGCTTCCCAAGGTTTGTTTGCATGTCTTTACGGATGGGCGTGACTCTCCACCGCATGATGGGGTCAATGTAATTACCAAACTAGAATATGAGATTAAGGAACACTATCCCTTTGCGCGGATTGCTACAGTCTCAGGACGCTACTACGCGATGGACCGGGACACCCGTTGGGAACGCACGCAGAAAGCCTACGACGCAATTGTGATGGGGAAGGGAGTCCAAGCCCACAATGCAACGACGGCGGTCAGTGCCTCGTATAAAGACGGGAAGACGGATGAGTTTATTGAAGCAACGGTGATTGTGGACGCGGCTGGAAACTGCAGCCCCGTCAATGACAATGATGCCTGCATTTTCTTTAATTTCCGTGTCGACCGTCCGCGTCAGTTAACCAAAGCGTTTGTGCTCCCCGATTTTGAATCCGGTGCATTTCAATTCGAAGAAGAGAAGAAGACTCCTTCCGCATTTCATCAACCCAAGCCTACATTTAAACGGGAAAAGCGGCCCGCCAATCTGTTTTTTGTGACGATGACGGAGTATCAACAGGGGTTGCCAGTGAGTAAGATTGCATTTCCCAACGATACCGTACAGCACTCGCTCCCCGAAGTTCTTGCTGCAGCAAAACTCCGTCAGTTTCATCTAGCAGAAAGCGAAAAGGAACGAATGGTGACCTATTATTTCGATGGTCTACGCATCGACAAATTTCCCGGAGAAGACACCTTAATCATTCCATCTCCATCCGTGGGAACCTATGATCGAAAGCCAGAAATGTCACTTCCCGCAATCGTGGATGCTTTTAAAACGGCTCTTGCGTCCAATACCTATCACTTCTTCATGCTCAACTTTGCCAACCCCGATATGGTCGCGCACAGTGGCAAACTCAAAGCCACCATTAAGGCGTGTGAGATTGTCGATTGGGCGCTGGGGGACATGGTGCCGATGGTGTTGTCAGTAGGAGGGACCGTGTTTATCACCGCTGATCACGGCAATGCGGAGGAACTTCTAACCTTTGATTCTTCCGGGTTCTTCTTTACCACCAGAGAAGGGGCGATGAATACCGAACACTCTAATAATCCGGTTCCATTCGTCATGATTAATACTGCCTATCAAGGAAAAACCCAAGCGTTGGCTGACGGAAGTTTGGCGGATGTTGCTCCCACCATTTTGACCCTCCTACAACTTCCAATCCCGGAACAGATGACCGGGCAAAACCTACTCAAGTAATCCCGCGAACTCTCGTTGCAGTACGGTTTGATTTTGAATTTTTGGTTGCTTTAGTTCACAATGAAACAATGGAGTTAACGCCCTTACTGATTTACGAATCATTCATCCTGATCATCGGAGTTTCTGCCGTCCTTGCCTTTGCGGCGTTCTACTATCGACTCTTAAAAGGCTACACGCTCCTGCGCCAAGACTACATCGCCCTGGAAGCCAAAACGAAAAAAGATTCTGCTGCGCTTCTGGAAGACTCACAGCAGCAAGCGATTCGGATTATTCGGGAATCCCGTGTTCTCTCCGAAGAACTCAAAGAAAAATTGGCAACCATCCTGACAGCCGCAGCCAAGAGTGAAGGGAAAGCCTACGAAGAAGTACTGGAGGGTGTGGAAGAAGATCTCAAACGAGAATCACTGTCCAAAGTGGATGCGTTTGCCAAGAGTCTTGAAAAGGAAACTGTGTCTTCCCAGCATGAGATCGAGAAACGACTGGAATCCGCGTATGCCGCTGTGGATACCGAGGTGGAGATGGTAAAGAAAGCAAAACTAGCCAAGTTGGATACGCAAATTGCTGCCATCGTCACCGAGGTGATTTCTGCCTCTACGGGGAAAGTAGTTTCTTTGCAAGATCACGACGATTGGATTCGAAAGGCCCTCAAGGATGCAACCAAGCAAGCTGGACTCTAACCTCAAGCAGTTCCTGGTCACCATCGATGATAAAGTGGCGATGCTGCAAGCGATTGCCAAATTAAAACTGGTGCAGTTCTCCACGAGTTCGGATGCCTTGGCTTCGACGCTTAAAAACGACGTTTCCTATGATGTGGCAACCGCACTTTCCGGATTACTCAAAGAGGAAACTCCTCCTAGTTTTGAAGCGATTGAAACATGGCTCACCAAACTTCCAGTCGTTTCGTTGACGTTGCCATTTTCCCCAACACGAAGTCAGTTGCAAGCCTATCAAGAAATTCTGCAAACAGAAGGGAAACAGGAAACGATCCTCTTGCAGATTCAGGTGCGTCCCCAACTCCTTGCAGGGGTGCAGATAGAGATTGCGGGGTCGTATCGTGATTATTCACTCCAAACGGCTCTGGATTCTTTTGTACATACCCCGGCGTATCAAGCCATACTCACCAAACATCTGCAATGAAAACCTTTCAGGACTACCTTACCAGTACGCAGGAAATCGGCTATGTTGAAAAGCTGTTACATGGATTAGTGACGGTCACGGGGATTCCCAGTGTGCGCTTGTTTGAACTTGTGATATTGGAATCCGGTGAGATGGGACAAGTGATTAGTTTGACTCCAGAAATGGTTGAAGTCTTGTTGTTTACCGCAACTCCCATTCAGGCTGGTACCCGGGTCGTGCGAACGAATGAGCGGTTATCCGTAGGCTTGGGTCAGGGGATCTTGGGAAAACGTCTAAATGCGCTCGGTGAAGTCACTGGACTGTATGCCCCGATTCAAGTCGATGAATACCGTGGGATTGATATTCGTCCGCAAGGAATCATGGCTCGCGCTCCCATTGAAAAGCCTTTAGAAACCGGGGTTGCCGTTGTCGACTTGATCATCCCCTTAGCCAAAGGTCAGCGTCAGCTGATTATCGGAGATCGAAAGTCCGGGAAAACCACCTTCTTACTGCAGACCCTTTTAACCCAAGCAAAAAACGGATTAGTTTGTGTGGTGGCGGCGATTGGGAAACGCGCAATCGAGATTCGACAACTGGAAGACTTCATCAAGGCCAATGGAATTGAGTCGCAAGTGGTGATTGTCGCCTCCGCTTCCTCGGATCCTTCTGGCCTCATCTTTTTAACTCCCTATACCGCAATGACAGTGGCCGAGTATTTCCGTGATCAGGGCAGGGACACGCTGATCATCATGGATGATCTGTCGATGCATGCGGCAGTCTACCGCGAAATCACGCTGATTGCCCGACGGTTCCCCGGTCGTGCTGCCTATCCCGGAGATATCTTTTACACCCATGCCCGCTTGATGGAACGGGGAGGAAACTACAAGTCAAAATCAGGCAGTTCGGTGTCTATCACAGTCTTACCCGTCATTCAAACCGCAATGGGGGATTTGGCTGCCTACATTACCACGAATATCATGTCCATGACCGATGGCCATTTGTATTTTGATACCCAGCTATTCGATCAGGGACGTCGACCCTCGGTCAATCCCTTTCTCTCGGTTACGCGTGTGGGACTGGAAGCCCAAACACCCATTCAACGCGATGTTTCAAGAAGCCTGCAAAGTTTCTTAGTCCAGCACGAGAAAATGAAACAATATACCCACTTTGGCGCCGAAGTCTCGCAGGGTGTTCGTGATACCTTGGCCTTAGGGGATCGGATCTATACCTTCTTTCAACAGCTCTCCGATGAAGTCTATCCCATCCACGTGAGTATCTTAATCTTGGCGCTACTCTGGGGTGGACTCTGGGCAGAGTTAGAACCGGAAAAAATGAAAGCGCTCATGAAAAAAACGATTCAACGTTACCAGGAAGAAGCCAGCTTTACCTCGCAAGTCGATACGCTGATTACGCAAGCGGCTGATTTTACCCAGCTCGTTGCTACCGCCAAATCACAGATAGATACACTCAAAGTTCGCTATGACCAATAGTCGAGAAATACAAGCCATCATCGATGAACTCCAATTACTGCAAACCGTCACGCAGGCCTATGGTGAAATCGCGTCGTTGCGGATGAAAAACACGCGACAAAATGTGCTCTCCAACCGCACCTTCTTAGAGGAACTCCGGGACGTGTTCGAAGATGTGCGGATTTCGTATGTCGAGGAGGTGTATCGATTGGCCCATCGCAAACGGGGGAATGGGAAAGAAGAAGTGACGTTTCTGGGGCATAACGGAAAATCCGTCGCCGTCTTACTCTCTGCAAATAGCGGGCTATACGGAGACATTGTCCGAAAAACATTCGATGCGTTTCTTTCGGAAGTGCGCGCAAGTGAAGCGGAAGTTACCATCATTGGTAAGCAAGGTCTCTCGTATTTTGAAGCGGTCGAGCCAAAGCGACCCCATACCTATTTTGAGCTACCGGATAATGGATTTACCACCGAGTCGGGATCCAAAATCATCAAACACATTGTCAAGTATAAAGAGATTCATCTCTTCTATGGAAAGTTCCAGAATGTACTGATTCAAAAACCCGAGCGGACGATGATCTCGTCACAGATTGATATTGATGCGTTGCAGATCAAAGATCGAACGAAGTATCTCTTCGAGCCGTCTCTGGACAGTATCCTCAAATTCTTCGAGACCGAAATGTTCGCCTCGCTGTTTGAGCAGGTGGTACGCGAATCACAGCTGGCAAAGTTTGCATCCCGTATCTTGGCGATGGACCAGGCAAGTGAGAATATTAAGGTCGAACGCAAGAAGCTCCAGTGGCAAAAACTAGCAGCGCAACATCGGCTCGCAGACCGAAAACAGCTCAATACATTACCCGCAATTTTAATGACAACAGGTTAATATGCCAGATATTATCGGAACCATCGTTTCAGCTCGAGGACAAGTGGTAGAAGTCGAGTTCTTAAAGGAAAAACCCACCCTTCGTGATCTGCTAAAAACCGATGACGAGGTTGAAGCCCTCATGGAAGTGTATGCCTCCAGTACAGAGAACCGTTTCTACTGTTTAGTCCTCTCCCAAACCGACAAACTGTACCGCGGAGAGAAGGTCAAAAGCACCCAAAAACCACTCCAAGTTCCGGTCGGAAAACAACTCTTGGGTCGCGTGATTGATGTCTACGGCAACGCCGTGGACGATAAAGGAGAGTTTACTCCCGATGCGTATTGGCCGGTGCATCGAAAATCACAAATCACCAAGATCTCAACCGCCCAAGAAGTGGTGGAAACAGGGATTAAAGTCATTGATTTATTTGCCCCTCTAGTCAAGGGTGGGAAGATGGGATTGTTTGGAGGAGCTGGGGTCGGCAAGACCATGTTACTGACCGAAATTTTGCATAACATTGTCGGGAAAGATAGTAAATTTGTCTCGGTGTTTGCCGGTGTCGGAGAGCGTTCCCGCGAAGGCTTAGATCTGTATCACTCGCTGAGTAAAACCGGGGTGTTTGATTCTTCGTCCTTAGTCTTTGGACAGATGGGAGAAAATCCTGCCGTTCGTTTTTTGTCCGCGTATGCAGCCGCAACGCTTGCCGAGTATTTCCGTGATGAACTCCACAAGGACATTCTTTTCTTTATCGATAACGCGTTCCGTTTTGCCCAGGCAGGCAATGAACTCTCAACCTTGACCAACACCATCCCCTCGGAAGATGGATACCAGGCAACCTTGGAATCTGAGATGGCTGAGTTTCAAGAACGTTTGGTCTCGACCGATACTGGAGTCGTCAGCTGTGTAGAAGCCATCTATGTTCCCGCCGACGACCTCCTCGATCATGGTGTTCAGAGTATCTTCCCGTATCTGGACACAACCGTCGTTCTCTCCCGAAGGGTCTATCAAGAGGGAATCTTGCCCGCCATCGACATTCTCTCCTCAACATCTTCTGCCTTGGAACCGCACATTGTCGGACAAGAGCACTATGAAGTAGTCCTGAAAGCTAGAACCTTGCTTAAAGCTGCCGAATCTTTGGAACGCATTGTCTCACTGGTCGGTGAGAACGAATTATCCGCTGAAGATCAACGCACCTATCGTCGCGCCAAAAAACTGCGTGCTTTTATGACCCAGCGCTTCTTTACCGCCGAAGGCCAAAAAGGAAAGAAGGGCGTTTTTGTTCCGCTAAAAAAAACCTTAGCCTTCACCAAAGAAATCATCGATGGGAAATGGGACGGATCAACAGACGATCAATTTATGTTCATCGGTGACGGCAGTGAGTTAGCAACGAAATAATCACTATGGCAACGTACCCCCCAATGATGCTCACGGTTAAAAGCCGCGAAAAGACGCTTTTTGAAGGTGAAGTGACATCGATAACTTCCTATAACGAAAAAGGTAAATTTGACGTTCTACCGCTCCACAGCAATTTTATTTCTCTAATCGGTGAAAAAATCATCATCCAACCCACCGTAGGTCCTACGCAAGAAATTCAGCTAGATAATGCCGTGCTGCGTGTGATAGAAAACACGATCCAAATCTTCATTGGCATCGAGCGCTAACACCAATTTTTAAACAGTTCTTTACTTGTCCCACGAGTTATCCACATTGTGTACTCCACAAACCAATCTTTTTACACGTTTCACAACGATCAGACTCTCTCATACCCATTCAACTATCATGATTATCGGGGAAAAAGCACGATCTATACACAACAAAGAAAAAACTGTATATTGTTGTGTTAGTACCATAGAAAAGAGATCGAAACACAACATTGCAATTTACTTGAGTACAATCCACAATCGTGTGAGCATTGTACCCAATGGGGGATCTGTGTCATTTTCATTTCACCTTACAAGAATGTGATTATTGAACCCTTTATCGCAATCAAAGACACACTATGAAGAAATTAAAAAAAGAACTGTTACTCACGCTGTATTGTGTGCGCAGCAGTACCCATCCCGCACTTTCCGTGGGTGTGTCGTATCCTTTCCTGAATTCCATCCTTGAGTACTCTTCTAGCTCTATTCGGGAAGTCATCTCGAGCTGGGTTGCGTTGGGAGTGGTAACTGTAGTGCGTCACAACTCTATCCTGCACTTTACGCTTTCTTCCCGAGGTATGGAGCTCGTGACAGCCTCATTTCCGGCATTTTTTGCACCAAATGGACGACAGGAGCCTGAGCAAGTGACGGTCTGTATCTGTACTGCCAAAACTAGTTCCAAAGAGTATCAAGACGTAGCGTCAACACTAGCGCAGTGGGGAACACAACTCACACGGACTGTATGGATTGGACCACCGCTCTCCACCATCCAACAACAGAAGCTCTATCACAACACAAGCGTTGTCGTAGTTACTCAGGGAATTCTTGCAGGAAATCTTTCTCAAGTGGGAGGAATCGACGCAGCACTCCAGCATCGACTGCAACAATATGTGAAAAAAGTCTCTACAGAGCTGCTTGCGTTAAAGCAGATGAAAGTGGCAAAATTCCCACGTCCCACTTCCGCGGTAAAAAAGATGCAATTATTGCTCCAAATATTTACGCAAAACGACTGGAAGTTGGCGGCAATAGCAGGCAATATATTACCGCATAGTCAAGAAACCAGCACTCACTTCGATGAATTCTTAACACTGACGTCAATTCTATTCGTTCATCTATTACTGCATGATAAAACCAGAAGAATACCCAATGCGTCAATATAACTACGTATTTCATGCGACAAAGATCGATTCACGAATTCACGATAATTTGCGATATACGTTACTACTATAAGATAATTGATGCAAAAACTCCTACGAGATCACCATTCCAGTGTATACTGAGACTAAGAAAAGAAAAGACGGATGATTCAAGCTAATTTGAATTCAAATTCGTTAGCACTAGCATGAACCAAGTGATTTCCCCTCAAGTGATAATTTTTGATGGAATATTGCAATAAATCAGCGCGATTCTGTAGAATGGGGAATATTTAGGGTGCATTGTCCGATTTGTCCCAGCCTTTCTCCAGAGTAGAAGCCTATGCGCAGGAAACTCGGAAAAAAACAGCTCCTGTTCATCACAACCGTCTCGATCTTCACCTTTCCACTGTGCTCGCGCTTCGTACAACATTGCGGCTTAATAACAGAAAGCACAACCATCCCCAATCGATGGAAAGAACCGAAACCTCATTGGGAAAGAGTAGAGTAATGGAATGGTAAGGGTAAAATCAAAAAGGGTGGATGCATCCAAGCGCAAAGAGGGATGAAATAGTTAGCGGAAGACGGTTGACGCTGCTACTCGTTCGGGTTGGTATAACTCTTATACCCAAGTGAAACGAATGAAAAGGATTGTGGAGCAAACACTCTTACAAATAGGCCTATAGCAGTTGAGTTTTCTTTACATAAATGATACAATTCTCTTTTGATTGAGATCAAACAAGAACTAGAGCCCTAGGTCCCTACCGATCTCGACTCTTCTTCTTTTTGTTATCTCCATCAGATTCGCTTTTTTACAAGCTAAAATCGCGCTCTCACTGTCTTGCCAGGCAGGGAGAAAAGACTCTCATTCTTGAGCCTAGGATCCTACACACCCTGTGTTTTCGATCATAGATTCAAGCCGGCGCCTAAACTAATATTTAGGCTCTGGAAGAGATAGACGGCACATTGGATAGATGCGGGGCGATACGCCCCGTTTTACGTTCATGAGCCTGTCTGTCAGCCCTTTACAAAGTTCATGTTACTAAGCCTAAAACTCCTTCATCTATTTGGCTTGCATTGTGGGTTCTACTGGAATCTAGAATGCAGGTCATATAGCTATAGGGAGCGAAAAGAAAATGACCCAGCAGAGCACTGACCAAGACCAGGTCTTTATTTCGGAATTTTTCGCACGTTATCCATGGTTGACAGATGAGACAAACATCAGTCGGATCCTCATGGATCGGTGGTATCAGGAGTATCGGGCGGAGCTTCCCCACACGACTGCTCTCGCGGCGCATTTCTTAAAGCAGGTGGAGAAGAATCTACTCTATCTGCTTTCAGAGGCACAGGGACTGGAGTTAAAGGCTCCCGCCCGCTATCCATTGCCCGTGCCCGCATCGAAGTGGGAAAAGCCAGGTGATCTCGCGAATCAGCTCTTCAAACCAGGGAGCTACGGGAACGCAACCGTGCCTCAGCCCATCGAGGCGAAGGAGGTAGAGGAACCCAAACCGGTCGATCCGGAAGACCCCATCCCTGACATGGACCTCCCGCCACGTCTGGAGCGTTGGATCGTCAACATGATCACCGTCCTGGACCCGGATGCGGAGATCCGGAGCAGGTTGGTAATCGCCTACGGTGCGGACATTGCGACCTCGATCGTCACTGCGACCCGGAACACATGGGGGGCAGACCCAGGATCTGTTGCAGTTGCGGTGTTTCTCAACGTCATGGGCAGTTTCTCTGAGCTCGTGTTCCGGTTCGGCTTCACAAGCTTCATGCATCGGATTCGCAGGTGGGACACGCGCAGTGCTGGCGATTTTGTCTTGCATCTCATTTATCTAGGGATGGCGCTCTTCGTTGCGCTCTTGGGCGGCGGAGGCTTCGTGTATAACTTTTCGATGACCGTCGAGTTCTTCGATAACCTGGCGCCAGCGGCGCTGGTGGTCTTCGAGATCGCGATGCCCATCAGCGTAGGCGCACTGTTCGGACTCCTCGTTACCTCGATCATGACAATGATCGAGTTGGAGTACCTCCTGGACAAGGTTCGCAAGAACTAAACATGAACAAGGTAAAGGGAAAAGCCCCGGGATAAAATCCGGGGCTTTTTCATATCTAGATACGAAAATGGCGCCCATTACTGAGCGCCATTTACTGAATATTCACTTCTGACGGAAGTTTCGCGAAGCAGACGACGGTGAAGTCCTTTTGGCATTACGATAGTTTTCCATTCTTTCAAAATTTAGCCGCGTCGCGCGCGGCTTAAAGAAAGCGATCCCCACCAGGGTGAGGATCCCGAAGCCCGCGCATCCCAGCGCGAGGCCAACTGTTAGTAAACTATTAACGTCCATCTTTTCTCCTCTCCGTGGACGGGATCAAGAAACTGTAAGTGATTCCTAATCCTATCCACCGAGTGGATTTAAGCTTATTCAGTATTAAAGAGCTTCTCTATGCACTCAACTCTAGACGCCTTGTCTAAAAGAGAACTATAGAATCCTATAGTGTATTACTTTGCGGGGATTTATTCAAGAATTAATTCAGAATTTTAATCTTCAACCGGTTTTGTTGTCTCAACTTCTTCTTTCTTTTCTTCCTGTTTCTCCTGACTCTTTGGTCCTGCCATCATGGTTTTCTTCTTGGCATATTGTTCTCTGGAGGAGCGTAACACCTTGGCTTTGTTTTGATTATTGGAGCTTGCTAGCCCCAGCGTATGGGCGGGGAATGGTCTGGAGGTGGTCCCATCTATCATGAGCTTGATAATGATCTGGTAGCGGGAGAGGGAGACTAAGTCCTCTTGGGTATACATATTCCCGTATTCTTGCTGCAACTGTGCCGCATCGGAAGCTCCCAGGATGAAACTGGCAATGGTGCCAGCATTTCCAAAGATTGCAGATTTTACCTCTGGAGGGATCTGGTCCATGTACTGGTTGGCCAGGATTAAGTTGAGGCGATACTTTCGTGCCTCGGAGAGAATCTTGATGAAACTGGTGGTGGCAAAGTTTTGAAACTCATCGATATAGAGATAGAAATCCTTGCGATCGGCTTCTGCTTTGTAGACGCGATTCATGGCGGCTAACTGAATCTTGGTAATCAACATGGCGCCTAGAAGGGCGGCATTATCTTCACCCAGTTTTCCCTGGGAGACGTTAATCAAGAGAATCTTGCCGGAATCCATGATGTCTTCGATGTTGATGGAGCTGTGTTGGGCGTTGACCACATCGCGGATGATCGGGGAGGTCACAAACTGTCCCACCTTGTTTAAGATCGGGGAAATCGCCTCGGTCCGCAGGCGTTCCTGCATGGGGTTAAACTCCTTGATCCAGAAGTTCTTTAACACGGGATCTTGCAGATTCTCTACCACGCGTTCTCGATACTTCTCATTGGTCAGCATCGTAATTACGTCTTCTAATCGTGCTTGCTTGGACAGCAGGGTTAACAGGGTATTGCGCAAGATATATTCCAGTCGTGGTCCCCAAGAGTGGGCATACATCTTCTGAAAGATAGCCACAATTCCGGAGGCAATCAGTTCGCGATGGACTTCCGAGCCTCCCTCAAAGAGGTTGATCTTGACTACGGCCTCGGGGTCGGATGGATCCAGATAGATCACATCGTTGATGCGGTGTTTGGGAATGTAATCGAGGATCGTCTCGATTAAGTCTCCATGCGGATCAATGACTGCCAGCCCTTTACCATGCTTTAAATCATTAATGATCATGTTGGCAAGTAACGTGGATTTTCCGGTACCAGACTTTCCCACCACATACATGTGACGCCGTCGATCTTCTTCTTTGATTCCAAAGATCTGCTGAGCGTTCTTTAACTCGGTCTTGGCAAACAGATTGACATTATTTTTCTCTTCCTCAGGTAATGTGGCAAAGATAGGCAGGGTATCCGGTGGTTCTCCCCGTAGTGATTTTCCCCAGGCAATATTCTTGACGGAATTTACCAGCTTGTGGGGGAGATGACAGAGGGCAGCTAACTCTTCTTCGCTACAGTACAGTTTTCCAAACCATGGGGTGCGTGTCGTCATCAGGGAAAGCAATTTCTTATTCCCAAATAAACTGCTCTTTAATTCCAGACTATTCGTCTCACTGCTAAAGGCGTTATACGCATGATCTAAATCATGCACGATCTGGGTGGCACGTTCCGGTGTTGCTGCCTGTGCCAATATTCCAATCCCACACTCAAACCCGACTTGGGCTAACTTTTTACTGATCTGTTCTTTGTGGGGATGCATTTTGGCAGGATCCGCAATTACCGATTGACCGGTACTCTTCCAGGATTCCTTGGCTTTGCGCAAATGAATCTGAATCAAGGCACATTCTTCGGGCATGAGCTTGCTTAGATTCGAAAACACCGAGGCCAACAGATCACTATCCGGATTCGTGGAGACCGTCTTTAGGGGCAAGTAGGCCGCATTCCGCAGCTTTAATTCGCGTGCATGCTTGGGTCTGGTATGCAAAAACTCATCAAGAGGGTTATGTTCCAGCTTGGTAATCAGTGCTTCGGGGTAGGCTGCCGTTAACTGGCTATGAATGAAACTCTCCAGATGAGCAGGGATGGTCAAGAAGGTATAGATTGTTTGTCCCTGATTAAAGAACTCGACCGTAATGGATGGAGCTTGCTTGAACACATCTAGTAATCCGTGGGGAGGTGAAGGGAGGGTAGCAAAAAACTGCGCAGCCGCAGAAGATCCTTGCGGGCTTTCTCGATGATTTCTG
This sequence comes from uncultured Pseudomonadales bacterium, assembly GCA_964635905.1. Classification (GTDB taxonomy): domain Bacteria; phylum Patescibacteriota; class Microgenomatia; order UBA1400; family UBA12028; genus JACOVC01. The sequence goes on from CAZWPK010000001.1 coordinate 125,745, forward strand.
ATCTCAAAGGTGATGCTCTGCGCACTCATACAGTGTTAAGTGTAGCATTATTCTTGTTTGCGAAGTTTGCGCAACTCCGATTGTGTATGCTGATGGACAATCGAAATGATGTAAGTCTGGTAGGGAAGGCGACGTTGATTTGCCACGGTCTGGATGTCTGCCAGATCTGCTTCACTGATACGGAGTGAGATCATTTTATTTTTCCGCTGTTTTGCAGAGTTTGCAGCAATTTTTTGATACCGTTTTTTTTCTTCCTCGAAGTTGGGAATTGTTGTTAAGGAACCGCTTTCAAACGCATCTTCGATTTCTTGCTCTTGTGGATCTAAGATAATGGTGTGCTCGTCAGGATTATAGTTTTTCATAATTACCTCTTCGATAAATAATATTTTGTTGCTTTTCGACTTGGGTAGCACGTCTTTATAAATATTTTTTCTGCATCCTCTACGAAGGGGACAAAGAAAACATAGGCCTCTATTTCAATTTTTCTCTTCATTCCACCGAATCGTCTTCATACATTCTCAATCCACCCATAGTGTAATACGGCGTATATACAATGTCAATTCATCGCATTACAGTATTGAGTTGCTTTCTCGACCGATAAGACCTATAATAACAATCTACTCTCACCCCATACTACATGGGGAATGAGAGTCTTGTCCTTTGATTTCTAGCGGAGGCAAAAATGTTCGGGAATGCACTACTGATTGCTGGTATCGGGATCCTGACGATGATTCCACTCTCGTTTGCGGTCGCGGTACTCTCGAAGAGAACGGGAGAAGACTTCTTAGGGTCTGTGCTAAAAACTATCGTCGTCAACGGTGGACTTGGGGTAGTTTACTACCTCATTTTCATCAAGGCAGGGGTGCCCTACGACCCCTGGCAAACGCTCCTGACTGCTGGGTCGGCCATTGTGGCTGCCCTTATCAGTAATGTTGTCGTTTTCGTCTTCCGCCGCTAGATCTCATGGCCCGCCCCCACAGTGGGGCGGGCTAGTACGTTTCTTTCCTCTGATTTCCTTTTGTATTTTTTCCCATATATTCCTCTCGTTTGTTGCGGGATTTCATTGCACACAAATTCAAGATACAATAACGCCTACACTATGAACCCATATAACCCACAAGAAATCGAAGAAAAATGGTTACACACTTGGGAAGAGAATCATCTCTTTCAGGGAACTGCAAAATCCCTTGCGACCAAATCGCTAGAAAATAAGTTCTACGCGCTCTTTGCCTTTGCCTATCCTTCTGGCTCAGGACTCCATGTGGGACATGTTGAATCCAAAACCGCGTTAGACATTCTGGTGCGCTACTTACGCATGCAGGGGAAAGATGTCTTTTTCCCCGTTGGTTGGGATGCCTTTGGACTTCCGGCAGAAAACTATGCCATCAAAACCGGTGTTCCTCCAGCTACAACCACCAAAGATGCAATCAATACTTTTCGCCGTCAGATTAAACGCGTCGGGATCTCGTATGACTGGGAAACCGAGATTGCCACCTGTCATCCTGGCTACTACAAGTGGACGCAATGGATCTTTGTGCAGTTGTTCAAAGCCGGGTTAGCATATAGGGACAAAGGCTGGGTGAACTGGTGTCCATCCTGCAAGACCGTGCTTGCCAACGAGCAAGTCGTCAACGGCACTTGTGAACGCTGTGGGTCGGCGGTCATCCAAAAAGAACTAGAACAGTGGAAATTCAAAATCACCAAGTACCAAGATGAATTACTCGAAGGCCTGGAAACCGTTGACTGGCCAAAAGCAACCAAAGACCAACAGATGAACTGGATTGGAAAATCCAAAGGTCTCTCGATTGATTTTGCCCTGCAAGAAAAAGACATCCAACTGACAGTCTGGACTAAGTTCTGGGAAACCGTGTTTGGTGTGACATTTGTGGTGATTGCTCCCGAGAAATTTAACGAACTGGAACTCATGGATGTTGTTCCCGTAGAGCATCAATCCAAAGTCGCTACGTATCTGGATGCCGCATTCCATATGACGGAAGAACAACGCAGAATCGGGGAGAAACATAAAACCGGTGTGGATACTGGCTTAACCGTCAAAAACCCCGTCAATGGTGTCTTGGTTCCGCTGTATGTCGCAGACTACGTGCTCCGCAATGTCGGTACTGGAGTGGTCATGGGTGTTCCTTCTCATGATGAGCGCGACTTTGCCTTTGCCAAGAAATTTAATCTTCCCTTGATTCAAGTTGTTGCGTATGCCGATGCAGAATTAAACGCCAAAGTCGCCTCTGGAGACTCTTGGGCAGAAGGAGAGGGAAGGCTCCTACATTCTGGAGAATTTGATGGACAGTCCGCATGGGGTGAGGGAAAAGCTGCCATGGCGGAATGGATGATCGAAAAAGGGGTTGCCAAGTGGCAAACCACCTACAAACTCCGTGACTGGCTAATCTCTCGACAACGCTATTGGGGTGCTCCCATCCCGATGGTTTTCTGTGAGACGTGTAAGGCAGCCAATAAAGGCGAACAGGAAGCGATGCCTGGCTGGTATAGCATTCAAGAGACGGCGTTACCTGTCCTACTTCCCGAGGTACCCGATTTCCGTCCCACTGACGACGGAAAGTCTCCCATCGAAAAAGCTCCGGAAGAGTGGAAATACACCACCTGTCCCGGATGTGGCGGGCAAGCCAAACGCGAAGTCGACACCATGGATACCTTTGTGGATTCCAGTTGGTATTACTTGCGCTACGCCTTCTCCCGTGATGAATCACAGATCTTTAATCCTGAGGTGACCAACGCACTCCTCCCAGTGGATATGTACTTAATTGGGCCTGAACATATCGTCTTACATCTTCTCTATGCGCGGTTCTTTACCAAGTTCTTGCGTGATCAAGGGTATCTCTCCTTTGATGAACCATTCCAAAAAATGCGTCATCAAGGCATGATCTTGGGTCCTGACGGCAAGAAGATGAGTAAGAGTAAAGGGAACGTCATCAATCCGGATGATGTGATCGAAAAGTTTGGCGCTGATACACTACGCGTCTACGAAATGTTCATGGGTCCTCTAGATGCCGACAAGGCCTGGGACATGAGTAGTGTTGCGGGCGTCTATCGGTTCCTGAACCGTGTGTACAGCCTATTTTCAAAGAATCAAGAATTACTCAAGGGAGCTCCACAAAAATCCAGCAAAGATCCGCTGCGCATCAAACTGCATTGGGCAATCGAGAAGGTAGGGAAGGATCTGCCAGAATTGAAGTTTAATACCGCAATTGCGGCCTTGATGGAACTCCTCAACGTCTGGCAAGCAAGTCTGGAAACGTCGGTGGGCTTGACATCCAAAGAATTGGAAACGGTTGCCAAGCTGCTTGCACCACTCGCCCCATTCCTTTCTGAAGAGCTCTGGAGCAGTCTAGGGAATACCGAATCCATTCATCAACAGTCTTGGCCAGTACTTGATCAGGATATGTTGACTCAAACAGCGATTGAAATTGCGGTGCAATTGAACGGGAAAGTGAAACTGCGACTGCAGCTTCCCATTGCGGCTGCAAGCGAATCGGAGTCCCTAAAACAGGCAGTCTTGGACCATTCGGAAGTGAGAGAACTTCTCGCAAGCCAAACGCCAAAAATGGTCGTAGCCGTGCCAACCAAGCTCGTGAACCTGGTGATCTAACTCCTGCTTGAACAACTAAAAGAGTTGCTATTAGATAATAGGCAGCATGGATGATTCGTTGCCTCCGTTTGTCCAGCCGTCTGCATCAAAACAAGCGCTTGTGCTTCTAAGCCTCGTTGGAGTGGTCCTCATTGTCAGTGGTGGGATGTGGTTGTGGCGATCAACTCCTGCACCAATTGTTCCATCTCCAACGCCCTTTGCTCCTAAACGAACGATCGTCGTCGATGTCCAAGGAGCAGTGCATCATCCTGGCCTTCAAACCCATGAACGTGCGTTTGGCGTGGATTTGCGCGTTGGTGAACTCCTTGCCAGTGCAGGAGGACTGCTAGCAACCGCTGATCAAGACTATGTGAGTAAACAGATCAATCTCTCTGCCAAGGTAGAGGACGGAGAAAAGATCTACATCCCGACAAGTGGAGAAGTCACCGTTGCCACGAACCAAGTAATCGCCCAAAAAAACGGAAGGGTTGCAATCAACACGGCATCAAAAGAAGAAATTCTCAAACTCAAAGGCATTGGTGATGTACGCGCAGAGACCATTTTGTCCACCCGACCGTTTCGTTCCTTTAGCGACTTTAGTGAAAAGACTGCATTTCCCCAATCAATCCTCACCGCGCTAGAATCGGTGCTTAGTTTTTAACGACACAACCTATGAAGGGTATTCTTCGCCAGTTTTTGCACACGTACTCTGGAGTCTTGAATGGACATAGAATGCTATGGATACTAGGCATTCTGATCTGTTTTGGACTAATATATTTCCCGCGGTATACGCTAGAGTTTGCGTTACGGCAAAAAAATCTTGAGGATGGATGGTCGGGAAATGGCATGGTCACGCGAGCAATTACGAAGAATCCGGGACGATTCGTGTACAGTTTTGAGGGAATGGAGCTCTCCTCAACTCAAGAGCTAGCCGTTGGAAGCGTCTATTCTGTTGTCGCCACCGTGCAACGAGAAGAGAAGCCTACGGCGATAGTCCGGTTACAGGCGAAGTCAATCCAAGCACAACCTACTCAAGGCAGTCAGCAGCTTCTCGGAAGCTATTTCAAGGCAATTGATGGCTTACAAACGCGCATGCAGCACCGTGTCTTTCAGGCATTTTACCCCGACACCGCCCAATTGTTATTAGGCTTTGCCATTGGAAAGCGCCCAGAAGCTACGTCGTCCTTAAACCAATTGCTTCAAGATACAGGGCTTCTCCATGTCGCGGTTGCCTCTGGTGCAAACATCGTGGTGATGGCCGCGTTGTTTCATGCGGTAATAAAGTATTTCACTCCCAAGAAGGTGTCAATAATACTGACGCTGTTTTGGGTATTCTCGTACGCAATCCTTACGGGCTTTGATCCATCGATTTTACGAGCTTTTTGGATGTTTGCCATTGTCCTTGCAGCGACTTGGGTCGGTAGAAGTGTGCCGGGGATACTAGCTCTTATCTACTCAGTGATGATTGGATTGATCTATCAACCTTTTTTAATCTATTCCTTATCGTTTCAGCTGAGTGTAGCAGCCACTGCAGGAATTTTATGCATTCATCCACTCTGGTTTTCCTCTGCCAACGAAGCTCTAACAGGAGTGCGATCGAAGCTGCAATCCCTGTTGCTCGATTACGCTGGAATCACCCTTTCCTCGAGTATCTGTGTGGCGCCGTTGCTACTGGTAGCCAAGGGTAGCTTCAATCTAGGCGGAATTTTGGCCAATACAGTAGTTGGTTGGATCTTGGAGCCCTTACAATTCCTCTCGCTGGTCTATGCCATGGGATTTTTGGTTCCCAGAGGTAATCCGCTCCAATTCCTCGAGATTCCGTTGTGGTTTCTCTCGCAGCTGTGTCTTGGAGTTCTCACTGTCATTCGACCGAGCATCCAAGTCCCGATCCAGACAGAAAATCTCTCGGGACTCATTGTTGCATGCTATTACGGAATCCTCGTTTTGGGCTATCTTTTCCTTCTGGCACAGAGGGGTCGTAAGCGCTAGCTAGTCAGGCAGGGTGTATGGATTGATCAATAGGACTAAACCCACGTTTTTTATGGGTAAAGATCGGGACGCAATTACTCGAGGTAAAATAGCGAGTAATCGTTGCTAAAAAGTATATCGGTTTCGCCTATTCTGCGTACTTTGAAGTCTCTGTAGCGACACTCTCTAATGGCTTGAATTCCGATTATTTTGAAGCTTAGTATAGAACTGTAGGCCCCCAACCTGTCAATAGGAAAGAAAAAGGTAAGAATCAAAAACGACAATAACAACAACTACTGCATGATGACCATTGGGATGGTTTGTAGGGAACAACTCCCTACAACGGGCCAGTTTCTTACAAAAGTATCCGGGATCGTTGATCCCATTCCACATCCATGGACCAAAAACCCTCAATGAAACTAAACACCAACGACAACCACGATGTAAAGCTGGTCCCAAAATAGCTCAAAATCCACGATCGCGGTTAGCAAAAGCAACCCACCTCAATACATCCTCTAATAAAAATACTTATAAGATAATGGGTGAAGTTTCGGGTCTAAGGGAAGGGGTGTTTAATTACCTCTGGTAGATAATCCACTTTTAGCACTAGCGTGGCTACTACCTGAATCTTTGTAGTGGGTAGTTTAGCTTGATGTATCAAGCTAAAACGCAATTAAGCGGGAAATAAAGGAGAGTAGAGAGGCCGAAGCAGAAAAATAGGCCTAGTATAAAATGCTATGAAGCTTTTGAGTTGTCTCCCGCAAAAACTGTGTTTTTTTAGTGATACCATGCCACCACGGGAATCGTCAATCCCAGACTCCGTTGTGGTGCCATCTTCCGAGCGCCTTCCACCGAATATTCATCGAAAATGAACAAGCCTCTCAAACGCCCATTTTGGTGTTTTTTACCGGATTACCTCATAAGAGGTGGACAGTAAAAATGACAAAACAACGTAAGATACTCGAGTAAAATCGCAGTCCGAACGAGTGATCTTTCTCTATTTTCGCAATTCTTCTCGAGAGAGGGCAATGGTTGCTACCACCGTTCTTGGCAAAACAATAAATGAATTCTTTTCAACAAATCTATCGGAGGTAGTACCAAGCAGTCCTCCGATTTCCGCACTGGGTAGAACGTCAATCTTTTAGGGTAAACTGCCAACACTATTGCCTACGAAATCGAAATGACGTTCCCAATGGCGAGGTAGTAACGAAAAGACAAAGCGATCGTCGTCTTTGCGAAAAACTAGTGAGACCATGACGATACAAAAACGATCATCAGTAACACTAATAAAAAATGGGATGGGCCAATAGGACCTATAGTGGACAGAAAAACTATTGTTTTCTTCATACGATTTAAACAGCAGTAAAAGAGTAATAATAGTGAACATCGAAATAGACGGATAGAACAAGTAAAAACGGATAAAGAATGAGTTCTAAAAATAAACAAAAAGGAAACGATAAAAAGTGCAAGAACACTAAACGTGTTCAATATAGCGTCAACTATTCGGTACTGTTACGGTAAATGAGCTAGTATGTTCGGGGAAAGACAGTGTATTGAGTACCGTGGACCATAAAACCACACCAGCTTGGACCCCCGACAATTCGGGGAGCAGAGAAACGGTTGCCAAGTGATACAATTTGCACTTATGTCCTTTGCAACGACTCCTCCAATTGTTTCGACGTTAGACACTGGCCTCACGGTCATTCTTGCTCCCATGGAAACGCGGTCCGTGTCCGTGCTGGCAATGGTAGGAACGGGAAGTCGGTATGAAGACGCCACTACCAATGGAATCTCGCATTTCTTGGAACACATGGTCTTTAAGGGTACTGCAAAGTATCCAACGCCAAAAAGCTTGGCTGAGGCAGTCGACAAAGTGGGGGCAGAAGTCAATGCATTTACGTCCAAAGAGTACACCGGCTACTACGTGAAGTCGGCCTCGGAATACACCACACTTGCAATCGATGTTGTTTCCGAACTGTTACTCACACCATTGTTACCGTCGGCAGAACTCGAACGGGAAAAAGGGGTCATCATTGAAGAGATCCACATGTATGAAGATAATCCAGCCCGGCATGTCGATGATCTGTTTGAACAGATGGCCTTTGCAGGAAGCCCATTAGGACGACCAGTCATCGGAACCCCTTCTACGGTTCGCTCGTTTGATCAGAACACGTTTTTGCGTCATTTACACGGTTGGTATGGCCTTTCTAATGTTGTCCTTGCCATTGCGGGGGATAAGACCGTAGTTAGCAAAAAACTGTTAGCGGAAGTGGAGAAAGCCTTTGGCAAACCACACCCTGAGCGGGAACAGAAAAAACCAGAGCAGGTGATTACTGCCATTTCGGGAAGCAGTTTTACGAAAGAAAAACGACTTCATGTGGAATATAAAGACACGCAACAATCCCATTTCATCCTTGCCTTTGAAGGCATCAAACGCTCCGATCCCGATCAGTATGCCGCTGATATTCTTGGCACTCTGTTAGGTGGAACCATGAGCTCCCGGCTCTTTACGGAAGTCCGCGAAAAGCGGGGACTGTGCTATTACGTCCATGCCAATGATGATTACTATCATGATGTCGGTATCTTTGGCGCGAGCGCTGGGGTAGATCCATCCAGGGTAGAGGAAGCGGTGAAAGTGATCCGAGAACAGCTCCAGCTGGTTGCCCAGGATTCTGGAGAGTTTGCAATCACGCCAGAGGAGGTCACCAACGCCCAAAATCACTCGGTAGGAAGCTCCATCCTCCATCTAGAAGATTCCATGGCAATTGCCAAGTTTTACGCCAGTAGAAAGCTCCTCCGCAACGAGATCACGTTGCCGGAAGAACAGATCGAACGCACGAAGGCAGTCCGCTTCGAAGATGTCCAAGCGGTGGCAAAACGCTTGTGTGGATCCAATAAGATCTACTTTTCTATAATAGGACCGCATAAGAGCGAGTTGACCCTCGCAACGCTTCTTGATGCATAATGATAGGTATATCAATAGTGCGATACGTATCGATATGCCTAAAATCTGCCTCTTTTCGACTCTCCATCACGATGATATGAATAGATCTGTTTAGACGAGAATATAGGTAGTACGATGCAGTCGAATTGCTAGCCCACAATAGCCAGAAGTGTAAAGTCGCGGTACAATCACCACTATAGAACGGGCATGTTTTTTTTAAGCCCATCACCGTAGCAAGGAGACTCTCTATGAGCATGGAACACAGTATCGTGTTAGTAAAACCCGACGGACTACAGCGCGGATTAATTGGCCGCATCATTGGTCGTTTTGAAGAAAAAGGACTCAAGTTAGTTGCGATCAAAATGATCCAGTTAAACGATCAGATTTTGGATCAGTGGTACGAGCATCATAAAGAAAAGCCTTTCTTTACTTCCTTAAAGGGCTTCATGATGAAGACCCCCATTGTTGCCATGGTTTGGGAAGGTGTAGAAGCCACCGATACCATCCGCAAACTGATTGGCACAACGAAAGGCAGAGCTGCAGAAGCAGGAAGTGTCCGTGGTGACTTTGCCATGAGTCAAAGTAATAACTTAATTCACGCGTCTGACTCGGCTGACAATGCAGAAAAAGAGAAGAGTTTGATTTTCTCTCCAGATGAAATTCATGCCTACGTTTCCGCAATGGACATGTTGGTCTATTCGGATGAAGAATTGGAATAAGTTCAACCTTAGAAAACAGAAAGGCCCGAGCAACTCTGCCCGGGTCTTTTTTATGAGCGGGTGGAAAGAGGTTTTTGATTTGGTCTTTGGATGCCAAAGTCAGACTCTAACTGTGTTACTTGAGATTCAAGCTTTGTGAATATTTCAGTCGCGTAGTTGACTGTGGTTGGATACTCAGAAGCAGGGTAGATTCCGAGAAGTGATGGTAAATTTCTACGTAAAACAGCTGCATTGTCGCGCGCCATCGACAAAAATACTTCAATGTCTGGATAAACTCCACGTCCGATTTGGTCAAGTCTGCGTTCAATTGTAAGTAATCGTTGTTGTAGTTCATCAATCATAATTTCCGTTTCTGCCGCAAGTTTAGGATCCACAATATTCTTGTCGTATTTGCTGCGTGCTTGCCAGTCATTCCGGATTTTTTCTGGGGGCATATAAATATATTATAAGACACGATTCTCTGAAATCAACAGTTATTTCAGCGTCTGTCAGGGACCTGGTACCGTTGTTTTGCTGTCAAAAAGTAAAGAGAAGAACTGTATAATACTCTGCACACGGGGTGTAGCTCAGTTGGCTAGAGCGCTGCGTTCGGGACGCAGAGGTTTCGCTGGTTCGAGTCCAGTCACCCCGACACATATCGTGATTTTGAGAGTTTGTAAACTCCCTTGCCAATTTTTTGTTATACTAGGGATATATGCTACCGGTTCTAATCCAAAAACATCAACAAAACCTTCAGCAAATTGCCAAGGCCAATGGTATCTCATATATGGCTCTCTATGGTTCTTACTCTCGAGGTGATCAAAAACAAGGAAGTGATATTGATCTACTTGTTTCATTTGAAACCCCCCCCGGGCTCATAGAATTTATAGGCTTAGAACAACAACTAAGTAATACTTTGGGAGTGAAGGTTGATTTAGTAACCAAGCAGGGATTGAGTAAATACATCAAACCCTACATCCAAGATGACCTTCAAATCGTTTATGCAAAAAAGTCCTAGTCCCTACATTCAGCATATTATTGACGCTGTCACAAAGATTCATGAGTACCTTGAAGGTACTGATCAAGTTACTTTTACAAACAATGAGATGATGTACGACGCAGTTGTACGGAATTTGGAAATTGTGGGAGAAGCTTGTTCTCATCTCGAAGAACAGTTTCGTTCTTCTAATCCCAACGTTCCATGGAGCCAAATTATTGGTATGCGAAATAAATTAGCACACGAGTATTGGGATATAGATGTAGAGATTGTTTGGCAAGCAGCTACTATTGAAGCACCTGAGTTGAAAAAACAACTTTTAGAACTTTTAAGTAAAGTGGGACAGTAAGTGGTTTCTGATGCTTTCCCCAAATTCTGCAGAATGTGGCTAAAAATGCAAGGTAACACAGAATTAAAAAACCAAAAATTTCTTAAATCTGAAATTCACGAGTAAAAAAACGAAGCTATAGGATTATTGATCTGGAATTGAGTTATTATTTCACTCCATAGATCCGGCAGGTGCTGAGCCTGGGTCTATGAATAGACCCGTTAGTGATGTTGACCCCACGATTCTTGAATATGAGGCAGAGGGGAGTACATACCCAGTTCAGACGCTAGTGGTAGATGAGACGCTCAAAAAAGCTATTGATCGAGCTCTTAAGCCAAGATGGAATGTTTTCAGGAAAGCTGCAGGGGTCCTAGAGCAAAAGCGGAAGAAGTAGTCTGCTTGTGGATGTACCCAAAACTTTCCGAATTTTTATTTCAACTTGTTTTCAGTCTGTATCTATCTTCTTTTTCTTTTCTTCTAATTCGAGTCGAAGGTTCCTTACTCGAAGTTCTCGCTTATGCGACTCTCCCGTAGCAATGGTATTTTTGAGTATTTTTTTGGGTGTTTCTCCCGTAACCTCCATGAACTCTGCAAAATCCATGAGTCGCTCCTCTGTTTCTTGTAACTTTCTTTTTGCATCGCCATATCCAGTGAACTTCAAAATCCCTGCAGAGAATATGTAGGACATTATGGTTCCCATTGCAATGTAAAGCATTGGGGGCATCTGAGTCTGGGAATCAAACAATGGGTGGGCTATTGAATCTATAGTAGCTAGCATCGTCAGTATGGTTACACCTGTGGTTGAGAAGAAAAGGAGGCGAATTCGGTGTCGAAGTTCTGCTTTTTGTTCCGCTGTCGCATCGATCGTTTCGACAAGACTTGTCAATCGCTGCTCTTCTTGCTGGAGGACAGTATCGCTCGTTTGAGCCGCAATTTCTGCCAATTCGTGTTCCTGCTCGGGTGTTAGTTCTCCATCTGTAGCCTCGTCTTCACTATCTTGCGTAACACCTAAGTCTTTCAAGGAAACTGGTTGTTCTGCAGGTTGTAATGGCATAAAGCCCTCCACATTTATGATCAAAGGAACTATCTCCATGATACTACCATGACTGTGATTGTTATTTCTCTAACGCTTGGCTTCGTTGGATACTGTAAAATAGACATGTTCATTGCTCCCGTAGTTTAATGGATAGAACAGAGGTTTCCTAAACCTCTAATCCAGGTTCGACTCCCGGCGGGGGCACAACTGACAGAAAAGAACTCTTCGAGGGTAAATTCTAGGCTTCAAGCGAGATAGGCGCCATGTTAGCGCAAACTAATCGCATACAGGTTGGAGACCGCACTCTCGGACTGATTGAAGTTTGTCAGGATAATTAATTTACTTCCATTTGGCCAAGGATAGACAAAGTGCTCTGTGAATGGACCCGCATAGACAGTGGTCCGATTGGTCCCATCATATTCAACGATTTCAATCCCTTTAGCTCCGGTGGTGATAATGTGCTTGGAATCCGGTAGCCACTGTGGGGAACGGACAAATAAGGGGGAGGTTTGCGCACGATACTGCAAGTACTCATCCATGATGGTGGGAGCAGCTGAGGCACTTGCTTGCGGAGTTGTTGCCTTTAGCGGTGTAGGTCGCACGGAAGCTGTAGGTGTTGCACTTGGTGGAGTTAGTGTCATCTTCGTCACCGCAAAGTTTCTGTCTTCATGACGATCATAGACATACACTGTTCCTGGCACCAGTGTGCGTTCTTGGGGCTGACTGTTGGCTGCTGGAAGCGCAGGAATGAGGTTTTGTGAGAGTGTTGCTGCGGCCGTAGCGGTATAGAGCAGACGCTCTTGGTCTGGAGATAAGTAGACAGCCGTTGCACTCTGTGTAGCAATTTTGACCACCTCGGCAGGGAAGAGACGTAAGGTCGCTTCGCGCTTGCGGGCAAAAATTTCCATCCAGTCATCCAAGATCTGTCGTCGGCGTAACGAGACATCTTGGGCCGTTTCTAATTCATTCATGCGATTGGCGGTCAGTAAGAGGTTGCGGTTCTGGTAGGAAAGTAGTATCTGACTGCCATCGGGTGACCAGACAAAGGTTGCGCTACTTAAGTCCCAACCATTGGGAGTACGGGCAATCTGGGTAGCACCTTTCTGTAAGGCCAAGGGACTTTCGGCTAAGCTCATCACATAGATGCCGTTGGCGCGTTCTGCGGACGCTGAGGCTGTCACATAGATCAATTGTTGACCATCCGGTGAAGGAGTGATGTTCGTGGCTCCGGTGGAGGTGAGGGCGCTTAAACTCGGAGCACTGGGAAATAACATGGCATTGGTTTGGGTGACAAGTTCCTTATCTATGCGTAGGTTTTTTTTCCAACTCGAATATCCATCCTTCTTTACTTCCACGGCGTATTCTCCGGGAGGAAGGTTGAGTGTCGCATCAGTTGCAGTAGTCAAATTACCATCAATATAGACAGAGGCACCATTAGGGAAGGAGTTGGCAGAGAGTAGACCGGTAGGGGAGAGGACGCCTTGTCTTGTGGGGCGATATCCCTGGGCGAAACGAATCGCAATCACCGTACCCACCACAATGACTGCAGCGGATAGCAAAGTAAAAATGACACGCTTGTTTAGACGAGGGGTATTTTGCATGCGATAGACTGTTATGATACCAGTATGCAGCTTCGAACACAAAACTTGTGTATGGATTTAGGCCAAACCACGCTCCGGATCGGTTCGTTTTGGGATGGAATCATCCTCTGTGAGCGCAATCAACAACTCTTTGTTCCGCCGAGTGTGGAGCTAAAACCCAAGAAAACTCCCTCACCATTTCCCTTAACCTCTTTTGCGTCGGTCTATGAGCATGGGCACGTCAAGGATAGCGAGGGCTTAGCTTCATATCTCTCCACCGTGTTATCCGCAGTCGGGAAACCCTTGCTTCCACTCTTACCCCACAAGGTTCTGATTGCAGTGCCAGCCACCTCCACAACGGTACACAAAGAATTATTGCAGGAAACCTTACGCAGCGCGGGTTTTTCCTCGATAACATTCTGTTCCTTACCGCTAGCTGCCATTGTGGGGGCAGGGTATTCACTTCCACTCAAGCAGCCGGCGGTCGTCGCACATCTAGGAGAAACGTTCTCGGAGATTGCTCTAGTCCAACTCTCGGAATGTCAACTTGCGTTGCCACTCTTGTGGACAGGAGAGGCGTTTATTTCGCACCTCTACGAAAAGGTTTCCTCGACCATTGACCATTCCATTCCAAAGGAGAAGATCGTTACACTGGTCCTCAACTCTTGGGGAGAAGCCATTGGCGCTTTGCCCAAAGAGAAAGCTCTAGCGAAGAATCAAGAGCTCCTGGAGCAAATTCCAACAGAGTTTTTCAAAGACTATCATCTCCAGGTGGTGGAGCAGATCAGCGTGCAATTGGAGCTCTTCTTGCAGGATCTTACTGCAGCGCAACTGTCTGCTATTGCCGATCAGGGTATCCTTCTTTCTGGAGGGTTTGCAAATCTGTATGGGTTAGCCAGTACCGCTGCAACGCACCTCAAGATTCCTGTCTTTGCTCTTCCAACGAGCGACATGCTAGTCATGAACGGACTTCTCAAAATTCAGGAATTACTGAAATAGTTCCAATATTATTATCTTACAAACGCATCATTCAAGTGCTATAAGACGCATGGTAGTATCGTAGAAGGAGCTTTAAATTCCGTTGGTTCTGATACGGGGAAGTGGTTTGTCAAAAAACAGTGAATTCTAATCGCTGCAGATTGACTAAATGTGTTCAGAACAGCCGTATTCTTCCGATCATAAATAGTAGCGTGACGCTGGGTGGCGCTCCCGGAGCATGGTTTTTGTTTGGGTTGAACGGTGCACATGATGAAAACAATTATAAGACATATTAAACGCCTTTTTTTGTGCGTAAATAGCGACGAACTTCGGGTAAGCGATGGGTGTGACGCGAAAACAAACATAACAATGACTAAAGAACGGGTTGAAACCACTTCGAAACTGTGTGATACTGCCTCTCAAAGAGCATTACAACTACCTTTTTACGTCTTTCATACGGATCCTATGTAGCTCTATTACTGGTTATGAATGAGATAAATCCGCGATCAGTCCGACTATTGTTTGGTATACCCGTGTTTAGCGGAAGCAGGGCACAAGTGCTGGAATTTACACGCAAATGGCTCCATTCTGACGCAAAATCCGGCTTGAATACCATTTTTACTCCCAATCCAGAGCAAATTGTAGCGACGAAACGCTTTCCCTGGTTTCATCAACTCCTAGAACACAGCACCCTCAACCTTCCCGATGGGGAAGGGATTGTTTGGGCAATGAAACGACGCTATCCAGCATTAACCCTTGAGAGGATCTCTGGTCGAGAGATCTTTCATGATCTCCTTGTCTACTCGATTCAAGAACAAAAGAAGGTTTTCTTTGTGGGTGGGAAGCCAGGTAGCGCAGAAGGCATCATCCAGATGTACCAGAAACAAGATTCTCAACTTGACTGGAGAGCGGATGCAGGAGCAACGGATATTCGCAACGAGACGGTAGCAGAAGAGAAGCGTGTGGTATCAGCGATCGCAGTCCATCGTCCTGATCTGGTATTTGTTGCTTATGGTGCACCCTGGCAGGAAAAGTGGATCATGGATCACCAGGCAGAGCTTTCGAAAGCTGGAGTAAGAATTGCGATGGCTGTGGGAGGTTCCTTCGAGTATGAGGCAGGGAAGGTCGCTGCAGTATCGTCGCTCGTTTCTCGACTCAAACTTGAATGGCTACAGCGATTGATCATGGAACCAACTAGACTGAAACGACAGCTCGTTGGTGCCCAATTTTTCCTCTGGGTACTTCAAGGGAAATCCTAAGCTTATTATTCGTACATCATTCCAAGCAAGGCCAAGACTGATTCGCGTTTGTAGCGACGGTCACCCCGAGAGTTGATTCGGATGGCAGGAAGCTTTCCGCGCTTTCCCCATCGCTTGAGGGTTAGGGGAGACACACGTAGTAATTCACTGGCCTCTTTTATGGTGAGCAAATCCGGTAAATCTTTAATGCTAAGTCTCTTTTTTACTGGTGCTGGTTCACTGGATCCGCTCGAATTCGAATCGGCCATACTGACTCCTTGCTATGGTGTTTGTATTGATATGATCCGGTGATCAGTCATCAATTCAAACTACGTGTTTCTATACATCAACCTAGCATAGAAGATCGAACAGGGTCAAGAGGGTGTTGGCATATTATCTCCAATTAACTGTGATTAGAATCACAATAACGAAGGCTATAGAGCAGTACAATCAGGACAGTTAAAGGAGGACTATGGCAATTGAAAAAGATCTGTCAGGGAAAATTCAAGCAGCTAGTACCACTCCAGAACTGTACGCTCTGGCTGAATCGGTAGTTTCTCTTCTTGATGAGGCTAAAACTAATCGAGCGGTTGCGGGAGAATACTATGCGTTAGTAAAATTACTGTTTTTCCGCTATAACGAGTTGCTACGTATTTCCATTCGATCATCAACTGACACTTACGCCAACTCTACTCCCATGACACTTACTCAAATGGACCTTGGAAGCAAAGTTCTATATGCTACGGGGCAGGTTCGACCACGAGGTGAACGACCGGAATGGAATAGTCATTTAGCAGCTCTGCGTGGTGCAGAAGTTAACGATTTTGGATGGTAAGTTCACTCTACTGTTCCCACCCATACTCCGAATAAATCTCTTGGTTTGAAATCTTTTCAAAGACAAACGTAAGGTAGGGAATGGTTTTTGCAGGTAACTTGTCGAGCTCAAAAAACGCAACCTCATCACACTTATCCGGTTCCATATTGGTAGGCTCTCTAACTAAGGGATCAACTGGACTCCAAAACGTATCGAACCGAATGTTGCTTTCTTCTTCCCTACGATACATAAAGTGGACTGGGATAATTTCTGTAGGTTGCAGAGTTATTCCGATCTCTTCTTCCAGTTCTCGACACATCGCCAAGGCTAAAGGCTCCTTATCTTCAACGTGTCCGGAAGGTACCCCATACCAACCATCCCGATATCCGGTGTTGCACCGACGGGCGAGAAGTACCTGATGTTCTCTGATATAGATAAAGTGAACCGTGGTTGGAGTCTTGAAGCGCATATGCATGGAGTATAACAGGAGAGCAGGGGGCTCCTCCAGCAAAGAGCAAAGTGGAGAGGGTACTTAACAAGTAATCACATCATTTCATCATCAAACCAACGACGGATGCAGGCATGTCGTACTGATTACCTTTGATATAGTTATGAGCCTGAATAGACTATGTCGCACAATAAGTATGTTTTTAAAAAGAGAAGTGCCATCAATCCTAATGGCCACGTACTTTTCCGTAGAACATGCAAGAAATCTATGGTTCTGCAAACCTTTGGGTCGCGTCATTGTGCCACACATCCTCCAACATTTCTTTAGAACCCAACATGAGCGAACGAAAAATCAATCTATATAACAGTGAATTCTATTTTTAAATCGTCACGATGATCCAAGCATATGGTCGTATTTATTAAATTACTTTCGATTGTGACGTTCTATCATTCCCCACCGTAAAAAATCGACCGATTTTACGGCCCAAAATCGACTTTGTTTTTTAGACCCTGATACGTAGGACCTTAACCGCTAGCTACTAAAAACGGCCGTTGTTGCCAACGACCGTTTCTGTTCTTTAAAGCTAAAGAAAAAGCTTATTTCAATTCAACCGTAGCTCCTGCTGCAGTGATCTTGGCTTTTGCATCTTCTGCAACTTCTTTCTTGACAGCTGCGACGATGGTGATTGGCGTTGGTTTTTCAACCAATGCTTTGGCCTCACCAAGTCCGAGCTCTGGCTTCACTAAACGAACTGCCTTAATGACCTCGAGTTTCTTGTCACCAACAGCGGAAATGACAACGTCAAACTCCGTCTTTTCTTCGGCTGGAGCGGCTGCGGCTCCGGCTGCTGCCCCTGCCATCATGACTGGAGCACTTGCACTAACGCCGAATTTTTCCTCGAGAGCTTTAACGAGTTCGGATACTTCTAGGAGAGATAATTTTTCAATCTCTTCAATAATTTTATTAATATCTGCCATATGGCATACCCTTCTCTAGTAATCTAGATCAGGTCCTTTCCTTTAAAATACTATTTGTGTTACTTGTTTATCGTAGTGATGTTCGCATCCTGCGGTTGTCATCACAAGCTTCCCAACTGAGTAATAAATTACGCTGCTGGAGCTTCTTTTTTCTTGTCAGCAATTGCTTGTAACGCATACACGAGATCGCGTTGGGCTGCAGTCAAGACTCCAACCAACTTGCTTCCCGGTGCATTCAATCGAGCTAACAACATCGCGATCATCTCTGGTTTCCCTGGGAGTTTTGCAAGTTCTTCCAGAGCTGAAGCGTCGTAAACGACGTCTCCAACCACTCCATGTTTGACTTTAAGACTCTCAACCTCTTTTGCAAAAGCGACCAACGCTTTGAGAGGAGCGACTTCATCGTCATAGGAAAACACGGTTCCAGTCTGACCTTGTAAAGATTGATCTAACTCACTTTTTCCGAGTATTCGAGAAACAAGTGTGTTCTTTGCAACAATCAGTTCTCCACCGGCTTTTTTAATTTCCTGGCGCAATCGAACTTGCTGCTTGGAGGTGAGTCCAGCGTAGTTTGCAAGGAAAACAGACTTGGCTTTCGAATGTTTCTCTTCTAAGTCTTTAGTTACTGCAATGTTCTTTGTATTTGGCATGATGTATTCACCTCACTTTCCTATGGACTAAAAATAAAAAACCTCGTTTCCGTAAGTGGCCAACGAGGGAGAAAGTCAATTCAAAAAGATGAATCTAGAAAAGTAATTCTAGCAAGTGACGTCCTCTACAGGTCTTCTGAGAAAAGTCTCCTTCTCTCTGCCATGTGGTCTTCGGATTCTTAGCTATTATAGCATACAAGAAAACGCCTTTTTAAGATGTTTTCCTGTATGCCTGTTTAATTTCTTAGAGCTGGATTTTGACTCCAGGACTCATTGAGGTACAAACAACAACTTTGAGGACTTTACCTCTGGCGGCATCAATGAGAGCTTGAATGTTCTCTTCAAGAGCTTTTGCATCCATGGATACTTTACCAACTCTGGCATGGAGTAATGGAGCTTTCTTCTCTCCTCGAACGGTAACCTTACCCGATTCAAGATCCTTTTTTCGTTTCTCAGGATCAGAAATGAGGGTTCCATTCTTTGGATTTGGCATCATTCCTTTAGGTCCAAGCAAGCGGGCGAACTTAGTTAATTTGCTCATTTGTGCTGGAGTAGCGAGTAAAATGTCGAAACTGATTGTTCCCTTATCTAGGGCAAGAATGGTGTCTTCGTCCAATATTTGTACTCGTAAGGTACGTCCCGTACTGTGGGGGTATGCTACCTCAAGATTACCCAAAGATTCGGTAAGAACTAAGTGTACTTCAACCGCTTCATCAAATTTTGCAGTAGCAACTTTCTTTAACAGTGCGACTGCTTCTGACAAAGCATAGGCTTTGGATCGATCCAAGGAGGACTTGGAACTCACATACCGCTTGGAACGAAAGCCGATCTTTTTTGCGGGAGCAGAAACTTGTGCTTCTGCACTTTCATCCTCTGTGACTTCTGAAACAGTTTCTTCTTGAACGGTATCGAGTGATGCTTCACTAAATTCCATCTCTTCTACCTTCTTTTTCTTTTTGGAAACTTTCTCGACAACGCCAACTCCTTCTTGAGGGAGTTCTTCCATGTTAACGACTTTGTATTTTGATTTTGCCATACACGATTCCTTTTTAATTGTTATGCGGTTTTAACTCCCATACTGCGGGCGGTGCCTCGAACCATCTGCATTGCAGATTCAACCGAGGTTGCATTCAAGTCAGGCATCTTTTCTTCCGCAATTTCTCGAACTTGCGCATCCGAAAGAGTTCCAATCACATCTTTGCCTGTGGTTCCGGACCCCTTCTGGAGTTTTAAGGCCTCTTTAATCATGGCTGATACTGGAGGGAGTTTTAATACAAAGGTAAAGGAACGGTCTTCAAAGACTGTAATTTCAGCAGGAATTGTTTTTCCCTTTTTGTCTTGGGTAGCGGCGTTATATGCTTTACAAAACTCCATGATGTTTACCCCTTGTTGACCTAAGATCGGGCCAACTGGAGGTGCTGGATTGGCAGCGCCAGCCTGCAACACGAGTTTAAAGACTGTCTTAATTTTTTTAGGCATACAGATCTCCTTATCAAATACTACTTGAGTGCGATCGATTTGAAGCGTCAAAAACGGGTGAAAACATAGTCAGCTGAGTTTACACTCAGTGAAAAGAAGCTGTTTTCGTACCGCTTGTGGGCGCTACTCCCTCAATTGTTGAGTACCCGAGGTTTGGGTAGACTGATAGTATACCACGAGCGACAATAAACCTCATCCTCACCCTATCGGCTCCTCAATCAGTGTGGAATCGAAAATTGAAGTCGATTCAGTGCAACTGCATTGAATCGTCCCTCGTTGTCTCTTTTTTAACATCATTCATTTTCAGTAGTTTTTGTTTTCTTGACGTGTTATACACTCACTATAAGACTCATGAAATATGTAATATTACCAACAGTGATTAGTTATCATCGAGCTATGGGTTTCTCTCTTCGATTGCATTCAAAAAACTCCGGAATTTTTCATGTAAAAAACACGAGAAACGATCTCTTTACGTAGTTTGTGGCTAGAAAAAAAGGAGGTTTACAGCTTGTTGACCTGAAGGAAGTCGAATTCCACCGGAGTTTCGCGTCCAAAGAAGGACAGTAAAACGGTGACTTTCCCCTTGGACTCGTTGATATTGTCAACGGTACCAATATAGTCAATGAACGGTCCTTCCACGACTTTGACAGCCTCACCGGGCTCAAAGTTGGATTTGTAGGACGGAGCACCTTGGCTCATGTATTTCTGAATTGTTTTTACTTCGGCTGCAGCAATCGGAGTTGGTTTGTTTCCCACGCCGACGAAACCGGTAATTCCCTGAGTGGTTCGCACTAACAACCAGGATTCATCGGTCAAGATCATCTTGATCATCATGTAACCTGGGAAAATCTTCTCACGAACACTTTGTTTCTTTCCCCGTTTGATTTGAATCTTTTCTTGGGTAGGAATCAACATTTCTAAGACGAAGCTGGTCATACCCATGGTTTCGGCACGCTGTTTTAAGGTTTCAGCAACCTTATTTTCATGACCGGAATAGGTATGAACGACGTACCATTTGGCACGTTTATCCTCTGAAACAGTCACGATGATGTGACTGGGTGTAGAGGCGACGACTTCTTGAGTCTCTGGTGCTTGTGGGATGGCTTCACTGGGTTGATCTGACATAACGTGTTTATCGGTTAAGGGATAATACTGCTTCAATTCCTTTGGTAAATCCTAAATCTAGTACCGCAATGTACAGTCCAACGACGATGCTAAACACAATCACGATCAGCGTGGATCGTGCGGCTTCTTGACGCGTAGGCCAAGTCACCTGCTTGAGTTCGGCAATCACTTCGCGAATAAACGTTACTGGTAAAAGAATGAATGATACCGGACTAGCCATAGGAATGAAACGATCGATAGATTGTACCACAAGAATACCACTTCCTCTACTCAAAGCTTCCATTTAGGCTTCAACGGAAATACGACGGGTGCCTAAGAAGGCGCCTGCAACAACGAGGAGTGCTCCTCCTCCAAGGACTACATAGGTGTAGCCAACAGACCCAGCGGTTGGTAAAGCATCAGCGGAATCCGAGGCACTTTCAGATGAATCCATTGAATCCAGTTCGGCAGAAGCTATCAAAACTGGAGTGGCGGTCGCTCTGGGTGTGGCTGTTGGTATCGGCGTTGGTGTGGCTACTCTACCTGAAGTGGAGGCAGTAGGAGCCACTGTTGGACGTGGCGTCGTTGTCGCTGCACAGGAACAGGTTTGTGATGTCGGACAGGCTGGATTGACACAGCGATCGGCCTCACAGGTAAGTCCAGCAGCACAATCACTGTCCGTCACACAAGTCACTAAACAATAGGGAGCAACAGTGGTGGTGGTCGGGGTGGGTGTTGACGCCATGGCTAATGCGCCACTCTGACTGGACGTCACGGCCCCACGTTGTCCAAACCCAGTTTCAGTGGTCAAAAAGGGATCGGAATCGGATAGTGCGGATAACCCTGTTACGGTGTAGGTACTATCTTGAACAGTCAAGGCAACTTCATCTCCTCCATTCCCCATGCGAACTCGGGAATTCTGAGTGTTAAAGGAGGCTTGGATACTTCCCGTTGCTGCCGGGGTTAAGGGAATGGAAGCGATTTGGGTGGGACCACTGGTACTATATCCATTGGCTTCATCTTGAGTGATCATGGCAAACCGGATCACAAAGGTGCCATTTTGTTCAACCACACTATTGGTAGAGACCGATAATTCAGGAATTTGGGCAAAATCAATTTGAACTCCATCGGTTGTCGGGTCCGCATCCACTACTGCGGGCAAGGAGGATCCACTGATATTCATGATGAATTGAAGTCCCGATACGGACTTTCCCTTGGTGTCTAAGAAGACTTGAAGGTTGGCTTGCTCTCCGGCTTTAAACCCTGTATCTGGCATGAGTAGGTTAATGACCGGACTGTCGGATGTTGGTTGTGGCTGACTAGAAGCAATCGGGGTGGGAGCGGGTAGATCTGGCACCGATTGACGCGTAATAAAGAGGATGGCAACACCCACTCCAGCAACGAGGGCGATGATGAGAATTAAAATAAGGATGACTTTTGAATTCATACAAGGGTCTGTTGAATGCGCGTAGGGTAACGGTAGCAAGAAAGAGGGCAGTGATGCAAGGGCAAATTTATCCACTTGATCGCAGAGCGGGATATGGAACAAGCTTACCCAAAACGTACAAAAATTTGATACAGTTGTCTTTGCCTTCACTTTTAATTTAAAGCGATATCGGAAAAAAGTAGTGGAATCATCACTACGTTATAATAGTTCTCTAATTGCAGTACGGAAAGGATCATTATGTCGCAGTCGGTTCGCAAAGCAGTTATCACCGATGCGGGATTTGCTAGCCGCTATCTCCCCATCACCAAGACCGTTCCCAAAGGAATGCTTCCCATGGGAAATCGCCCTGTCATGCAGTTTGTTGTCGAAGAATGTATGGCCGCTGGGATTGAAGAAATTATTCTAGTCGCCACCCCTGAAGGTAAGCCTATTTATGAAGACTATTTTAATAACAACGTCAATCGCATTCGTAAACAGTTGGCAACACAAGGCAAAGAAGATCGCTATGAACCCGTACAACACGTGTTGGATTTTCCCAAGATTGTGGTCATTGAGCAGGACCCCTCTTTTCCGTATGGCAATGGATCTCCCGTTGCCTCTGCCCAAAAATTTGTAGAAGGGGAAGAAGCCTTCTTAGTTCTCTATAGTGATGATGTGGTTTTTGGAGAAACTGGGGACGCTAAAGTCATGGTCGATCTGTATGAACAAGATAAAAATGTCGAAGGGATCATCATGTCCCAAGAAGTGAGTGAACAGGTGGTCGACAAGTACGGAATTATTTCCCTCAAAACCGGCACTACCAATGAACTCGATAACATTGTGGAAAAACCGGAAGTTGGTCAAGCACCATCAAGACTAGCATCCTATGGTCGGTATCTTCTCAAACCATCGATCTTTGAATTTTTAAATCCTGCCAACTTAGGGAAAGATAGTGAATTGTGGACGGTAGATGCCATTACCCATGTGGCCAAATCCAAGCGCGTGGTAGTCGGACATACAAAGGGTGAGTGGATGACGACGGGCGATCCAGAAAACTATTTCAAGGCCCATCTTAAATTTGTGATTGATTACGAGAAATACGGATCAAAAGTTTTAGAGTGGGTTGAAGAAATGAAACAGTAAGTAACAACTAAAAATGCACGTTAAAAAAGGGCAGGGAAACCTGTCCTTTTGGTTACAACCGACAACCCCAACGTTGACAACGCCCAAAAGAATCGCGATGCTTAAGAGACAAATCATGCGTACTCTTGGCTTTTCTTCGAGTGTCTCTACTAAACAGTTTTACCTGTTATTTGCTCTTGTGCTTGGTATTGTCGCGATTGCCGATAGCATCATGGGCTACATGTCTCCGATCTACATGACCCAGATTGCAGGATCCACAACCGGAATGGGGTGGATTTTAGCCACCTCCTCAATGGTGGGTTTAACTATGGATTTTCTGTTTGCGAAATTGTTTCCGCAAAAACGATCGAAATTTTTTATTAAGCTGTTGTTTGTTTGTGTCTTTTTATTTCCGCTGTCGTTTCTACTCTTTCATACGGTTTGGGCTGCGGTGTTTGCGATGGCCGTTTGGGGAATCTATTTTGAAGCCATGGTGTTTGCAAACTTTAAAGCAATTCATGAATCCGTTGACGCCAGTGATCATGGATGGGCATGGGCAATTGCAGGTTTACTTCGCAATATTGCCTGGTCAGTAGGCCCGTTTATTGCAAGCTCACTCTATAGCCAGAACGCAAAACTTCCACTTGTGGCAGCAATTGTCGCCAATGCAGTGGGGTTAGCAGTCGCTATCCTGTATCTATTGTTAAAGAAAACAAGCCGAGTTTCGCGGGAGCCCGTAGCAAAAGAATTGCACACCTTTGGTCAGCAGTTCGCCGTCTGGAAGGTCTATAGCAAAACACTTTGGCCACTACTGCTCTTTAATGTATTTTTCTATATCATTGAATCTGCCTTTTTTTCCGTGGGACCGCTGTTAGGAGAACAGCTTAAAACCACAGGGCAGGCGGGGAGTCTGTTTGTGAGTATGTACAGTATTCCCGGTATCCTTGTTTCGTTTTTCATCGTCAGTCTCTCCAAGCCGTGGGGGAAAAAGCGACTATCCTATATCGGGGGAATTCTGGCTGGTCTTGGTCTCTTTGCGCTTGGGTTTAGTGCGTTAGGTGTCCAAGTGTTACTTTTTGGTTTTATTGCGGCTATCGGATTGGGACTGCAGCATCCCGCACTTCTGGCTGTCTTTGAAGACTATGTGGTACGGTCCAAGCAGTTTGGAACGGATATTGTGGGATTGACTGCCATGAGTGGGAGCTTTGCCTACATTGTCGGTCCCATCCTAAACGGAATGATGGCCGATCGTTGGGGGAATCAAGCGGTCTTTGGAATCTGGGGCACGGTGATGCTGTTGTTTTCCTGTTGTTTGTTCGTGATTGTGAAACGTAAAGTGTATCTACCACAGGCACAAGTGCTCTCCTTAACCGTAACCCCTGGAAGCTAGAAAATCTTACGAAATTCTAACCAAACTGTACTTGAACACCTACCCACGCATCTTGTATCCTAGCGATGAAGCTCCTGCAAGGGCTTAAAGGAAAAAGCACATTTTTCCTCGCTAACTTTTTTACTAGGGAGCGCAAAGTCGATCTATTCCTTTGGGAGTAGAACGCAGCGCACCCACCTGCGATTTTCGCGGGGCCCGTTCTTTTTCTTTTCCTTGTGGGGGCTTTTTTATGGACTTCTTCCAAGAAGTGTACGAATGGACAACTGTTTTTCTGTTCTCAAATAAGAATGACGTTGTGCTGAGTGTAGGATTTGAACCTACGTAGGGCTAAGCCCAGCAGATTTACAGTCTGCCCTCGTTGGCCACTTGAGTAACTCAGCAAAAATCTAATAATCTTACGCTAGAAATGAGCCTTCGTCGGGAATCGAACCCGAGACCTCAGTCTTACCAAGACTGCGCTCTGCCAACTGAGCTACAAAGGCAATTTGTCAAAAAATCTCTCAAACCGTAAGCTTCGTATTATATACCCCATTATCGGTGCGTCGAACAGGAAATACTCGTAACGGACCACGCTTTGCTAGGAGCTTAAACCATTTTATCAAACTTCCTTGAGAATAGGTTAGCCGAGTTTAAATCTACCCAACCCTGCGTGAGCTTTTCTCTTCGGGAGCTTGAAAAACAGAAGATTACTTTGCAAGAAATTCGAAAGAAGTCGGTGAGAACCAGGATTGTAAGGAGCTTTGGTTCTAGCTATAGTGAAAGAATGCGCCCTATCCGCGCCATCGTAAGTCACTTTACAACCCACACCAGCTATCGCAAATGGCACCTCCAAGTTGCAGGCGCTACGCTAGTTTTGGTTGGGATTGTGGTGGGCATGTACTTCACCTTGTCGGATTATCTAAGAGAAGTACGTGCATCCGACACCACACAGACATGGTCATTTACCACTGCAAATGACTACACGCTGTCCGATAGCAGTGCAATCGAAGTAACGGGAAGCTCAGCTCGACTAAAACTCCTTGAATATTCAGGTGCAACTGCAAATACGAGTGCCGTGTTTCATCTCGATAATGATGTAGTTGATTCTAGTTCAAATGCGAATTCGGGAACGGCGACTTCACTAAGCTATACAACTGGAAAATTTGATCAAGCTGCTGTGTTCTCTGGCCAAGGTAGTGTGGTCCGTGTTCCCGACTCTTCGTCTCTGTCGTTGACGGCATCGCATACGCTTGAAGCCTGGGTCAACCTGGATACCACCTTCAACTCGACCAGTCACAGTGAACGGCAAACGATTTTTGATAAGGGAGCATATCAATTGTATCTTGAGCACACTTCCGGAAGATTATTTTATGAGTTAGAGCCGTCAGGAACCAAGAGCTGGACCCAACAAGCGGGACCCAACTTGGATGCGAATAACGGAAACAGTATCAACTCCACTTGGGACCTTAACGGAAAACCAAACATTTATGACACGGTAAAAATTGGAAGCTACTTGTACGTGGCGATCGGGTCGGCAACTGGAGCCAATGATGGAGAGTTGTGGCGTTGTAGCGGCTGTGATGGGAGTACTCCAACCTGGACGAAAATTGGAGGAGATGGAGTCTATAACAGCTGGCCGATCGATACCTATGAATATATCGCCTCTTTAGGTACGGATGGAACCGTTTTATACATTGGAATGGGTGGGAGTGGCAGTGGTGATGGCGACTTGTGGCGCTGCAGTGGCTGTGATGGGAGCACTCCAACCTGGACGAAAGTTGGTGGGGATGCTGTTTTTAGTAGTTGGCCAGTAAACACGTATGAAAGCGTGACCTCACTGGTGGTATCAGGAACAACTGTGTACGTAGGTTTGGGAAATGGTACGGCTGGAGACGCGGAAGTCTGGAGATGTACGAGCTGTAACGGCACACCGGCTTGGGGAGGATCGAGAATCGGAGGGGATGCCACCAACAGTAGTTGGGCGAACTCTACGTATGAGGATGTTCGCTCGTTAGCGCTCATCGGCTCCCATTTGGTCGCTGGACTTGGAAATACACAAGGGGATGGTGAAGTGTGGAGTACTGACACCACTACGATTAGCTGGGTCAAACGCGGTGGAGATGGAACAGGCACTGGTGGACAGAGTTGGGGAAGTGTGTATGAGCAAGTCAATGCTCTTGGTGGTGACAGTAATATTTTGTACGTTGGACTCGGAACTACCCCGGCAAATGAAGCAGAAATATGGCGCTGTGATTTATCCGCAACGTGTAGTGCAACTGCCGGTTGGACGCAAATTGGAGGTGATGGGTTGAACACGAGTTGGAACACAAACTATGAGACTGTACGCCGTCTCCTGGTCTCCGGAACCACAATGTATGTTGGGTTAGGTGATAGCGGTGGGGATGCAGAAGTATGGCGTTGTACGAGTTGCACGGGAACACCTACATGGTCCCAACTGGCAGGTGATGGTAACTATCTTGCGGGACAAAGCTGGGGAGCAAACCATACCCAAGTTAACTCATTTACTCTCGATGGAACGACCTTGTATGTGGGTGTCTCGAGTAGTGCATTTTCAAGTGAACTATGGCGTTGCAATGTGGGTGGAACGTGTAGTAGTACCTCTGGTTGGACTGCTTTGGGAGGTGGATATATCAATAACAGTTGGGAATTAGTGGGGATCCAAACGGTCCAAGAACTTGCGTCCGGTAATGGAAAAATGTATGCCGGAACTGGAAACACTCAAGCTGGAAATGCTCTAGTGTGGGAATACAACGCGTCAAATGATAGTTGGCGAGTTATTGGTGGACAAGGGCTCAATAGTGGCTGGGGGGTAGATACTTTTGAATCTGTTGATAGTTTGTTGTACTACAAAGGGATGCTCTACGCGGGGTTAGGACGGAGTACCGGGGATGGAGATCTTTGGAGATGGAATGGAACCAGTTGGACACAAGTAGGTGGAGATGGACTTAACACAAGTTGGAGTGCATCTACGTATGAAAGTGTGACCAGTTTAGTTGTCTACATGGGTAAGCTCTATGCTGGGTTAGGGAATAATGCGAATGGAGATGCAGAAGTTTGGCGATGTAGCAACTGTGACACGACACCTAGCTGGACTAAAGTAGGCGGTGACGGAATTAACAGTGGATGGGCAGCCGGAACCTTCCGAGAAGTTCCAGCAATGGTCCAGACAAATGGGATGTTGTTTGTGGGGCTTGCGGGTGCGACGGCAGGTGATGCTGAGATTTGGCGATGCTCCAGTTCCTGTGATGGCGGTTCTCCTGCTTGGACTAGAGTGGGTGGAGATGGAATTAACAGTGGATGGGCAAACAGTGTCTATGAACGCGTGGACTCCATGTCTCTATATAACGGACAAATCATCGTAGGCTTAGGAAATACGGCAGGAGATGCCGAAGTCTGGGCCTGTACCAGTTGCGAGGGTGGTAGTCCAAGTTGGGGGGGAACACGAATCGGAGGAGATGATCCAAGCG
Organism: uncultured Pseudomonadales bacterium; assembly: GCA_964635905.1. Lineage (GTDB taxonomy): Bacteria > Patescibacteriota > Microgenomatia > UBA1400 > UBA12028 > JACOVC01. The sequence continues at coordinate 153,990 of CAZWPK010000001.1, forward strand.
GAAGTTCCGGTTCTACCTACGGTTGGGCAGATTCCACCTATGAACAAGTATTAGATCTGGTGGAATATAACGGATTTTTATATGTCGGTTTAGGAATCTCGGCCGGAGAGTCGGAGTTATGGAGATACGATACAAGTACATGGACAAAAGTGGGTGGAGACGGACTCAACAGTAGTTGGGATGCGACCATCAACTACATCAATTCTTTGGCTGTGCACGAAGGAAAACTGTATGCCGGTATGGGAGGAGATGCCAATAATGACGCCTCCATTTGGTCCTATGGAAACGATTCCGTCGCCACTTCTGCTGTTCTCGGGTTAACTGCTGGAACTTGGTATCACATTGCTGCTACCTATGATTCTGCAAACTCCGAAATGAAACTCTTTGTTGATGGTGTACAGAGTGGAACAACGAAAACTGCCACATTGACCGTTGCAGATAACAGTAAAGAGCTTCTGATTGGTCGTGGCTATGGATCCCGTGGCAATGTGAGTGCCTCTGCCAGCTTTACTGGGAAAATGGATGAATTACGGATTTCATCTGTGGAGCGCAGTAGTTTTCAAACAACTGCCTATTCTAGTGCCACGCAAACGATTCTTCCTACCACAGCAGTTTATACGTCAGGGGTTAAAAACTTTGATGCATTTAGTGTCAGTGAAACCTTAAATGGAGGCACGGTAACCTATCGACTCTCCGATGACGGAGGAACAACCTGGAAATACTATACTGGAGGAGCATGGACGACATCGGCATCGACAGCACAGGCAAACACAGCCACGGAAATCAATAGTTCGATCGCATCGTTTCCCATCGGTACCGGTGGAATTCTTTGGCAAGCAATTGTTGTGGGAGATGGATCCGAGCAAGTGACGCTCAATTCCGTCCAAGTTGGTGCCATCAGCGATTCCACAGCCCCAACCAATCCAGACACACTCACGGCGTTATCGACGAACGGTGGGGATGCCATTACTACAAACACTTGGTATCAGCATACTGGACCCTATTTTAGTTGGTCTGGTGCGACAGATACGGGTGGATCCGGAGTTTCCGGATACTATGTGTACTTTGGCACAGACCAAACCGCAGACCCTGTCACCGCTGGTGCTTTTCAAGCAGGAGCAACTTACACTGCAAGTGGATTATCCAGTGGGTCGACCTACTATTTGCGGATTAAAGCGAAAGATAACGCGCAAAATGCTGCGAGTACCACATGGTCTGCATTCACGTATAAGCTTGATAGTACGGCTCCCACCAACCCGGCTAGTGTGAGTGTGAACCCAGCAGGGTATGCATCGACCAATGACTATACATTCACTTGGCCCGCAGGGACGGATACTGCCTCTGGTATCGCAGGCTATCAATACAAGACAGCGACCGCTTCAGGAGCTCTTGCGGATTGGTCTACCACCACCACCAGTCGAACCGTATCCATTCCAGATGCTGCCTACCAAACGGGTGAAAATATTTTCTATCTGCGAACACTAGATACCGCGGGAAATGTTGCTCCCAGCTCCACGCAAGTGTCCTATTATTTTGGTGGGGAAGGTCCCAGTGTTCCGCAATTTTTAGCAGCCAGTCCAACCTCCAATACGACAAACTCCTTTGCATTTTCTTGGCAAGCGCCAGAGACATATTCCGGGCTAGCAAACCAGCTTACCTATTGCTACACCGTCAACACCGTACCCACCGAAGATAATTGTACGTACACCAGTGCGGGGGCAACGTCGCTTTCTGCAAGCAGTTTTGCCACCCAGGTGGGCTTGAACACGTTCTATCTGGCCGCCCGCAATGGGGAGGATTATGGTTCTACGATTAACTACGCAAATTACGCAACGGTGACATTCACTGCAGACACCTCTGCACCCGGTATTCCCTTGAATGCCGATATTGCCGACGTCTCGGTAAAATCAACCAGTTCATGGAAGTTAGCCATTTCTTGGGAGGCGCCAAGTGACGTAGGTTCTGGTGTGTCCTCGTATGAGATCTATCGTTCCCCCGATGATTCCACCTACGCTAAAGTTGCAGAAACCACGGGGATAGCTTTTGTGGATACCGGACTGGCGCAATCGGAGTACTTCTACAAGGTTCGAGCGTGTGACAGCGTGAATAACTGTGGATCCTATAGCACGGCAGTATCATTGACCCCTACCGGAAAGTTCACAAGCGCCGCGACACTCTCCACGGGACCCACGATTAGCAATATCACAACCAAACAAGCCAAAATCAGTTGGGGGACTGATCGAGCGTCGGATTCTAAAATCCAGTATGGAACCAGTGCGGGATCGTACTTTACCTCCGAACCTAGTACCTCGACACAAACCACCGATCACAGCATCACGCTGACAAATCTGAGTCCGGGAACGACTTACTACTACAAAGCGAAATGGACCGATGAGGACGGAAACACTGGATCGAGTGCTGAAAAATCCTTTACCACCGAAGCAGCCCCCACGGTCAAAGATGTAAGTGTAAAAAGCATCGGCTTAACCTCGGGAATCATTCAATTTACTTCCAGTGGCGCCTCAAAAGTAAAAATTTACTATGGCGAATCCACCGCCTTTGGCGGGGTGAAGGAAGTCACGACCGGAACCTCGGAATCCACCTATACGGCACAAATTGAAGAGCTAGAAGATGGGGTGAAGTATTACTACAAAATCAATGCCTTTGACTCTGAGAATGCGGAGTACGAAGGAACGATCCTAAATTTCTCCACGCTCCCACGTCCAAAGATTTCAACGGTACGTATCCAACAAGTCCGTAACACTGCGCAACCCACAGTGTTGGTAAGTTGGGAAACCAATACGCCAACCTCCAGCATTATTTCCTACTATCCAACGTCAAATCCTGCGCAGGTGAAAGACGAAGTGAACGTGGAATTAAAAGAAGGGGAACATCAACTACTCATTCGTGGGTTACTACCGGAAACACCGTACACTTTGATTGTGAAGGGACGCGATCTAGCCGGGAATGAAGCAGCCTCGGATCCGCAGCGACTGACGACGGCGACCGATACGCGACCGGCGGCGATTACCGGCCTCACGGTCGAAGGTTCGGTGCAAGCATCGCAGAACAGCGAAGAATCCGTCGCACAACTCGTTGTCAGTTGGACGACGGATGAACCGGCAACCTCACAAGTAGAGTACGGGGAAGGAACAGGAACGTCCTATGCACAGAAAAGCCAGGAAGATGCAAATATGACCATCAATCATTTAGTCGTCATCACGGGTCTCTCACCCTCAAAGGTCTATCACTTGCGGGCCATCTCAAAAGATAAAGCAAACAATGAATCAAAATCCATTGATACCGTTACCATCACCGCCAAAGCCACGGATAACGCACTGGATTTAGTCATCACGAATTTGCGTCAGGTATTCGGTTTCTTAGGAGCTTTGCAATAATAAGCAGTAAGGAAACTCTCGTATGCCTATTCGTTTATTTCAGCTTCAGGATAAGTCGCTGGAAAGTCATTTAAAAATCTTAGGTTCCTTAAGCCTCCTGGGAAATTTGTTGATTTTAACGGCAGTGATCGGTTTTGCCTTCTTTCAATTCCTCAATTTCAATCGTCGTGAGACGTCACACTATCGTGCATCGGTGCAGTACACGGTACAACGGGAAGAAAGACAACATCTACACTTTACCAGAGACTACGCAGTCTGGGATGACATGGTCGAAGCAGTGCGCAGGGAAGACACATCCTGGTTCGAATCGACGTTTTTTGGGACCTTATCTACTCTCGATATTCAATCCTTTTGGATTGTGAGTTCGCAGCGTGAACTCTTTACTGTTAAAGCAGAAGGGTATGAAGAAGTCCAGTTGCCTGAATTTCAAGTTCCGGACGGGAAAAAGGATTTGGCATTCTTTGCCAGAATCCAAGGAAGAGTCTATCGCTTTCAAATCATCGAAATCGCCCCACACCTGTCGTCGCAACAACTGGTGGAACCAGCGTACCTAGTCTCTGCAGTGCACTGGGATGATGCTTTGCTAGAGCATTTCGGAACTGTGACACAGTCATCTGTCGCCCTCACCTCCGCACCGCAACCAAAAGAGAGTCTGTTCTCAATGCAGTTCCAGCATGAATTGGCGCAATTAGACACACAAGGAGATCCGATCTTTTTGGACATCCAACGGGAAAACTTGTTGCTAGTGTTATTCACTCAGTCGGTTACGTTAGCGATTGTCTTGTTTATCGTGATTCTCATTCCAAGCATTGTTCTAAACTTAGTGCTCCAGCGAAAATGGATTGTGACACCACTTTCAACGATTCGTGCGATGCTATCCACCCATACCCATTTCTATTCTCCGGATGCGCACAATACGAAAAATGAATTAAAAATTCTTGCAACCCTCACCAAAGAATATATTGATCAGGAACAAGAAGCGGTGACCACATCCGAACACATGAAAGTACAAGCACAACGGTTAGTGGAAGCAAATAAACGCATCCGCGAAGAATTATTACATCGAGAACGCTTGTCGTTAGTGGTGGAAAACTCCACCAATGGGGTGCTCATTACGGACGAGAAAATGCAGATTGTGTATGTCAACCCGAGTTGGGAAAGGCTCAATGGTTATTCCTCCGCCGAAGTGCGCAATCAGACCCCTAGAATTGTGAAAAGCGGAAAGACAGATGTGAAGGTATATCAGGCGATGTGGGAAGCCTTAAATAACGGCATTCCCTTTGTGACAGATGATATTGTAAACCGTCGTAAAGATGGCAAAGAATGGGAATGTCAGCTATCGGTCTATCCAATTCAAGAAGAGAATAGAACGATTAGTTATGTCGGGATTCAGCAAGATATTTCTAAACAAAAAGAAATCGATCGCATGAAAACAGATTTCATCTCGCTTGCATCCCATCAACTGCGGACCCCATTATCTGCCTTACGTTGGTTTATCGAGTTGTTATTAAAAACAGCCCAATCCTTTTCCAAAGATCAGCAAGAACTGCTAGATAATTCCTATAAATCGACCTTGCGGATGATCTCCTTGGTAAACATGCTATTAAACATTTCTCGAATTGAGTCTGGACGATTGATTGTGGATTCAAAGTCCACAGATCTTGTTACGCTGGCCAAGGAAGTGATTACGGAACTGGAGCCTCGAATTCATCAAAAGCAAATTGAAATTCACACCACCTTCCCGGAGAATTTGGAGCCGGTGTTGACCGATCCCCAGTTAATCCGGGAGGTTTTTGCCAATTTGTTATCAAATGCTCTGAAATATTCCGCAGAAAAGAGTATGGTAGAACTAGGTATTACGCAGACTGATTCAACGGTTCAAGTGTCCGTGAAGGATCAAGGCATCGGAATCCCACAGGAAGATCAAGATCATATCTTCCTGAAATTTTATCGCGGATCCAATGTGATGAAAACTGAAACGGATGGAACCGGACTTGGTCTGTATTTTATTAAAGAAATTATCCAAACCTGTGGAGGAAAGATCTGGTTTGAGAGTGTCAATGGGAAGGGAACAACGTTTTTCTTTACGTTGCCACTCCATGGAAACCAAAGCCGTAGTGGAGAAGTGACGATTTCTCCTTCAGATCTGGGATAGGAGTTCGTTATGGCGCAAAGTCCATCCGTTTTAATCGTGGAGGATGATCAGTTTTTAGGTTTAGCCTACACCCAATCATTCTCTACCAGTGGATTTCTTGTCCATCTGGTTACCGATGGAAAGGCGGCTCTGAGTGCAATTGCAGACCAGCGACCAGATCTGGTTATTTTGGATCTTGTCATGCCAACCATGAATGGAATGGATGTCCTGCGTGCGATCCGAAAAGATCCTAAAAATGCTGCCTTAAAAATCATTATTGCCACCAATGTCTCTTCACAGAAAGACGAAGAAGAATGCAAAACCTTAGGGGTGTGTGAGTACCTCATCAAAACAAATAACTCGATCCATGATATTGTTACGCTTTCGAAAAAAGCGCTAGGTACACAATGATTGCACTTTTGAAATCACCTCGGTAATTGGAGTTTGGCTTTTGGTGATAAATGCTTTCGCCCCTAGATCCATAGCTTTTTTAATCTCGGAATCTTGTCCCAAGTTAGAAGCGACGATCACGGGAATTTTTGATGTCGCCTCTGATACACGTAGTTGTTCTAGCACTTGAAAGCCATCGACTTTGGGCATGATCAAATCAAGCACAATACAGCAGGGTTGAAAGGTTTTAATTTTCTCTAGCCCTTCTTGACCGTCATAAGCAATGTCGACTTCAAGTTTCTCGTTTTCAAATGCGAAGCGATAGGCACTCGCAAGAAAACGATCGTCTTCGATGATCAGTACTTTAGCCATGTTTCTCATTGCAACATACTCCGATGCAAGAATCAATGTTGTCTCTTACATTCTAGATTTGATAGACTGAAACAATGGAAGGTCGTAGCCTGGTTGAGGTCAAAGAGATTACAAAGACGTTTGTGGTTGGTGGACAGGAGATTCCGGTACTACGAGGAATCACTTTTTCAATCGAGCAAGGGGATTTTTGTATCCTTGTTGGTCCATCGGGATGTGGAAAATCTACGCTCCTGCATACCATTCTTGGACTCGAGCAACCCACAAGTGGGGAGGTCATTTTCTTAGGTGAGAATATTTATCATAATACCGATGAAGATTATCGCAGTAACTTTCGAAAAAAACATATTGGCATGATTTACCAGCAGCCAAACTGGATCAAATCCATGAATGTGGTCGAAAATGTTGCTTTTCCGCTTATCTTATTGGGAATGGAAAAAGATCAGGCGTCGAAACGAGCATTGGACTTATTAACGGAAGTCAATTTAGCCGATTGGGCAAACTACATGCCCACAGAGCTATCTGGAGGACAACAACAGCGTATCGCTCTTGCGCGAGGTCTTGCGAATAATCCAGAAATTATTATTGCCGACGAACCGACAGGAAACTTAGATTTCCAAGCAGGACAAAACGTGATGCAGCTACTGTCTGATTTAAACGTAAAACAGGGAAAAACGGTGATCATGGTGACCCACGACTTGGAATATCTGCGCTATGCACGAAAAGCCGTGCGCTTGTTGGACGGGAGGGTCCTACAAATCTATACCGAAGAAACAATCCATGAGTTAGTCAGTGAAGTGAAAACAAAACGCGGCGTCGGATCAAGTGCATCGTTGTCGTCGTTGGTTGATCCCATCGCGGAGCAACCTATTCAACCGACGCAACCCGTCACAACGAAGGTAGCAGTCCCAACAATGACAAAGAGCTCCACGAAAAAAACCGCATGAATCTACCGACAGTACCCACCAGCACTACTCCAAATGAACCTCGATTTTCTTGGATCCGTCATCCTGTCAAGACGATGAATCGAATTGGTGGAGGAATGCGATCTTTTCCATCTGGATTTGTTCGGTTTTTGCGCGTCTGGGTCTGGAGCATTGTAACCTTCACTGGACTGTTGCTGTTTTATTTACTCTACCGAATCTTTACCCGAATTACGTCGTTGCGGTTTTTCCCTGTGCCGTTAGGGAAGTTGATCATGCTCCCACTAACGAAAGTGTATCTCTACATCACCAATAGTAGTCGCTACGAGGAACGCACCATCAATCGCGTGAATTTAATCGAATTAGCCCTGCGCAACATGGTGTTTAAAAAATCCCGAGCAGTCATCACGGTGGGAGGCATGTCCATTGGAATTGGTGCGATTGTGTTTTTAGTGTCGGTCGGATACGGTATGCAGCAGCTGGTGATCAATCGCGTTGCGCGTTTGGATGAGTTACTCCAAGCCGATGTCAGTCCACAGCCGGGAAGTCGAGAACGCATCAATGATGCTTCGATTGCCAAATTAAAAGATGTGGAAGAAGTGAAAGAAATTTTGCCGCTGATTGCCTCGGTGGCACGCGTCACCCTCAATAACTCTGTCTCCGATGTGCCTGTGTATGGGGTCACGACGACTTATTTACAGTCATCTGCGATTAAACCCACCCATGGAGAAATCTTCCAATCCGACGATTTATCCGTGGTACCCTCCACCGCAACGGTGGCTGGAATCAAAACCACACCAGAATTTAAAGAACCGCTCTATCCCGTCACTGCCAGATTTGTAGCGTCCTCGCTTGCCCGTATTCGAAAAGAACCGGCAAAAAGTGGGGCTCTTGAAGGATATGCCGTCATTGAGCAATCCATTCAAGCCACACTAGTGTGGGGAAAAAGCTTTCCGGAAGCCGAAACGATCGAAAAATCATCCGAAGGTGTGGCGCTCTCACCGTGGTTATTGGTGACTGTTCCAGTTTGGGAAGCGGCAAACTGTGATGAAACGTTACCAAACTGTTACCAAGGAACGCATCAAAAAGTTGTCGATGATCTAGGTAACCCCGTCACGGTTCAAGGATATATTGCCCCGATTCAAGTCCTCATCGAACCCACAACGGCTGGGAGCGGGCGAGTGCTCGGAGAGATGGTCGAGGAAGAGCCAGGAACCGAAGGTCTAGTGTTGGCAGAGACGACCGAAGACGCTGGCTGGGTGGAAATCGCGTCGGAATCCTCACAGATTCAACAGGAAAAAGTTTCCAGCGTTCCCTTAGCCGCGAATGCCAAAAAAGTGGCCGTGGTAAACACCGCAATGCTCAAGCTTCTCGGAATGACAGAAACGGAAGCTGTGGGGAAGACGATCCAAGCCTCCTTTATCGCCGTTGGCGATCTTATCGGCAAGGATGAGAAAGTAGAATCGATTGCGACCGATTACACGATCCTGGGCGTGGTTCCGGATGATAAGTCACCCTACTTCTATGTCCCATTTGTTGATCTGCGTGGAATTGGGATTGTGAACTATTCCCAACTTAAGGTGGTGACCTCCCAAAAGGAAAACTTGCCTGCGATGCGACAAAAAATTGAATCCATGGGATTTGCCACGCGCTCGGTAGCCGACACCGTCCAACAAATTGATCGCCTATTTGCGTCGGTCCGCGTGCTCCTTGGTATCTTAGGGATGGTCGCGCTGTCTGTCGCCGCGTTAGGCATGTTTAACACGCTGACCGTATCACTCTTGGAACGAACGCGCGAAGTGGGTCTGATGAAGGCCATGGGAATGAAATCGCATGAAGTACAAGAACTCTTTTTGACCGAATCCATGGTCATGGGATTTTTTGGTGGAATCTTGGGGATTGGCATGGGGTGGGGAGCAGGGAAGATGCTTGGGGTACTATTGTCCGCGCTCTCCCTGACCAAAGGGCAAGGTTTTATCGACATTTCCTATTTACCCTTCTCGTTTACCGCATTTATCTTCCTCTTGTCATTAACAGTAGGAATTTGTACCGGTATCTATCCAGCCAGGCGTGCAACGCGCATCAGTGCCCTGGACGCACTGCGCTATGAATAGTCGTTTTCTCTTGGCTTCAAATCGCTGCGATCCTTTGGTACAATCAACCCCTGGTGTTGCCACCTTAGCTCAGCTGGTAGAGCGTTCGCTTTGTAAGCGAAATGTCCAGGGTTCGAGTCCCTGAGGTGGCTCCAATACTTCTTGAGTTGTTTCTCCGTTTTTCTTTAAAAACTCTGTATGGAATGCGCCTGTTGGCCGATTCGGTCAGGAAGTTTCGGATGACCTTTGATAATCTGCTCGAGATTGTGTACAATACTTGTTCTTGACTTATCGCTATTAGGAGAAACTATGGCAAAAGCTAAAAAAGGCCCACGCGGAACAATTGCACTCAAAAGCACCGAGAGTGGTCATATTACCCACTACACTTCCCGCAACAAGCGCAACGAACAGGAAAAAGGGCACGGTAAACTCGAACTGATGAAATACGATCCTACGCTTCGCAAACACGTGTTGCACAAAGAAGTTGAAAAACTCAAATAATCCTAGGTCGTCGTCGTATGGCCATAAAACTACTCTCCCTCAATCTTGAAGGAGATAATCACTACGAACGTGTTTTCCCATTTCTTTTAACCGAACGACCAGATGTCGTTTGTGTTCAGGAATTCTTTTTGGATGATCTGCCTCTATTTGAGGAGAAACTATCGATGCACGGGTACGCGGTTGGCATGTGGACATGCTCACAAGAGAATGATGCGCGCATTTCTAAACGCGGACTAATGGGGGTGGCGATCTTTTCAAAACTCCCCCTGATTAACCCTGGTCATCAATGGTATGTCGGAGGAGAAGATCGCATTATTGAAATGTTTGTTCCTGAAAACTCTCCAGAAACCGTTAGTCGCGCGCTACTGTATGCAGATATTCTAAAAGATGGGCAACTCTTCCGCATTGCCACCACGCACTTTACCTGGTCACCAGGTGGTAGTGTGACAGCGGTGCAGCACGAGCATTTAGATCGATTACTTCCTATTTTGAAGTCAATTGAACCAGTTGTGATTGTGGGAGATTTCAATGCTCCACGCGGAAAAGCGATTTTTGAAACACTGGCATCGCGGTATATCGATAACATTCCAGCCTCAATCACCACTACCATGGACCAACACTTACACCGTATGCCAGGACTACAATTTGTGGTCGATGTCTTATTCACTAGTCCCTCCTACTTAGCATCGGACGTGCAAGTGGTCGACGGGGTATCGGATCACTGTGCAATCGTTGCCACAATTGATGTGCAATAAGAGGGGATATGAGCGAAGTCATTACAGTTGCAACTCTTAACACAGAAGGTGGACAATGTGGACCACATAGCGCCAACATTCATCGATTCCTTCGTCAATTTTCGCCTCAAGTCCTAGGTGTTCAAGAAATTTTTCCTCCAGATACATCGTGGTTACAATCAACCTTGAATTCACAAGATGCTGCCTTTTTACCAAATTTTGAGGTTCGAGAGCCTCTTTCTGATCGGATTGCAGGTGTTGGATTGTATGGGGTTGCGTTGATTTCTGCATTTCGCCCTCTTGATGTGTCACAACACTATTTTACCGAAGAGAAATTTCCAAGTAGACCATTTGTCTCGGAGAAGGACTACCCAACTTCACGAGGAGTATTAACTGCAACCTATGCGGTGGGAAACAAAACTCTCCGCGTCGCAACCACGCACTTTACCTGGAGTCCCGATGGCAGCAATACTCCGGAACAGTGGGATGATTGGCATCGCCTGTCAACAGAGTTACGCAAACAGCAACCAGATCTAATTATGGGTGATTTTAATGTCCCGCGCGGAACAAAATTAGGAACTACCATCACACGTACCTATCGGTCGGTGCTTCCCCCAACAATCCAAACAACCATGGACCATCAATTGCATAAAGATCCACGCCTTCCACCGCGTGTGGTTGATTACATTTTGATTCCAAAACAGTCCCAAGTTACGATGGTTCCCCAAAGCGTGCACGTATGCTCAGGAGTATCGGATCACTGTGCTATAGTATGTGATATTAAATATAGATAATATGTATTTAGAGCAAGAGCAAAAAACATTCCTTACACGCAACTATGAGGTCGTTCATCTCAAGGAAAAGCGTACCCTTGATGCGGCACAGGCAGCTGCTGACCTTCTTAAGAAAGTGGATACACAAGGCTTTAGTGATGTGTCGCAAGCCAACTGGCACGGGGAGTTATATTTTCAAGCAGTGACATTATTAACAAGTGCGGCAAAGGATGGCACCTCGTATGCGAAGGTTGCTCGGTTACTGGAGTACAGCGCGATGCTCCAATTTGCCCACGGTCCATTTGCGCAAACAACCGACGAAGCTAACAAACGCCTAGCCTATTTCACTACGGTGTTTGAAGGACGACATGACGCATCCGTGCGTGCCTTTCGAGAGTTTTTAAACGTCGTCGATTATCTCTCAATATTAGATACCAACGTAGAGACCGGTACTCAGTTACGCCATATCGTAGAACAACTACGCACAGATTTAACGCACCGGAGAGGTGAAAGTGGAATCTATATTATGCGCATTGAACGGGAACCACGCTTACGGGCCACGCAAGCCTGTATTGACTATCTAATTGATTATCGTTTAAAACACACCGACAACCCAACAGAACTGCGCAATGTGCTAAAAAAATACATCCAACGCATTGTCCCTAATGCTCCCGGAACCTCAGTTCAGGAAGCCCATCAGCATCTTGAAGCATTGATGCAGGCAAAAGGAAAAGAGGACAGTCTCGATCCCACAACGATCCAAGAATTATTAACTGTTCGCTATATCGGAATTCAAGGGGAATTGTTACACCTTTCACCTAGTCGGTCCTAGGCATCAGCGCCAGAATATTGGAAGTTCCGTGCGTAAAGAGCGTAGGCAACTCCAGCGCGTTCTCAATCGCATGATCAATCCAGCTCTTGTCTCCATGTCGTTCAAGTAAGCTCTCTAACTGTTTTTCTAACTCTGTAGGGAGGGCTCGCCTGGAAATCGAACGTTGCTCAAAAATATCCCGAATGTTATGTTCCCATTCTCCCCAGGGTTCTAAGGTGAGGATAAAACAGCCTGCTGCGGCAGCATCGTACGCCATATCCCCAGAAGGTTTGGTAATCACCCCATCTGCCCAAGGGAATCCATATCTGATCAAATATTCATTCGCCTGTACGACATGGGGAGAATAGAGAATGCGTAGAGGAGAGGACTCGTCATCCTTGGAACCCGTGGGGATTCCTTCCTGTTTGGCCACCGTATGCATCCGTTCGCGTAAATCATCATGCACTCCGACATACACAATGAGTTGAATTCCCGATTCATTTCCTCCGACAAGCTGCTCGCGAACCAGGGGAGCAAGGGAGCGTACACACGCCTCAATTTCATCTTGGTTATTTCCCAGTCCACCGGTGGTGATTAACAGACGCAGCTTGCGGGTATGATGTGCCGCTACGGTTTTGTGTTTTCGTGCTGCCACGATACGTGGATCGACTGGAGGACCGGTGACGATGACGCGTTTGGGGTCAACCTTTTTTTCTAACACATCTGCAAGTTCAAGAAAGGAGGTTTTTGTCGTGTCATCAAACACACAAAAACGCATGGAAGGAAGCTCCGCATGATCTAAGTATTGTGGACGTACGTGAGGATCTGTGACAACCTGCACGACATGTTTCCCCATGCCAGCCAGGATGTTCCCAGTTTCGTAATGAAACGAGAGAATTGGCGTCTGCACGTGCTCAAATAAATACAAGAGCGGGGTGGTGATGGCTTTGGTAATCGGTAACTTATTTCGTGCCTTCGTATCCACAAAATCTTTGAGCATTTTGAGGAGCTTATGACGTGCCATCGCTTTCCCCACTTCTTCGGTAAACTCAATCGTATTCCAGTCTTTGCTCGAGACATAATTGGTGGGATCAACAAGCCAAGCTTTTTTTGGGTCCACCGCCTTCTTCCATACACCCATTGCCGCCGCCATGGCCATGGAATAATGGGCCCGTGAGAACAACACCTCCGGTCCATTTTCTCCAAAATAATCACTTACACCATGGAATCGTGCTAACTCATCACGAAAACTTGCGGCTACCGTCACAATGGGAATTCGTGTTTTTTCTAATAATGCCCGATCCTTTTTGAGCAAATGCAAATTTTCAGTGGCATTAAAGTCAAGTGATGTGTCCATTACTATCGAGCATAGCATGAGCGGAAGAGAGAAGAAAAGGTAGTCATTAGCTTGTGCTTTACTTCGGGTTTTAAGACCTTCATACTGGAATTACAGATACTATGCATGACGAAAATCTGAGAAAAGAAATTGAGCGAAAACGCTTAGAAGGAATTAGTGCAGAAGAACTTGCCCAGTTGTACTCTGTGCCACGAGGAACGGTGTATCAGTGGGTTAGAAACCTAACCTTATCTTCAGATGCGAGGAGCCGCTTGGAAAGTAATAGTATATTGGGGAGTAAGAAAGAGAGAGAGACCAGCCTAAAAAATAAACAGTTACAAGAACTCAAGATCAGGGAGACTGTTGTATCTGAGCTTGCCACGATCCAGTTACCCATATCAGTGGGGAAACTACTGTGTGCATTTTTGTATTGGGCAGAGGGCGCAAAAGACAGAGTACCTTACTTTTATTAACTCTGATCCAAAAATGATTCATACATTTTTATACCTCTTTAGAAGGTTCTTTAATCCTGATGAAACGAAGTTTAGAGTAATCGTTCATTTACATCCGTATCACAATCCTACAGAAGTACTTTCTTTTTGGGCCACTACTACAAAAATACCGTTATCTCAATTCAACAAACCCTACTTAAAGAAGAATTCTGGGATTAATAAAAAAGACGGATACCTAGGCTGCATAAGTGTCCGATATTATGATGCCAAAATTGCCAAAGAGATATTCTGGCTATATACTACTTTTTCGAGCACATTAGGGGCGTAGTTTAGTGGCAGAACAGGAGACTCCAAATCTCTTAGCGAGGGTCCGATTCCTTCCGCCCCTGCAAATATATTTAAGCTTGATTAATCAATGTAATTAATTCAATAAGAACGGTCTTTATCTTCCTTCGAACCTACTATATTTTGCGGAGTCTTTCGTTATAATACTCCAAATGAATTACGAAAGAATGACTATTGATGAGCTAAAGATATTTTTGCAAGAATCTGTGCCATCTCAAGAATACTTCCAAAATCCGTATTTTTACTTAGAAAGGATGAGGGAAATAAGCGCAATCCTTTGGATGCCTAATCTAAAGTCTTGGCTGGTGACAGACTATGCAACAGTAAATCAAGGTTTAAAAGACAAACGATTCTCAGTAAATAGAAAACAAAAATTCTTCGATAATCTCTCAACAAGTGAGTCTTCAGAACTACAACCACTTAGGAACTTTTTTGAGCGATGGTTAATGTTTATAGATCCTCCTTATCATGAAAAACTGAAATCACTGCTGACAAAGTCATTTTCACCTGCATCGATGCGTCATTTTTCTGAACGCATCAGTAGCTCTGCAGAGAAAGTTTTGATTGATACCCCAAATGGTGAAGTTGATTTTCTCGAATCTTTTGCTATTCCCTATAGCGTGAATGCGCTGGCAGAAATCCTTGGGATCGATGCTGACGACTATATATCTATTGTTCATTGGACTGAGCAGTTATTGAGTTTCTATGGTGGAAATTCGGCAGATATTAGTAAGGGTAGGGAAGCACTGCCTGCATATCATGGGCTAGTTCATTACATGAATAGTGTCATCGATTCAAAAAAAGAGAATGCTGGAGTAGATATTATCTCTGAACTTGTTCATTTTATGGATGAGGGCGTTATATCAAGAGATGAATTATCAGCTATCGTCGCAAACTTACTTGTAGATGGCCACGAGCCTGTAGCTCATACGTTATCGAACGGAGTGTATGAATTGCTCCAAAATCCAGAGCAATTAAGAAAATTAAATGACAATCCAAGTTTAATTCCACAAACTGCAGAGGAATTCCTGAGAATAAATCCATATTTCCAATATAGCGCTCGGAGAGCTACTGAAGATTTGGAATTAGGGGACGTGAGTATCAAGGAGAATGAAAGGGTGATGTTTATGTTGGGAGCTGCTAATAGAGATCCAAAGGTATTCGAGTCTCCAAACGAATTACAATTAGACCGTCAAGAAAATAAGCATCTGTCATTTGGACAAGGAATTCATTTTTGTTTGGGTGCGGCACTTGGCAGAGCAACGACCAAGATTGCGCTCGAAAAAATTATTTCGACAAAAAATATTAGTACTATCCCAAATCAACGATACGACTGGAAACAGTCCGTAGGCTACAGAGGGCTTCAGAGACTGCCATTGCATTGGGAATCAAAGTAAATCTTTTACAGTATATTCAATAAGAGCATTTTTCTTTTCATATAAAAAAGAAAAGATTTTTGGTGTATTTGACTGTATTGCATCTAGAAGGAAATGGGGAATATTTTCCACAACTTCTTTGTTTTTCGGATTCAAAGCCCAATCTACCTCTTTCCACTCCAATATACCTTCTTCTGAAGCAATCAAATCTCTTGTCTCGATGATATCTGGAATTTGAAATACAAAAAGGTGAGTTCCGCCAATGCGGTCTTCATCCTGTATGTACCATTGTACGATCCCTTTATAGTTTTCATTTTTAACTTCTACATGAAGACCTGATTCCTCGAAAAGCTCCTTTTTAATATTCTGATCGGGTGTTTCATCTATTTCAATCTTTCCCCCTAAACCATTCCAGAGGAGAGCATTTGGTGGATAGTTTCGCAGCAACATAAGCACTCTATTTTTGGAAATACAAAAGCCAAGCGTGTATTTGACGTCAAAATTTACTTTGTTTTCAATCATATAATTTCTATGGTCTGACTTCTTTCAGGCCCTACAGAAATAATTCTAACAGGTATCTGGAGTTCATCTTCAATAAACTGCACATAATTCTGGCAATTTTTAGGAAGTTCCGAATATTTTCTAGCTGAAGAAATATCAGTACTCCATCCTGGTAGGTCTTTATAGATTGGTCTCACGCTCAATAAGTTAAATATCTGGCCTGGTTGATCATTCTCGTCGTAGGATGTACAGACACGAATATTTTCAAAGCTGGAGAGCACATCTAATTTTGTGAGTGCTATTTCTTTTACCCCATTCATTTTAATTGCGTATTTCAACATAGGGAGATCCAGCCATCCGCAGCGTCTTGGTCGTTTTGATATAGTCCCATACTCATGTCCAACCTCTCTCAATTTTGCTCCAGATTCATTTTCTTGCTCAGTTGGGAATGGGCCACTACCAACTCGTATCGTATAGGCTCTCACTATTCCCAAAACGTCTATCTCCAAAGGAGGAAGACCTACATTTGGAAATACTGATGATGCAAGTGTATTGTAAGCAACAGTGAAAGGGTATGTGCCAAAGGAATAATCGAGATAGAACGCTTGAGCAGACTCAAAAAGATACTTGCTTGTCTGAAAATTTTCAATAATGACTTCTGCGACTGGTCTGAAATATTTACTTAGAAGTTTTCCGTAGTGCAAATATTGTTCGACAATTTCTGATACATTTAGCTTTGTAGACTTTCCATATACATGTTCTAGTCTTCTCTTCTTTAACTCCCATACTTCATTTATTTTTGAAGCTAATATCTCTTTGTCTAAGAGGTCAACAAGTCGTATTCCATCTCTGTTAGTTTTGTCTTCATATGAGAATCCGACACCTAATTTTAGTGAACCAACTTTTTGTGAACGATATTCCTCTGACGCTTCATCCAGAGCAACATGATACGGCATGATTACATGGCATCTCGGATCGATAGAGAGTTTGAAGCTCGAGCTAAATGTTTTAACTTTTTCAATTTCTTTTAATAAAGTAGAGGGACTTATAGAACAGCCTTGAGCTATGAGCACAGGGTGACCAGAAAGTACTGAAGACGGTAAGTGAGAGAGGGGAAGTTTGTTTTCTCCGACAACAACGGTATGTCCAGCATTGTTTGCCCCATTGAAACGAACGCCAGCATCAAAACGATTTCCAAGAAAATCTGCAATTTTCCCTTTACCTTCATCCCCAAATTGCAATCCGAGGAGGATTAATGAATTTGACATAGTAAGTCTACTTAAATGTTCGGATATAGTACAGTAAATTGATTCCAGATCGAATAGGAAGTTTTAGCTTGAAGAGTATTTTTTGTTAAATAGGTTCTGACGTCCTCCACTAAGCCCTGCAAAATAGAGATAGATTGATATTGCAATCTAAAAACCAACTTTCTCGAATATCGATCCACAAAGACATACAAAACTGGGTTCACAGTGACTTTGGGAAATGATATATTCTTCTTTTATGTCTAATCTTTATAAAACAGTGGACTCTGTACGAATAGAGTTTGAAAAGGGAGCATCTCAGCAAAACTATTAGCCTCTTTATACTCGAGTTATCACAAACTTGAAGACATTGATTCATTTATAGATAGCTCGGTTAAACTCTTCCCATCACTAAATTGTGGTATCGCAAGTGTGTATCTTAAACATCTTCTGGATCAAGGTGTGGTTATAAATGGTAAATATGATAACAATAATCATACTTTTCTTGCGCTATGTGATGGAAAGATTGTCTACATAACTGCAGATCAATTTGGTGGACCAAAGATATATATAGGTCCGATGAATTTTGCTTGGAAGTTAAGGTAGGTTCGAACATCTTCCACGCACCCCAGTAGAATGTCCATTGTCATGAAATATTAATCTACGGTAGGAGATTGATGGTTCAAAAACCGGTCAATTTTATTTTCATGCAAAACAATAAATTCTTCATTGACAATATTGACCTCAGGATCTCTAAGTTCATCAATTAGTCCTACAGCTTGTAACTTTGTGAGAATCACCCCACTTCGAGTATGACCGTTCTTCCATTGTTCTTGATAAAAATGAATTGCATTAATCGCAGTTTCTCTATCCAATCTCATTCCTGAGAGTATTTTTCTGACGGCTTCCCATTCATGGTAGCTATCATCTTCTTTAAATAAACCTAAATTCGCATCAATACTTTTTCGTACATCGCGCATTTCCATTGGGTTCAGGGGTATGAGAGTTGCCTCAGATGGACTATCGATCAGGCCAAGTAATTCAAGTTTAAGTAAAACCGTGCCTGCTGCTCCCGAACCATTTTTTCGATCTCTTACTAAAATGTCGATCATCTTTTGAGCTGAAAGATGATCGCCAATCTCTAGGTTGAAAAGGATCTTGTTGATTTCTTGCCAATCGACTGATTCAACATACGCCTCACTCCACTCTCTTTTGTTAGAAAAACCTAATCGTTGCCAATCAGGAAGCTGTTGGTGTTGATCACCGTCCATATGTGATCAGATTAGCACGAAATATTTGTGAGAAATAGGCTCCAACATCCATTTGTTTCCACGATATGCAAATGAAGACGCTCACTCCTATATGGGGTATAAGCGAAAGACGACTGGGGAGCAGTGTTTACGTTATGCCGAAAATATGCAATTGGCTCTAGAACGGAAATTGGTTCGAACATCCTCCACGAGTCCCTGCAAGGACATTTTTCTCGAGTAAAAACTTTTGACAGACGCGAGGAATCGAACCTAAAACTCTTTTAGGTAACAGATTTTCTTTTCTCCATAAAATCGAAGATTCTTTGCTTTCCCAGCAAAACGTATTTCTACAGCTGCAAAGTGTTCTTCAGAATGAAAGCTAAAAGTAAATCCTTTTGAAAAAGCAAGATGAAGAGTGTCTCTTTCTACTGCAAATGACTGGAATGAGAGTAGTTTTTCAGCAAGAGAATCAAGAATAGAGTCAATTTCTTTTTTGGAATTTGATGAGCTTTCTATTAATGCTTTACCTTCTTCGTCTTTCAGACTCCACTTCGCATAGGTACAAAATACTGAATCATTTGAAAACCGAGCTTGAAGGATGGTTCCATAAACGCGGAATATTTTTGTGATTGCTTGACCTTCAAGTGCTTGGAAATCTAGAGAGAGCTGGTTTTTCGTGATAGGAACCTTTTGTGCCAGTTGCTTCAACAAGTGGTATCTATCGAAACTATGACAAGCTTTTGGATTCAGAATCCCTCTATTTCCAACAGGTGACTTTTCAATCCTATCCAATGCATATGCATGGAGTTCGGTTGGGAATGAATAGAGTTCAAACTCTCCCTTATCTGTTTCGATAAAATGGCGCCAAACTTTCCGTCCAATATAGTCAAAATAGGTAACGTAGGTGATCGTACCTACTCCGAAGTGGTCAAGGATACCTTGTAGCACTGGCAAGCTATAAATACTCTTCATGCAACTAATTATATCTTGGAATGGATAAATGGGCTCGATCATCTCACGCCTTTGGCGGGCAAGCCTGCAATGTTTTAGTTGTTCCCCAGGTGTTTAGAGAAAACCATCTCTAAGGTGGATTAGAATAAAATCTGCAACGGAATTTGATCACGTCGGTTACGTTCGAATTGTTTCAAGACAAGACCGTCTGTTGTATTGACAAAACATGTACAAAACCTATCATTCTTGTATGGCTTTAAAGCTTAGTTTTAATGAGGAAAAGAATCAAATATTAAAAGCTACTCGCGGAATCTGTTTTGATGATGTGGTTGAAGCGATCAAGAAAAAGAAGCTTTTAGCTACTATTGCTCATCCAAGCACCAAACATTCAAATCAGTGGATCTATATCATTGAGATTGAAGGCTATGCCTACGCAGTTCCGTACGTAAAAAACGCAAAAAAAAATGAAATATTTCTTAAAAGTGTCTATGCAAGTCGATTCATGACAAAAAAGTATATAAAAAGGAGAAGCAAATGAAAAGAATCCAAGATCCTTTTATCAATCTGGTATTGGACGAAGAAGAGAAAGCACTAGAAGAAACCTTTGAGCGCGGAGATTTTGAGGAAGATGCTCATCTTGAAGATACAAAGAAAATGCTGGAAGAAGCTGCTACACGCTATAGTCAGCTACATACCTCAAAACCAGTTACCATTCGTATCAAGCAGCTAGATTTAATAAAAGTGAAATCAAGAGCGAAAGCCAAGAATATTCCCTATCAAACATTGATTGGTTCAGTTATCCATCAATATGCAGAGGGGAATGAAAAATTAAGTTTATAATAGGTTCAAACATTCTCCACGTGTCTTCTCCCAAGAAGTGCACATCGACAATACGACTCTCCTCAACTAAAACTGCTATCAGAGCAATTGAGAGTATGCATAATAGTAGTTGCAATACTAATCCGCATAATGTATACTCAGTTCATGATTAACAGAGCAATTTCTCACAAAATCAAAGAGCTTCATCGAAAATACCCGGTGGTTTCTATCGTGGGCCCAAGACAATCTGGGAAAACTAGCTTGGCACAATATCTTTTCCCTAACCATACTTACCATAATTTAGAAAATCTGGATATCTTGAGTCTGGCGAAGAGTGATCCAAAGGGTTTTCTTAAAATAGGCTCAGGAGAGCGTTTTGTTATTGATGAAATTCAAAAATTTCCAGATTTACTTTCTTATATTCAAGTTGAAGTTGATAGTCAAAAAAAAGATGGACAATTTGTCATCACTGGATCACAGAATTTTTCAATTGCAGAAGGCATTTCACAATCATTGGCCGGGAGAGTTGCAAATTTTGTTTTATTACCTCTAACTCATGAAGAAATTACTACCAGTGAATATTCAAATCCTGTCGCAAACACAATCCAACAAATCATACTAAATGGTTTTTATCCTAGACCTCTGGTAAAAAATATCCAACCAGAGGATTTTTATCGTGATTACTTAAGTACATACATCGAGCGAGATGTTCGGCAAATAAAAAACATCGGTGATCTGAGCACTTTTCAGAAATTCTTACAACTTTTAGCAGGGAGGGTAGGGCAACTTGTTAACTTTTCTTCCCTAGCCAATGATGTGGGGGTGAACTATAAAACGATCGAGTCTTGGTTAAGCATTTTGGAAGCCAGTTATGTTGTTTACACGTTGCAGCCCTATTATGAGAATTATGGTAAAAGAGTCATTAAAAGTCCTAAAGTGTATTTTTATGATGTTGGTTTATTATGTCACCTCTTAAAAATTAATTCTGTTCATGAGCTTGAATCACATTTTGCATATGGTCAAATCTTTGAAAATTTTGTCATTACAGAAATGATTAAAACCAATTTCAATTTAAGAAAGAATGAGCAAGTCTACTTTTGGAGAGACAGTAATAGTAACGAGATTGATGCAGTGATTGATTCAGGCGAAAATAAACATGGAGTTGAGATCAAAGCTGGGAGTACTTTTAATATTGACATGCTTAAAGGACTATCGCAATGGCAATCACTAAATCCATCTAAAAATACTCCCACTCATCTGGTCTATAACGGAGAGCAGGAGCAAAAGGTACGAGATCATCAAGTTGTGAATTGGAAAACATTTCTAAGCAGTTTGAATTAAAGGGGTTGAATATCTTCTATTAACCCCTGCAAACATAGGTTGAATCAAAATAATCGATTTTTCTATCAGTCATGCAACTCGCGCACCTTGCTCAAATTTCTTCTGATACTTGATCTGTATAGTATGCTTTAACCATGAGTAAAGATAAAATTCTTTCTCCACTTTTTTCAGAAAAGAATGTTAAAAAGAAAACACGTTTCAACTTTTTAGGCATTGGTATCGGCAGAGATAGGGATAAAAACGGCATTGATAACCAGCTAGACTCCGCGCGTTTTAGAGAATTGATGGGGGAATGGTATAAAGAGGAAAAAACGATACAAAGAGATCGTGATGCGGGAAGAAAAGTCTCAAGGGAAGATGTTCAAAGAATTGACCGTCTCCGACTAAGAATTATCACTGAATGTATTCAGATTTTGGAGAAATGTAACAGTCCTAGATCCTACAGGAATTTATTAGAGACAGCAGCGTGCCTTTATTATGAGGCTGCAAGATTCCGTAGTTATGAGCTTATCGAAATTGCTCAGAAATACGAGCAAATAGCGGTACACCAACTTAAATTGCAAAAACCAACAGAAAATGTGAGCAATTTATTTAAAGGCTTGCCGAGAGCAAGGGACTTAAATCATGAGCTTAGTGCGATTGTAACTGGTGACGCTCGCTTTGACGAGGCTAAAATTAAAAGGATCTCAGGAGAGCTTATTGCACTTTACTATGCCTATGATGAGAACAAGTTAGCTCCCTATGACATGGGGAGAATTAAGTTTGACTATAGTACGGAACATATCGAGTTTAACGTCTTAAGTCTAGGAGGATGGATTATTGCTCAGCTAGTATTAGAAGCACATAGTTTAGGTATCACGGATTTTTCCTCTTATATTCTCTTAAGGAACAGGATAGAGGACTTTCCGAAACGGTGAAACCTAAGAAATCGAAAGATTTTCTCTCAAGCAGAGAACCAATCAACAATCTCACTGAGTAAGGAACGTTCTAGTGAAATAACCTGACCATCTAGTGCGGATACAGTCTCCAGTTACTATTGCAGATTAAGAAGCAGAGAAGAGTATTCGCTCAATTATTTCCACTGCATTCCCAGACCATCGAATTCTAGGAGAGGAAGAGGGGACTAACACCTCGGATTTTTCGTATTTATGGATCATTGATCCAATTGATGCAACAAAGAACTATTTACGACACATCCCACTTTTTGCTACCCAGCTTGCGCTGATGAAGGATGGAGAAGTGATTCTTGGAGTATCGAACTCTCCTGAAATTGGCGAACTGCTGTATGCGGAGAAAGGACAGGGAACCTATTGCAATGACACAAAAATCTCGGTCTCACAGAAGTCATCGATTCAAGAAGCATATCTAAGCTATCGTAGTGTCGGATATTTTCAGAGAAGCGGTCGCATGGAACAGTTTTTGAAGCTAGAAAACGACACGCAGGCTCATCGTGGCTTTGGAGATTTTTGGGGATACCATCTATTGGCCCAAGGGAAAGTAGACATTATGCTGGAAGGGAATACGAAGCTGTGGGACGTTGCGGCAGTATCCATTCTTGTCAGCGAGGCAGGGGGAACGGTCACAGATTTTGAAGGGAACCCCATCAACGAATCCACAACATCCATTATTGCCACAAATGGACACCTTCATACTGCAGTGGCAGGATACTTTTTCTAATCTTGAACTAACTGGACAATATTTCCTTGCACCAATCATCGGTGGCTCGGCATGCAAAATTCCTCTGGTATACTCAAACAATGACAATTATTTCCTTTTTAAATCCAGTTAATCTTGCACAAGAAAAAGAAAAATTCTTCAATTCTGACTCGTATCATCCGCAGCTTTGCTATGACTGGAATGAACAAGAGATCGCAGCCTGGATAAACCGGGAACCTGAATATGCTTCCTTTTCAAAAGCCATACTTTCACAAGATAGCGACGCCATTGAAAAGGAGGGTAGACATGCGTTCTCAACTGTAATGGATCCTCAGTTGCTTAACCTAGCTACCACTGTTACTTCGAAGCCTCCACAACTCTTTTCTACTCCGGATATAAGTAAAGTTGTATCCTCTTTTGAAGATGCCTTTTCCTTTTTTGGACTAGACTACACGATTGAAGTGAGCGAAGCACATGGCTTTAACTTTAGACCTGTCCATGAGGAAAAGAAAATTGTTGTGAGTACACATCTAAACATGCAGTTTTTTTCCCTTGATGGAGAGATTAAGCACGAGTTGTTGCATGTGATTCGAAATGTAAACACACAATCTTCCTCTATTCCATTTTCAGCAAACTACTTACCAACCGAAGAAGGATTGGCAACCTACTTTCAAGATTATGTGGGCTTACATGGCGAATCCTCGTTATTCCAACATGCGGCTGAATATGTCATGACGAACACTGCCTTACATGGGTCGTTACGCGATATCACTGCCTTTTTGCAAACCATTGGGTTTAGCAAAGAACTGGCATGGCAACGCGCTATTCGTCACAAATTCGGTTTCATTGATACGGCCCAACCCGGTGACAATCTGAAACCAAGTATGTATTTCTATTGGCAACAAAAAATAAAAGCCATCTCTGATGCCGAAAAGCTACGATTACTATCAGGAAAGATTAGGCTTGATGAGCTAACAAACTATCCGACTTATTCAGGAATCATTCCCAAAGAGAAATGCATACAATTTTATGCGTTGTCCATCTAAAAAGGCATTCCGATCGCTTTGTTAGTTGCTAGCGGGGGGAAAAGAGAGCTTCTAGTGGGTCTAATGGACAACAGGCACTTGAAAAGCACATAGAAAGCACTATAATAGTCCCATATGGATACAACTGGAACTCAAGTAAAAGTGACACTCCCTGATCCTCTCTACGAGTATGCAAGTAGTAAGGCAGGGAAGTTTGGGATTACCCTTTCCTCGTATATTAAAAACCTCATTCTTAATGATGTTAAAGATATGGACTTTCCTGTCTATCAAGCATCCAAAAAGACTGAAGCGTCGTATCAGAAAGCAGTCCAAGAGAAAAACGAAGCTACTGAAGTTAAAAATATTAATGCTTTTTTTGACACGTTATGAAAAGAATAACGTTTAGTCCAACGTTTCAAAAAAAACTGAAGATCCTTCACAGAAAAGATAAAAATCTTATTGAGAAGATTAGAAAACAGCTTCTTTTGTTTCAAGAGAACCCTAAGCATCCCTCATTACGTCTTCACAAATTGAAAGGCGACTTACAAAATACCTGGAGTTTATCTATAACAATGAGTTTCCGACTGCTTTATACTGAAGACACCGAATACTATTTTTTTGACATGGGCGAGCATGATGAGATTTATCGATAAGATAAATTTGCTACAATGCAGTTATGATTAAAGCTGTTGTGTTCGATCTCGATGATACGTTGTTACAGACACGGGAGACAAAGTTTGCCGCCATCAAATATGCGGGTGAGCACTTCTATGGTCAATCCATCTCCGATGAAACCATCAACAGCCACTGGGGAAAACCATTTCGCGAGTTCACCGCGTTAGTCTTTGGAGATGTCGATTCCGTGGACGGCATTATTAGTAACTACAAATCCATTGTTCAGCAATTCAAAAACCGTGAGCATCCAGGTACCGGAGAAACACTTGAACTACTCTTCCCACACTACAACGTGTGTATCTTAAGCTCAGCCGCACAAAGCTTAGTAATGTACGATTTGGAGACTGCCGGGCTGCCCATCCAGAAGTTTACTTTTATCCAGGCAGCCGAGGATACTAAGGTTCATAAACCTGATCCTAAAGTTTTTATTCCTACCTTAAAAGTTCTCCACGATCTTGAAATTGAACCAAACAATGTTCTCTATGTAGGTGACATTGTGTCTGACTATGTAGCAGCTAACGGGGCAGGAGTGCACTTTAGAGGAATTGCAGATCGGACCATTTCTCAGGCAGAATTTGAAAAAGCAGGTGCAACCACAATCTTAAGTATTCGTGAGTTACCTACGCTACTTTCTAACTGGACAGCGTCATAAGAAAAAACTTTCCCATATGTTTAATCATGTGACTTCACAGTATCAGTGTCCAATCTGTCTTGGGATCCGAGGCGGCAATGACAACAATACCCTTATTCGTCAGAGTGACATTGTGTATACCGATGACCAAGTCATGGTATTCGTCGCTTCCTACTTTATTGAAAGTAACCTAGGACACTTGATTGTAGTTCCTAAACAGCATGTTGAGCACCTCTATGATCTCTCGGATGAGGTGGGAGCCAGAATTATCTCAGTAGCCCGACACATGGCAATTGCGATGAAACAGGCTTATGAATGTGAAGGGGTAATGCTACTTCAGAATAACGAACCTGCTAGCGGACAACATGCATTCCATTTTCATCTCCACCTCTTTCCACGCTATTCCACTGATCAATTTTTTTCTCATGTAGAGAACAAACGTGAAACTTCAGCAGAGGAACGATTGCCGTATGCTGAAAAGATTCGAGGGGCGTTATGTGGGCAATCTACCTGAGACGCACAATTGCAATTTAGTATCCACCTAGGAGGATACATTGTTAGGAAATACTCGTTTCTCAACACGACGTCCATCCTGGGCGAACAACATTCTGCCTTCAGCAAACTAGCAAACTGTACCATTCCATAATAAATGTATCTAGACCCATAATTAGAAAGATTGAGTTGTTTGTGTTAAAATGCTCCTCTTATCTGTAGAAAGATTTCTATGACAAAAGAACAACTTACTGACTTAATCTCCAGTGCAAGAACATATTATGGCTCTCTTGATATGGCCTCAATTCATCCTTTAGTAGTAGAACTATCTGAAGCATTCAGTATTGCTCCAACTATTGCGCAAAAGTTAATCGTTGGATTTCCCGCACAAGTTATAGTAGATGGTATTGGACAAGTAACTGTCCCAGACTTAGTGGAAGATGATGACGCCGCAATACTTGTTCGAGAAGGTAAGATCACAGAATTGGTAAACCGGATCTGTGAACGAAGGTAACGTACGCAGTTCAAACGTCCTCTGTATGAAATAGTTAAAGTAGTGTACATATGTAGAGGGATCATCACTCACTATGTCACACACTTTCTTTACACGCCCTCCCGACCAGATTGAGAAACGAACCATTGGGAGAGGGAAAACCACCACGATTACCATTTACTCCTTTTTAAAGTCAACGCATGCCTATGCAGAGTCGTTTGGTTTTCAATGGAAACGCTATGCGAAAGTTCAAATTGATCGTTTCAACGGCACCAAGATTACCAAAAGCCATTTAGAGCAGTTGTTAGGATTCCCGTTATCGAAGCTTAAAAACCAGACAGTGTTGGAAATAGGCTCTGGAGCCGGCCGCTATACCGATCTTTTTCGTACCCTTGCTCACCATGTCATCACCGTGGACCCCAGCGCTATCGACAGTAATGTCGGAATTGGATCAAGCTCGGTTACTGCTGTGCGTGCAGACCTCTTTGATCTGCCGATACAACCGGAGAAAATCGACCTGGTGTTCTGTCGAGGAGTCCTGCAGCATACCCAAGATCCCATCGCGGCGATTGAGCAACTGTGTAGGTATGCAAAGGTCGGAGGACTGGTAGCCTTTGACGTCTATCCCCGTAACTGGCAATCACTCTTCTATACCAAGTATTATCTCCGTGCCATCACCAAACGATTACCCAAAAAACAGTTTGCTAAGTTTCTGGAGCGCAATATCCCGTGGATGCTACGACTAAAAGTAAAATTTCTGAATCCGCTCTTTCCCGACATCCGTTTCATTCGTGAGATCCCCAACATCGTGTTTCCCATTGCAGACTACACTCGATATAAGCCACTGGCTAGTCTATCGTTTGAACAGCAGGTCCAATGGTCAATCTTAGATACCTTTGACATGTATACCCCGGAATTTGACACTCCACTCTCGTTTGAAGAAGTCCTTGCAAACCTACCCAAAAACATGGAAGTTGTTCGAGCGGATCGGGATCAATATCATTTTGTTTTCAAACGGGTGAAATAACACTGTTACCAAGCACACATTTCTTCTTTGAACTCCTTTTGGTATTATCCTGATAATGATCATCACAACATCAACGCCATTTACTCTCGAAGAAATTGAACAGTTAAAAGAGCAATTTGAAGTCTATGTGAAAACAGTTATCGACATAGAACTGAAACAGTGTAGTGCAGGAATGAATCGTCACTTTCAAGGAGAACAGATTCTGTTATCAACGGGATCCAAACAGAGTAATCTATGGGGAGGCGGAATTGATTTGGAGACGCTAGAAATTGATTTTAACTCCTTCATTAATATCCGTCCACGAGACAAGAATACGAAAAATGAAATACAAAGTGAAGAAATTAAAGCACAGTACGAAAAACTGACAAAATATTTTTTCCAGGAAATAGTATGAATTCCACACAGATGTTACTCGGCTCATTATCAAATGATCTTTTTCGAGTTGCTAGTTGCGCTCAACGAGGATCAACGCAAGCTGCATCGAGGTTTTTGACTGAAGCCAAGCGATGGGCAATTTCATTGCAATCACAAACCGTGGCTGCGTATATCAAAACTATTGCAAACGATATTGCGCAAAGAGAGGTGAGTGATATCTCAATTGAATCTGCTGAACGGTACCTAATGTACGGAATTTTGTTGCAAAACTATACGCTTCATCACACCTAGGTTCAAACGTGTCCCATGAATCCTAATACGCCATGTCATCCTCACAAAAAACCATAGACTACCTAATAGACCAGATGTCGCAAGCAGGGCAAATTCGTACTCGCAAACTGTTTAGTGAGTACGCAATCTATTGCGATTCGAAAGTGGTCGCTTTTGTCTGCGACGATGAACTGTTTGTTAAACCTACAGATGCGGGTCGACAGTCTATTGGCTCCGTCGTTGAAAAGCCCGCCTATCCTGGAAGTAAACTATACTTTTGGATCTCTGGCGATCAATGGGAAGATCCTGACTGGTTATCCCAATTAATTCAACGAACAGCCACAGTCCTACCACTTCCTACCAAGAAATAGAAAGTGGAATAGTCAACAACTCAAATTAGATACAAAAAACAGCAACGGGGTCATTTTTTGTATGAGAGATTTTTTGGAAGTAATACAACACGCTCGATTTGAGTTTCAAAACCGTAGAGTCTCAAAGAGTCTTCTTTCCATGTTGTATCAAAAGTACCAGCACATAGAAAATATCGAATTATTTATTGAGAGAGCTTCTGTTTTATTCCCAACTCTTAATTGTGGAATTGCAAGCGTGTATCTTGAGTATGTACTAGGAACTGGAAGGGTAGTCCAAGGGAAATTCAACACACATCATCACACGTTTCTGTTTATCGATGGGATAACCGTCGTAGACATAACTGCTGATCAGTACGCAGGACCAGTAATCTATATTGGCCCACTGAATGTTCCCAGGACAATTTGAGCTAGTGTCTCTCCTTCTTTACAGAAGGAGAACATTTTTAACTTCAATGAGAATAGCGGTACACTCTCTCTACTTGCAACAAATGGAATATTGCATGACGCCGGATCAAATTGTTTCAGCACCTCAACTACAACACCTAAATATTCCTACATTGACATCCTTCTGCACGACCTGTTTTACTTAACCATAGTAGTTTGAATAACCCTTTTAGGAGCGGTATGACACTTTCTCGATTTGCAGCATCCATGAGTATGGCTGCCGTTGTTCTTCTCACGATCTCTGTTTCCCCTTCTTTTGCTGCTCCGCGTACAGGGACACTGTACACTTCGAAAGAAAAGGGCATGGGTGTGCAAGTGATCCCGTATGTGACAGCCGATAAACATAGTGTTTTTCTGGATTTTTCAGCGACCAATCTTTCCTCAGTTGAGTACATTAAATACAACCTAAACTACGACACCTCCAAAGGACTTCGAGGAGCGGAAGGGATGAAGTGGCCACTAAAAGCAGAGTACAAGCTCTTTAAAGGTGTTCCCTATGTTCGTCAACATATTTTATTAGGAACCTGTTCAAAGAACATCTGTAGTTATGATTCTAACGTCAAAAACTTCCGTTTGACCGTAACGACCAAATATAAAGGTAAAGCTGCCGAACAAACCAGAGTTGTATCGTTTAACTAACCTTTGACTGTTATTTTTCCTGAGAGGAAGCGCCGACAAAACGCTCGGTATCTACGGATGGGGTTTGGGATGCAACATCTAGGGGCTCCAACGATGCGCGCATGTGAGCGATGATCTCTCGTAGAGATTCAGGCTCTACCATTGTCGTTGCCGGCATAATCGAAATTTTACCAGAAGTGGATGCAGCAATCACAATCCGTTCTCCATTTGGGAACGTAATTTGTGTTCCAGAGGCCCCTTGTGAAAGGGTAGAGCCACTCGGGTATTCTAGCGCGTACCCGGATTCTAGATTTTCCAATAGTGCCCAAGTAATTGGACTTGGACTTCTGATCGGTACGGCCGTTCTAGTAAAGGAAGGTAACTGCGCAGTTCCCAGGACAATCCCAAGAATCCCAACAACAATTAAACCAACACAGACAATGGCACGAACGCGCATAGGAAGTGACATAGGTAGATGCATACAATCAATCTTCGTTCGATTGGCAACATCTCTTCTTTGTATACAAGATCACAGCATTCTTCGTCAAACCTTGATTTACTCATACGATCCCTGTACGTGTATCGGAAGTAAACGACCTCACCAGAGATGTGATCAAAATCACTTCAATGCTACCTCCATTCAGGTATATTCAACGAGGTGAATATATGAAACAAAAGAACATTATTGTCCTCGAATCTCAGATCTATTCTTGTTTGTCGCATCCTAAGCGGCTAGAGATCCTCAACTTTCTTTCATCGCAGCCGCGTACCGTGATGGAAATTGTAAAAAGCATGCACCTCTCGCAATCCAATGTTTCCCAGCATCTGGCACTTTTAAAGAAAATGGATTTAGTCGTCTGCCAAAAGGACGCTCAACATCGCGTATATCAGTTACGCTCGAAGGAAATTCAGGAGCTTTTTGCACGAACTCGTCATCTTATTTTGGATAGCGTAGGTCTACAAGAAGTCGATGATGTTAATCGACTACAACTGCATGTTGATCCCATCTGTGGCATTGAGCTTACGGTGAAAGCAGCGGCTAGCTCTGTGCTGCATGACCATCATCGCTACTATTTTTGCGGATACGGATGTGAAAAACAATTCCGTTCCAGCATGAATCCTTCCAAAGAAATGACGATTTAGAAGCATTGCCATTGTGTGGTGCTGTAATTGGTCTCCTGTAAGGAAGTGCGTTCTTGTACAATACAAAAACATGACCGTTACCTCGACCCATATTCAGCGGGTGTATCTTTCCTTATTACTCTGTAATACCTTGGCCGCTTCCCTGATCTGGGGTGTGAATACCTTATTTCTGTTAGAAGCGGGACTCAGTAATACTCAGGCGTTTTTAGCCAACGCGTTTTTTACCATCGGACAGGTACTCTTTGAAGTTCCAACAGGAATGCTTGCAGATTTGAAAGGGCGTAGATTCTCTTATCTATTAGGAACACTTACTTTAGCTGTTTCTACATTCTTCTATTTGCTGGCGTGGATGCTGCATGCTCCGTTTTGGGCGTGGGCGATTGCTTCGATGGTCTTAGGATTGGGATTTACATTTTTTTCTGGAGCAACCGAAGCATGGCTAGTCGATGCCTTAACGCATGCTCGTCACAAGGGAAGTTTAGAAGTCGTGTTTGCAAAAGGTCAGATGGCTTCTGGAGTCGCAATGCTTGTTGGGTCAGTCTTTGGAGGGATACTTGCGCAACGCACAACCTTAGGAGGACCCTATATCCTCCGATCATTGTTACTTCTTGGTACGTTCGTCATTGCCTGGCTCTATATGAAAGATTGGGGCTTTACCCCCAAAAAGAGAACTTCGCTTTCCAATGACATCCATGAACTGTTTTCGAATTCTATGACCTATGGACTACGCCGTCCTTCAGTATCCTGGGTCATGCTATCGGCACCGTGGATCTCCGGTGTTTCTTTCTATGCCTTTTATGCGCTTCAACCCTACTTATTAGAGCTCTATAAGGATCCGAAAGCCTATACCATCGCTGGACTGGCGGCCGCAATCGTAGCTGGTTCACAAATTCTGGGAGGAGCATTGGCTGGAAAACTTGGAGTACTGTTTTCTCAGCGCACACAAGTACTGCTCGTCGCCACCATTGCAGGAGCCATGGCATTACTTCTCGTGGGTCTTGTTTCGCAGTTTTGGCTGGCAATCGTACTATTATCTGCGTGGGGATTAGTTTCCGCAGCTGCACTTCCTGTGCGTCAAGCCTATTTAAACGGCTTAATTCCGACACAACAACGAGCCACAGTACTCTCGTTCGACTCGTTAGTTGGATCGCTGGGTGGGGTCGTTATCCAACCAATTCTGGGGCGGGTTGCAGACACTACCAGTTATGGGTGGTCTTTTATTTCTGCCGCTGGTATTCAAGTTTTCTCGTTGCCGTTCTTATGGAAAGCAAAACAACAGAACGCAGTGTCCGATCCATTGTCGTAGATGCGCTATCCTGTAATTCTTATGCCAGATCAATCCGCATTAGTCCATCAACACTGTGTGCCTTGTGAAGGGGGGACCGCTCCTCTTACAAAAGAGGAATACAGCGTCTATCTTCCCCAGGTTTCATCCTGGGCTATTACTCCCGATGAGAAACGGATCGAAAAGGAATTTAGCTTTCAGCACTTTTTGGATGGAGTTGCCTTTATGAATGCGGTTGCCACACTAGCAGAATCCCAAGGACACCATCCCGATCTCTTTTTACATGATTTTAAACAGGTCAGGGTATCGTTGTGGACGCATGCCATTGGAGGGCTGTCCATTAACGACTTTGTGCTGGCGACCAAAATCGACCAACTAAAACTTCCCGTTCAATCGAAGTAGAAGCTATTAGCTTGGGCATGCGGTATACTATACCGCTTATGCCGCATAAAGAGATCGAGATTGCCGCACTGTCAAATCTACCCATCGCAGAAAAGGGAAACGCACAACGACGATTCTCCACTGCGTTTTGGGAGAGTGTTTTTAAAGAACTGTCAAAATTTCCAGTACTTATTCTTGCGGGAAACCTGTTTGTTTCGTGCCCGGATGATACCGAAGAAATTGTGCAACGGCGTCTGGATCTGCTGCTACATCTTCTAAAACACGTTCACTCGATTCCAATTGCCATACTTGGGCAGAGAGAAGGAGAGCATGGCCACGCTGACTTGATAAAGAAGCAACTTCGTAGAGCAGGGGTTAATGTGCTTACGGGATCACCCAAACACCATGTCGTGTCCGTTCGATTTAGAACACATGCGCGATTCCCAGGTCAGACAATTCGCTTTCTTGGACTATCAGGAGAACGAGCGGGAGTTCGTGTCAGCGTTTCTGATGTTGGGACGGCACAATCGCCAGAAATTCCGCAGATTGCAGTCGATGAAGGTCTTCTTCAAACCTATTTGTCTGAGCTTGAATCCACTGAAACAGTGACTCCAGTGATCCCGATCCTTCCGATGGTGATTGATAGAACGCTTTCCGAAATGCTTGATCAGCATACAACAATGCTCCATTCCGTAATTGTTGGAGCAGGGGACAGACTACATACACCACGCAGCACTACAGGAGGGGTTCCCATTTACTCTGTGTCGGTACCGACAATGGAGCAACTTCAATTTCGAGATGAAATTAAGCCAATAGATCTGATTACACGCATTCCACTGCATCCACGCGACTAGAAGTATGTGTTTTAGGTGTATAGTAGGAACAAAACGCTCGTGGAGAACGAGGGAAAACTAAATATTCCTGTATACTAAAAAAACAAGAAAAGGAGCTTTCGTCCTATGAAAGGTGTCATTCTCGCTGGTGGATTAGGAACACGACTATATCCTCTCACCCATGTAACCAACAAACATTTGCTTCCCATCTACAACAAACCGATGGTGTTTTATCCAATCGACACCTTAGTCAAAGCAGGGATCACGGAAATCCTCATTGTAACTAGTGGCCCACACGTTGGACACTTTTTAGGGGTTCTTAAAAATGGAGCGGAGTTGGGTGTGACTCATCTAGAGTACGCCTATCAAGAGAAACCCAATGGTGGAATTGCGGATGCGTTGGCGTTGGCCGAAGATTTTGCCGATGGTGAAGATATCGCAGTGATTCTGGGAGACAACACCACGGATGCGGATATTAAAGCAGCTGTGTCTAATTTCACACAAGGTTCTGTTGTCTTCCTTCGACAAGTTGATGATCCTCATCGCTTTGGAGTTGCGGAATTTGATTCGAAGGATAACCAAAAGATTGTTGGAATTCAAGAAAAACCCAAAGACCCTAAATCCAACTTTGCGGTGACCGGTTTGTACTTGTATGACAATAAGGTCTTTGAGTACATCAAGAAATGTGATCCCAACTTTGCTGGACGTGGAGAACTCGAAATTACCGAAGTAAACAATTTCTATATTGCCGACGGCAAGCTTTCCTGGGAAGAACTTAAAGGCTTCTGGAGTGATGCAGGAACCTTTAAATCCATGCATGCTGCCTCCACCTACTGGGCACAAAAAGACACACCAGAAACAACGTAACAAAAGCTACAAAAAGGAGTTTGCTATGGGAACTATGGATCAAGGTGAATCATGGAATGGGCAGGAATCCGCAGATTTTCAACCGTCAAAAATTGACAGAATCTTGCTAAGAGCGCTACATGATAACTCTATACAATCACGAGTTCTAAAAGCTGTTGGCGCGGAAACAATTGCTGCTGTTGCAACACTTGTTACTGCACAAGACCAAAACACCATTCAAAAACTGGAAGAAGAATTTAAAGACGACACAGTCTAAAGCCATTTTTGTTCTACATCGATCCACTGTGCTATACTGATTTTCTTATGCTAAAAAAACTTTTGGCAGTGGTAATAGCGGTGATCGGAGCAAATTGGCTAGTCTACGGAAATGGTCTCCCAGTGGATGGATCCCTTGGTTCGTTTTATTTCATTCTTCTTGGTAATCTCTGTATTCACTTGGCGTTTTTTTCGAAACAAGCAACCTCCAAGCAACATCTAGCTAGAGTGGTTTCCGTCCTTTCAGTTGCTTCCTCTTTTCTTGCACTCTTTCGAGCAAGTAACATTGATACCTTTTGGTTGACCGCGCAGTCGTATGGTCTGTCGATGCTGGCTTTGTATGTAAGCGCTCTGTCCCATCTTCAATTTGGTTCCATCGTCGAACTACTGATGGTTCCATTCCGGTTATTTTCTGCCTGGATTGATGCCGCAGGGCATCTTCTACATCATGAACTTTCAGCTCTCATTCAACGTAGCACTCAGGGTTTTCGTACGCATCCCAAAACAGTAAATTTTCGCCAAGAGACCGTATCCGCTCTTCTTCGTGGGGTAGCTATCACGGTTCCCGTGGTCATTGTGGTCGTGAGCCTTCTGGCGCAGGCAGATCCCATTTTTTCCAACACCATTGAAAATCTCTTTCGACTTCCACATCTGTCCATTAGCATCCCCGGTCGAGTGATCTTTAGCCTCATCGTTGCCGCCGTACTAGCGCCCGTGGCATTTTTGCGTATTTCAAGAGAGTTTCATTCACCACTGATGCGATCGGACTATAAGAAATTCGGATTAGAATTTTCAATGCTCGCTGGAGCGGTAGCTAGTGTATTGGCACTCTTTCTCGTCATTCAATTCCGTTATCTCTTCCTAGTTGTACCTGATCAATCCTTGCAGTCCTTTGGCATGGCCACCTACTCTGACTATGTGCGCAAAGGCTTTGGCGAACTCCTCGTTGTAGCCATGATTGTGTATAGCGTGGTTGCCACAAGCTATGTGGTGTTTCGAGCGCAAGGAGCAACGGGCACGCTTCTCAAGCGACTTAATTTAGTCCTGCTCACAGAAATGGGTATTTATATTCTCTCGATTCTTCGGCGCGTCATGCTCTATCAAGCAGAGCATGGGTTAACCCGAGTGCGTGTCTATGGAACGTTATTCTTAGGGATGTTAATTGCGTTGACTGTGGTTCTTCTACTGCGCTATCTGGCAACCAAGAAACGAGCTTGGTATCGAATGGAAGCGGGGATTGTGATCAGTACGGTGCTTCTTTCTGGGCTGCTGAATGTGGATCATTTGATTGCCACTGTCTGGAAACCCACGGTAAACAAGGAGGTTGACTATATGTATATCGCCCGGTTATCTGCGGATGCCAGTGAGGGCTGGATCCAAGCTGTCGAAGAGATCAAACAACTTCCATCTCCCCGTTGGTTAACGCAAACACGTTACACCGACGAGGAAGCCCGACAAATTGTCTATAGCTACCGGACCTTAAACCAGCTCATCGATACCTATGGAGTATTGGCATGGGATTACGGAACGAGGCTTGATCAAGTTGTCTTTCATCCCGACTACACCAAACCCACTTCGCCACTACGGTATAACATTGCCAAAGCACGCGCATACCAACAACTGCACGCAACCATTCCTCCTAGTACCATGCAGGAGTATGTTTCGATCTATCGACAACTGTATGCAAAACTGTCACCAAAGCAAAAGAACATGCTCTATGATCGTTCCTACGAGTCACCGTTAACGCAGTAATCTGGAGGGCATGGAAGGAAGACTGCAACTTGTGCTACTGTGTAAGAAGAGCGCAATGGTATGAACTACCCACAAATATTCTTGGAATCTTTTGATGTTCTTACGTTATTGATGGCCACAACCGTATTTTTTTGGCTAATTCTGGTTGCATCTTGGGTTGTGATTCTTGTTTTTTTCATTATCACCAGAGGGAAATTTCTCAAAAAAAGTCAGAAAAAAGTGGAAGCTGTCAAAAAACTGACAAAGAAAGAGAAAAATATCATTCTGGAAAGGCAAAGTCGATACTTCCTTGGCGTGGTAGGTGGTGCTTTGTTTCTATCGATTAGTATCGGTCATTTTGTCGGTTGGTATTTGCAGGAGAGTGTTCTTATTGCAATCTTGTCTTTGGGCCTACTTTGGATTCTATGGATGCTCCGATCGATGAAGCTTCCAGCGTGGATAATGGCCACTCCACTTATCTTGGCGATCACTCTGGCTGTGGTGATCACAGCTAATCAAGGGATACTCGTGTATCCTGATCGGGTAGTGTATAAAAGTGTCACCAGTGACAAGGGTTCTTTCTCCCGAGAGTTTTTCGCTACACCCAAGATGCAACTGATTATTTACTGTTGGAAAAACCCTCGAAGAGGTGGATACCGACGAGTGGAACTACCACGACTTTGTGGGAGTTATTTAAACTCGCCAACAGTCGCCCGTTTTGGTGTGGTAGGAGATATCAACACCCGTCGCATTGATGACATTAATGCGGTCATCATTTCCACGTTCAATCTTGTCTGCACTGGTTCCCCCTATATCGATGACAATCCCTTCTTCTTTGAAGTTATCTGCCGCAAAAATCCGACCCTTGATTAGGCGAACCTAGCGTGTGCCATGCACGCAGTATGACTCTGCATTTTGACAATACCGTCGACCCTCTAAAAGTGGTCGCACGCGATCAAGCTAGCTGTTTCTAGTGTGAAGAGCATTAATGAGCATCTAACTATGATATAGTCATTCAATATGGTTCAGTGCGGAGTGAGAAGAAGTCCGAAAATTCTGCCAATTTCTCGAGAACAGGGTCACTTTATTCTTACATGTCGCTTACTCCCTTGTGGTGGGGGATTGTCCAAGAGAAGTCATGCTATACAATCATCATCAGCAATCGTGGAGTATCTATGAAAAACAATTTGTTTCACCGCAGTACCTATCTTTCGATTCCGCTAGCCCTACTCCTTGCAGCAACCCCAGTTCAGGCAGCCACCATACAAGACCTCTCTGCAGAATCCTCGTATTGGTGTAATACCAAGGTCACCATTCCCATCGATGGCTTGGATCCGGATTTTCGCTATCAAGTCCGCGTAGAGCAAATCTCCACCAGAAGCTGTCGTACGGGCACCGATACCTCTGGCTCGTGGACCAATAACGGAAAGATTGTCTCTCCCACTGGCTCTACAATCTGGAACTACAATTTCGGTGAATATGGCACCTTTCGAGCCAGTGTCTGGCAAGAAGGGAAGGAACTCAGTTCTATCTGCTTTGAAATTGCCGCCCAAGGACAGCTAAAAAATGTGGAAAAAGGCTGTGGCACTCGAGTAAACTTGTCAACAACCGGTTTCTCAACTCCCACCCCAACCCCCAGAGTCGTCTATGTTTATCCGACCACCTCTATCAACCGACCTTCGGATACTGTGCTTTCTGACATTCAAAAGGCATTTGATGAGTTCCTGCGACGCTACTACCCAAGCCTCGTCAGTGACGTAAGAGTCTATCGAAACTAAGACCAGAAGTTCCTTCTCTCACTTCCTCAAGAACTTGCTTTCCAGATAGGCCTGTAATATAATAGAACGCTTGGTTATAAGGCTAATTGCCTGTATCCAAGTTGTCTTGTTTTTCCTAGCGTATCGACACGATACACCCAGGGAATACACCGACAAATTGCCCTTTTCCATGTGTGATCAATAAACCCAATTTCCAGGTGGAACCAGTGGGGATACATCAAGTGTCCCTAGTATTCCGCCTGGAAAGCAGTCCAGGGGATGAGCGAAAGAGGGAAAGTTGAAGACAGATCGCGTCTTTAAGTTCGCAATCGTACTGATTCTAGCGCTGATTGCGTTAGCATCGGTGCTGATGTTCGTTGTTTCAGAGGTCGGTGCTCAAGGGCACCCGATCATCACAATTTTGCGGACAGAGCCCCGTGATCCAGGGGCTAGGGTTTGGTTCAATGTCCAGAACATGCCCGCCGGTTGGCGGGTCTTGTTCGACGACGGGCGCGCCGCCTACCCGTCGAGCGTTGAAACCAGCTCCGAAGTTTGGAGCTGGTGGTTTTACCCAGGGCAGTATCAACTGTCCTTCGGAGTTCCGGGTAACACCAGGACAATGTGTCTGGTGGTGGGCCCAGACCACCAGGTAAGCTTTTGTCCGGTAGTTTCCGCAGCGACGTTGACGCCCATCCCTGCCCAAGCTCCTGCGGAAGGTCTCGTGGGGTTCAACGCCCCTCCTCCGGATCAAAACTGGGTTCAGGTTTTGGCTCCCAGGCTCAGAATTCGGGAATGCCCAGCGCTCTCTTGCCAGGTTGTCGCGCGTGCAACCTGGCACTCGTACCTTATTCAACTGGCCGCTGAGCCGGTCCTCGCGGACGGCTACACCTGGGTCCCCGTCTCTTGGGGACCCGGGCTGCAAGGTTGGACCGCGGCGGAGTACACGACGTACGCCGCCGGCTAGAATCACATGGAAGAGGATCTCCCGTGCCCCGAAAGGGGTGCGGGAGAATCCGAGAAATTTATCGTAGTTGTTTAACGTAATGAAGACAAACTTGTCACCCATGCATCATAAGAAATTTAAAACCATATGTCGAAAAATGAACGATTAATCCTTCCAAATAAGCGTGTCCTTACAGACCCGAGGGAGGTTGCCAAATTTGAACGCATTGCCTCCACTCCGAATCCGTATGCAATTGATACGCTCTATGCAGGTCGTTTTGCTGCAGATCAATTCAAAATGGTCACAGGAATCGTAGCGGTCTATGAAGAAGATGATCCAGAGTATGGAACGATACGTGGGCATGTCCATCGGGTTCCAGATGTGGAAGTTACCAAACCTAGTAAGACTCGACCCGATGCACACTATTATTTTTTGGTAAAACCAAAAATAGGAAAAACGATTTTAATTAGACTGACTGCGACGAATTCCTTAAAAGTTATTCAGTATTCGCTAGATGAATTTCCAGCGAATGGATCAACTTTCCTTAAAGGAAATCTGGAAGAACAGCGTGATTTTATGATACGAACGTATCATAATTTTTTAGCGTCCTATTTTCAAAATCATCGAGAATAAGGTTCTTTAAAAGCAGTACCTATGACTGAATCCATGTATCGACTTGTAACCGCAACCGCAGTCATTACGGATGAAGATCTGCAGCTTGAATTTATTCGACGTGCTGGGATCCCAAACCCACAAGCGTCAACCTTGCTCTTGCGTAAGAGACCTGTTGCGCTAGAATTTACCCCGGTTGTGCCAAAAGTAGCTCAAGTTCAAAGAAATGATCCTCAAAGAGGGTGGGTCAATGATCAACCGGTGTATAGAGTGCCTGATCTATGGATTACCCATCCTGACTATCCTGATTTCAAGGACAGTCTGATTTTTCAGGTACTGACCGGTCAACACCAATCTATTTTGGTTCAATTAAGTGTCAGTCATGTGCTAGAAAATATTCAAGCTCAGCTTCGGCAAGAACGAAGTCTTGTAAATAGGAATAGTCTATTAGTAAAAGAACAACAAATCCTGTATAAGTACCAATCGTATTTGGCATTCCGCTTCGGACGCCGCAGTTAAAAAAGAACCCTATGAAACTTATTGAAGCCGCTGGACAACGAACACAAAATAAAACATTTAATAGACCGCCCATTACCCATGGATATGCCTTCAACGCACAGCATCAAAAAATTCCATCTGAAATATCTCAGGCGGATGTCTATCAAGCGATTGCGGATGCTCGGAAAGATGGAACACTAATCCGTTTGGATAAAGGAAAATATGTTTTTGATTACAACAGCTTTTCTTCATTGCAAGAACTGATTGCAACGCTGTATCAATTAGAACCAAACTCCGATCGAGAAATTCACTATGTTATTTTGCCCCTTGATCTTAAGGAGGATCAGAAGGTAGCTCCTTCCCGAAGTCAAGAATTTTGGAACACTGTTCCCACTCTTTCCCGTCCCCGGGATTAGCGAGTACACTGTAGCGTATGGCTTCGCGTGTCTTTCACAATCTCATTTGGACTAATCATGCGCTCGATCGACTCGAAGAACGCAAACTTTCCCAATCCATTGCCTGGACTGCGTTTCGCTATCCCGACAAGGTCCTGAAGGGACGCCTCCCAGGTTCCTTTGAATACCAAAAACGCTATCAATCCTCTCTCATTACCCTCATTGCTAAGAAAAATGATCAAGGGGAATGGGTGGTGCTCTCTGTCTGGATCGATCCACCGCTAGCCGGTACCTGGGATGCCAAGAAGAAAGCCTACTGGAAGGAATATCAAAAAGCCGGATTTTTTGGCAAATGGTGGGTGATCTTTAAACAAACACTACATATCTAGGCATTCTCTTTCTATGAACAGAACTGTATTTAGCTACCAGTGGATAGCCTCCTTTCTTAAACCAAGCTCACAGGTCTCGGAGCAGCAAATGAAGTCTGCTATTGAGAATAATGTAAAAAAGTTTGGAAAAACCTACGATCTACTATCTGAATATGACAGAAAGAATCTTCGAGATCCCGAAGTTTTGGCTAAGCCTTTACAGTTGCAGAATATTTCACTGTAACGCATTTGCAATATTGCTAATGCTATAACAGTAATCATTGCATCCTTCTGATATACTATCGCAAGGAAGTGACCATAATCACAAAAAGAATGACGTATTGAATTGGCGTGTGGCCCTAGGTAATTTCTTGGGGAGACGAGGAGAGGGGCGAATCTTTGAATGAGATTCGCAATCGGACTGAATAGTTGGAAAACCAACGATTCAAGTATCTGCGGGAACCCTCCGGTGCATGAACATCGTTACGACGGTCAGTTAAACCTCTTTTGTAAAAAAGAGAACAAAGCTGTCTTCCGGATTCATCTTCTTTTTGATTCGCTTGCTTCTTTCAATAGATCCACTGTTTAACGTGGCGGTATAACGCTGCAGTTAACTTTGGTGACTTTTTATAGCGCCCTAAGGAGCTAAACTATGTGTGGAATTTTTTGTACCGTGGGAACCAACCCGACAGCCGCCCAACGCACGCTTGAAGGATTAAAAACTCTAGAATATCGTGGGTATGACAGTTGGGGAGTAGCATTTGCAGACCTTCGTTCTCAAGTGGAAGTGTATAAACAAGTTGGCAAGATCGGAAAAGCGACGCTTCCAGCGATTCCGGATAACACCATCGCGATTGGACATACCCGTTGGGCAACCCACGGGGGAGTGACGGTAGAAAATGCCCATCCCCATACCGATTGTTCTGGACGCTTTGCAATCGTGCATAACGGCATTGTGGAAAACTACCAGGAACTCAAAAACGAACTAACAGCAGTAGGGCACACGTTTACTTCCACGACGGACTCTGAGACCATCGCCCATCTAGTCGAAGAACTTTCCAAGACCGACGCCATCGATCAAGCGGTGCTGCACACCGCCAAACGCTTACGGGGACTAAACGCCATCATTGTCTTGGATGCAAAAACTCAACGGCTGTATGCAGTTTGCCAAGGATCCCCCTTAGTCGTTGCCAAGAATGATCAAGGATATCAATTGGCCAGTGATGCGGTCGCCTTCACCGATCCATTAACCCAAGTCCTCTACCTGTCCCCAGGATACATGGTGGAACTTTCGCTAGATTTCTGTCGACTCAGTACCATTGACACGAACTCCGAAGAACCCTTAGCCTGGCAACCACTTCCTAAGCTCAATGCCAGTACCCAGTTAGGCCCACATCCGCATTACCTGATCAAAGAGATCCATGAGCAGCCAGGACTGGTTCGTACCCTAGCCGGAAGTGAAAGTACTCCGATTGCATTCTCTCCTAGTGGTCGAGTCTTCCTAATCGGTTGTGGAACGGCCTATCATGCCGCATTGCTGGCAACCTACTGGTTTGCCCAAACAGGAAAACTTGCGTCGGCATATAGCGGCAGTGAGTTCTTTTCGATTCGTCATGTCGTAAGCTCGAAAGATACTGTGATCTTTTATTCCCAGAGTGGAGAGACGATTGATGTGGTTGAACATGCACGGTATTTGGCAGAGAAGAAGATTTCCACAATCGCCATCACCAACAACGCCCATTCCTCGCTGGCACGCATCGTACACACCGTCATACCCTTGGACGCCGGAACTGAGCAATCGGTCTTGGCAACCAAGTCATTCACGCTAATGCTGGCGCATTCCTTGCGATTACTGCACCCCATGGAAACACTCAAAAGTGACTTCCTGGCTGCAGCCAACGCGATGGACGCGCTCGTTTCGGTTCCAGCCTTGGAACAAACAATCACCCCGGTTGCGAATCTGATCAAGTCGACCCAGC
Source organism: uncultured Pseudomonadales bacterium (assembly GCA_964635905.1). Taxonomy (GTDB): domain Bacteria; phylum Patescibacteriota; class Microgenomatia; order UBA1400; family UBA12028; genus JACOVC01. The sequence continues at coordinate 196,855 of CAZWPK010000001.1, forward strand.
ATTTATTTGTCATCGGACGTGGTGTCTGGTATCCCTTGGCTCTCGAAGCTGCCTTAAAAATAAAAGAGGTGACCTACATCCATGCGGAAGGATTTGCGGGAGGGGAACTCAAACATGGAGCAATCGCCCTCATTTCAACGGGAACCCCATGTTTGGTCTTTGTCCCGAACGATGACTCTAGAGAGATCATTCTCTCCAATGCAATGGAACTGAAGGCCCGCGGAGCAGTGTTAATTGGAATATCGTCCACCAATGAAGAAATGTTTGATTTCCACATTCCGGTTGCCTGGACCAACCAAGCGGCGCCACTGACCGCCATTGTGCCGATGCAGCTGTTGGCTTATCAACTCGCAATTCTCTTGGGACGCGATCCGGATAAACCACGTAACTTAGCAAAATCTGTCACTGTACGCTAGGTATATACTAGGGCTTAATGTCGGAACTGTTGCGTTCTACGTTGGGTGACTATGCTCTTTCCCAAGAGTTGTGGGGGGCATGGAGTGGAATTTTCATCCAGCGTGAAAACAAAACCGCCAGCCCTCCCATGTCCCGACGTGCATTCCTTGGTCTTCTTGCCCAAGCAGGGGTAGCCACCGGAGGACTGCTAGCCGCGCGTAGCGTGGAAAATTATTCCGTCCCCTGGGAACTTACCGATGACGAACGGCAGCAGTTTATTAACAAAGCCGCGCAATTTCCGGACCAAGAATATGGGATCCACCCGGATTTTGAATATCCCAGCCTGGAAGATCCTGATCCAGAGGCTTGGACCAAATCGTCAGATTTTTTGCATGCATTAGAAGGCGATCATTTTGCCACCGTATTTGTGGCGTTGCAGGATTGTGAAATTCCTGTTGCCATGGAAAAGACCCGCCGGCGTATCCACATGATGCTCAAACGCAACATTCGACCGCTTATAAGTTTGGGGCTGCGAAAGCGCGGAATGGTAGGACATCCGTTTGACGCAGTGAATGAACGTCAGCTGATCGACTGGATGAAGCGGTGGGCGCAGTTTCTGCACGGATTTAAAGATGTCCCGATGGATATTCGTTTCTTATTTGAAATGCAGGTTCCACCCTTAAGCTGGGTAACCTATGCGCGATCCTGGAACATGGATGAGCAGTTTCATGCAGAACGTTTTCGCTACCTGCATACCCAGATGTATCACTTCACCCAGACACTGGGAATTAGTAACCTTCGTTTTGTATTGTGTGGGTCTTCAGCCGGTGGATCCTTACTTCCTTATGTTCCCAATGAAGGAGTAGGTGCTATCGGAACCGACCTGTTTGATTTCTCTGGAGGAAAGACGAATCTTTTTGCTGCGTTTAATTTGGTGTTTGGTCTCTCCTATGTCACCCGGGAGGTGGATCGAACCTTGGCAGATGTGCAAGAAGCTTCCATTCTTGCCGGCAATGTTCCGATGTACTTGTCTGAAATTGGCTCACTAACCCATGATGTTGCCTGGACGGAGTCGGTACTCCTGAAAGCCTTTTCTAAGGGCTTTAACGGTGCGGGGTGGCTCAATTACAATAAGACGTATACCAATCGGCCCACAGAAACCGATTGGAACGTTACCCCAGAAATTCTTTCGATGTTGGTCAACTTGCAGAAAGCCATCAACGCACAGCGCGTGCGCAACTAAATCTTGGAGGGATACACCCGTTTACGAATTTCCTCAACGATAATAATTGTCGCTCCAGTCGCAATACAGAGTGCCCATTCCGATAACGAGAGGGAAGTAGTGTGGAGGAAACGCTGCATAAAAGGGAGAGAAACCGCACCGATGTGTAGTAGTACGACGGTAAAGGTAGCTAGCAGAAGCGGCTTATTTCCAAATAGTGGCAAGGTAAACAGCGAGCGATTACTGCGACAGTTCCAGGCATTAAACCACTGGAATGCTGCAAGTGTAGTCAGAGACATGGTCAGGGCTTTAATGTGATCGCCGCCATCGGATGCAATATAGACTCCGATGGTTCCCGCCATCATCGTCAATCCCAGAATTCCAATTCGAATCCAAGCAGCGCGATCAATGAGGGCTGTTTCTGATTTACCCCAATTGCGTTTTAGTAATCCATGTTCGCGTGGCTCCATCGACAGGGCCACATCCAAAAATCCGTCTGTTACTAAGTTAAGCCAAATGATTTGCACCGGGAGGAGGGGAGCCGCAAGTCCCAAGAGTAAGGCAACCGCTAAGGTAAGGGCTTCGCCCACACCCGTGGAGAGCAAATAGGAGATCACATGCTTGATGGTTAAGTAGAGTCCACGACCTTCTTTAATTGCAGCGGTGATGCTTTTAAAGTTGTCATCCAGGAGGACAATATCTGCCGCTTCTTTAGCTACTTCGGTTCCGATCCGTCCCATTGCAATTCCTAAATCTGCTGCCACTAACGATGCCGCATCATTGACCCCATCACCGGTCATGGCAATGGTTTCCCCCAACGCGCGATATGCGGTGATCAATCGTAATTTATCTTCCGGAGCGACACGGGCGAACACGGTCGTGGAGCGTAAATAGGTTGGCAACTTCTCCTCGGGAATCGAGGACAATTGATCGCCGGTAATGACCCCATCCTCTGGACTATAGATTCCCACACTGGTAGCGATGGCAATCGCGGTATTGGGATGATCTCCCGTAATCATGACCACGCGAATTCCAGCTGCTTTTGCCAGTCCAATTGCTTCTTTTGCTTCAGGATGAATCGTATCTTGCATGGCAACAATGGCCAGTAATGAGAGGTGGTCGAGTGTTTTGTGACTGGCTTGAAGTCTAGACGACTTCGTGGCAATTGCCACACAGCGTAACCCTTGGGAGGTGAGTTTCTCCATGGATTCTTCTAATCGACGTTGTTCAGTTTGGGTGAGGGCACAATGCGATAACACACGCTCGGGGGCTCCGATCAGTGCCGTGATGAAACATCCATCTTGATCAAAGACATGGGTGGAATATTTGGTGGAGTAATCGAAGGGAACATGCGAAATCGATTGCAGTGGAGGGGGCGTTGGGAGTTTGTGCGCAACCACCAAGAGCGCTCCTTCGGTGGGATCCCCAATTACATTCCAGCGTTTTGTGGTTGAATCTTGAACGACTTGCGCGGAGGCAGCGGCAGATAAAATCCCTGAAAGTAACGACAATGATTTTTTTTCAGACGCACTTGCTGGGTCTGGGGTCATGGATCCGGTGGGTTGATAGCCTTCTCCAGTGACCGCATAGGTAGCATCCAAGGTTTGAATTGTGATCACCGCCAATTGATTGAGCGTAATGGTTCCGGTCTTATCGACTGCGATGATACTGGCTTGACCCAATGCTTCGACAGCGGCTAATTTTTTGACCAATGCCTGATGTTTGCTCATGCGTGACACACTTTGGGCAAGCACCAAGGTCAAAATGACTGGGAGACCCTCCGGTATTAAGGAAACAGCCATCGAAATAACGGTAAAAAAGGTTTCCATCCAGGGGCGATTCTTGAATAGAGAAATCGTAAAGAACACCACGCTAAATACCCCAACGGCAATCACAATCCCTCTGGAGAGTTCATCCAATTTCCGCTTGAGCGGTACTTGCGTATCGAGCTGCGAGAGTTCCTGGGCAAGCGATCCAATATGAGTGTTGGTCCCAGTGGCCACGACGATTGCCGTTGCCATCCCGGAAGAAACATACGTTCCACTAAAGATCATGTTTTTACGATCAGCGACTGGGAGTTTTTCGACATCCAATTTGTCGGTGGTTTTGTGGATGGGATACGATTCTCCGGTTAATGATGATTCATCCACAGAGAATCGATTGATCGAAAGCAAGCGACAGTCCGCGGCAACTTTTTCTCCTTCTCGTAACACAATCACATCACCGGGAACCAGCCGCGTGGAATCAATCGTTTGTGGTTCTGATTGGCGGAGTACCGTGGCGGTGGTTCCGGATAACTGACGTAAGGATTCCAAGGTCTTTTGCGCTTTGCCTTCTTGAAACGTGCCAATGAGGGCATTAAAGAGCAACACGATCCCAATAATGATGCTGTCCAAGTGCTCTCCAAAAAGTGCCATGAGCACGGCACTTCCCAGTAAGACCAAAATCAAGGGTGAGGCAAACTGTGAGGCAAACACCACCCATAAAGGTTTACTGGGGCTCCCAGGCAGGCGATTTTCCCCGAACTCGGATAGCCGGCGTTTGGCTTCCGCAGCCGAAAGCCCATCCGGGGCTGATTCTAAATGCGCAACGACCGCATCACTTGATACCGAGTGCCAAGATACTAGGGTGCGAAGCGTACCAGGTTGCATGCTCTCTAGCCTAGCAGATGGACACCCCAGGTGACTAGAGGAAATCGTTCGTACAACATCTACTCAAGAAACCAATTTTTACTGTTGTAGTCATCCAAATCAAGCTGCTAGGATGGGGGGTATGGCAGAAAAAAAAGAACACGGACTTCTAGACGCATTTTCCTCCACGGCGATTGCAGGCAATGATATTTTGTCGTCGTGTTTGTATGTGTGTGGAATCGCGATTATTTTCGCGGGTGTTTGGGCACCGCTCGTCTTCGTTGTGATTGGGCTGGTGCTCTATCTGTATAAGCACGTGTATACCGAAGTGGTCGAAGCACTCCCTCTAAATGGCGGAGCCTACAACTGTCTACTCAATGCCTCCACGAAATCCCTCGCAGCAGTCGCGGGCGTGATGACCACGCTTTCGTATGTTGCTACCAGTGTGATCTCTGCAAAAACTGCTTCTGAATATGTGCACACGGTTTGGCACGGATTACCAGTGCTGCCAATGACAGCCGGGATCATCGTCTTTTTTGCAATTCTGGTGATTTTGGGAGTAAAAGATAGTGCCAAGGTTGCCAAAGGAATCTTTACTCTACATATCTTTACCTTGACACTCTTTGTAACCATTGGAGTTTTGGGGATCATTAATAACGGTGTCGGTTTTCTAGCGGAAGGATTCTTTAAAACGCAGGAATTATTTGCACAGGAAGGCGCCGCAAAGATGTTGTTCTTTGCATTTTCAGCATCGCTGCTAGGAGTCTCAGGATTTGAAAGCAGTGCCAACTTTGTTGAAGAACAAGCTCCGGGCGTGTTTCGAAAAACACTCAAAAGCATGCTTCTAGGAGTTGTGCTGTTTAATCCCCTGATTACCATCGTGGTGTTACAGTCGTTAGACTTACACACCATTGCCCAAGTCAAAGACTTTGTCCTAGCCGATAGCGCGCTCCAAATTGGAGGTGTGGGCCTAAAATACCTCGTGGTTGCGGATGCTTTCCTAGTGCTTTCCGGTGCGGTCCTTGCCTCCTTTGTGGGAGCCTCCGGACTACTCTATCGAATGACCTTAGATCATTGTTTGCCCAGTACAATCTTGTTACCTAAGTTGCGCTCTCGGAATCAAAATACCACACGAATTATCGTGGCCTTTGCACTTTTATGTCTCTCGATCCTATTTGTTACCAAAGGGGCGCTCTTGTCCCTAGCAGGGGTCTATACTATTAGTTTCTTGGGAGTTATGACGCTGTTTGCCTTTGGAAATGTGATCTTGCGAATGACACGACCGGATCTAAAACGCACGTATCGCGGACCATTGTTGTATGCCTTTATTGCAGCTGCAGCAACTGGGGCGGGAATTGTAGGGAATATCTTAATTGATCCCAAAAATCTTGTTTACTTTCTAACCTACTTTATCCCGGCGATCGCGCTCGTGATGACTATGATTTTTCGCGACTATGTACTGGAAGCGATTCTGCATGCCGTGGAGCAATTCCCATTGCTGCATAACCGAGTGCGTCCCTGGTTTGAGCACGTAATTCGCCCAAGGATCATCTTATTTGCCCATCATCCGCATAAGCTGTATCACTCGTTAGAATACATCCGCAAAAATGAAACAAGTCGGAACATTACCGTCGTCTTTTGCAAGGAATCCGGCGAACGCAGTGAAGTGTTGCTTTCAAAGTTTGAGCAGTATATCGCAACGTTCAAAGAGGCCAGTGTGTTTGAAAATTTGTCGATCTCACTTGTCGTTGAAGAGCAACAAACCTTTGGGCCAGAAGTAGTCAAAGCCTATGCCAATCGCTATCGTATTCAACGGAATAATGTCTTTATCGGCTCCATTCATGATTCCCATGACTTTAGCTTCGAACAGCTTGGGGGAGTGCGGATCATCCAATAGTTATTGACGAATGTTGGGTGGAAGCTTACTTAACGAGGTTTTTAGCTGTTCTGTGAAGATGCCACTGATCGCACGGACCCACTCTTCAAGACTTCTATAATCGTGCTCAGTTCCGTTCTGGTCCACTTGGGGAACCTGAGACTTTGATAGCGAAATCGTCCATTGGTTGACGACGGCTACAGCAATCCTTTTTTCTCGCATGGTCTTCTCATTGAGACGGGTCACCCAGGTAATGTATTCGTTAAATTGGACTAACTCAGTGGCAGTAATCGCCGGTGTATCAATAGATCCACGATGCGCGATAGAGTCGCGAAGACGAGCCTCTCGTTGTTTGCCGCTAGGAGCTAGCACGTCAATACGTGTCATAGGAGGATCTTTAAAATAGCTGTAATAATTGGTGAAAGCAATGAGCTGGCTGCAGAGGTGCCATTCCAGGGAACAATCAAAAAGATCAATATCAGAGTGCCATACTGATGCAACAGGGCATCCCATTCTGTGGCAACGGATTTTGGTGCGAGTCCAATCAGAATCTTGCCCCCATCTAAAGGATGAACGGGAATCAAGTTAAACATAGCCAGCCCCACGTTAGTGTAGACCGTAATCATGATTGCCTCCGCAACGACTGCGGGCAAGGGAAGCGCATGAAATGCTAGCGATAAGAGGACTGCTAAGATTAAGTTGCTTGCGGGACCGGCGGCTGCAATCAGCGCTGAATCCCGCTTGGGGTTTTGGAGGTTGTAGGGGTCAAAAGGTACCGGTTTTCCCCATCCTAGACCCACAAACAGTAGTGCCAGTGTTCCCAACGGATCCAAATGAACCAGGGGATTTAAGGATAATCGTCCTTGTAATCTGGCCGTAGGATCCCCCAGGCGATCCGCCATGAAGGCGTGCGCAAACTCATGAATGGTCAAGGTGACGATCAGAGCTCCTGCTACGAGGATAAACTCGAAGGGGTTTTCGGTCAGTAGTCGTAATAACATCCACCTATCATACCATCTCCAACGCCTTCCCTGAGTAGTTTTTTTGAGGAACTTCTGATAGAATAGCCGTTCAACTGAATTTTAAGGAAGTCTTGTATGGCAACTCACTGCTTTTTATGTCTGAAAAATGCGGATGTCGGAAATAATGTTTCCCACGCAAAAAACCGAACGAAGCGTCTGCGCAAACCAAACTTGCATCGTTCAACCTTGTCAATCAACGGCGCAAAAAAGAAAATTTCTTTGTGTACCCGTTGTCTTCGCATGGTTAAAGCCCCTGCAGTCCAGGCATAATCCTCGTGCAATATATTTACATTCGTTGCCCATTTCAACAGCTCTTTAATGGATTTGTAGTGCGAAAGAAACAATGGATCCGATCGGTCGGAGTAATGGCAGACGGTCATAGTATCGTACGATCCCTTCGCCAGTGTGACTCCAATCCACTAGGAATCAAACTGGACCTGCGAAAATGGTTGTGGAGTTTTTCCTTCCACTTGAACTTGGGTGATGTGTAATTGATCATTTTTCACTTCACACGCTAGAATCTTGACTCTCTTTTGGGTTTTGCCAATTGGAGATAACGTCCAGATTCCTGGCCAAGGATGAAATCCTCTCCACAGGTTGACAACAGTCTGTGGGGTGGTGTCGATACCTAACAGCGTGTGGATGGGTAGTGGTGCTGGACTTAGGTTTCCCATCCGTAGGGCAGTCAGGACGTCCCAAGGGATAAAACCGTCTTCTCGTTGCAGCATTCGAGCCACTGGCGTAGGGGAAAGATCCGGCTGTGGGGTACTGGTTTTTTTCTCTGCAAACGCTGCAATCGAATCAGCCAGTGTGGTTCCTACCACTTCAAAGGCAGCCTGGTAGTACTCGCTTGCTGTCCAATCTTTCTGCACCACAAAGGGAAACTGGGCCACGATGGGACCATGATCCAGCTTGGCATCCATCACCATGAGGGTAACGGCAGAATCCGTTAGACCTGAGGCAAGCACAAACTGACCCGGTGAGGAACCACGAAAGGCAGGAAGAGCAGAAGGGTGCACGTTTAAGGGAGCAATGATCGGAAGATCTAATAGCCACTGGGGAACAATGTATCCAAAATCCACAACTAACAAGAAATCTGGTCGAGCCTGCGCTTGGAGTTTCTCCTGAAGAGGCTGATCAATCTTTCGCTGTACGAGTTCAACGAGAAGTTGGTGTGCAGTTCCAAATTGATGAAGGGGATTTGGGGTAATCTGTTGAAGGCGTCCAACTGGTTTTGGCTGTGGGGTGATGATCAAACGAATCGCAAACCGCGAATCATTTAATAGCGCTTGTGCGCAGGAAACGGTGCGAGTGGTGGTGCCGGCAATCCAAACAGAATATGCCATAGGGTTAAAATGCTTCTAAGACTTCTTTGTCCATTGCAACTAATTTTTTCCCAACATACTCATAGACAGGCAGATCATATTTTAAGGAATAGTCGGTAAACAAGATTCCTTCTAAGTGATCAAATTCATGTTGGATCACGCGGGCCAAAAAACCATCTGCGCGTTCTTCTTTGGTCACCATCGTGTCATTTTCCATCGTCTCAAACGCAATCTCTATCCATTCATAACGGGGAACCGGACCATAGATTTTAGGAATGGAGAGACAGCCTTCTAAGATGGGATCTTCAGGGTCGGGTCCCAATGTGACATCCGCAGAGTGTGAAGTAAACACGGGATTTGCGTAGACTTTCAAATCTAAGACACTCGGATCCGCTTCCGGATCGGCAGATAACCAGGTGACAAAGAGGCGAGCATTTTTTCCAATTTGTGGGGCGGAGAGTCCCACTCCTTGAGGATTGGTTTGTGCCATGACCGTATCTTGGAGTGCGGTGATCATTTCTTGCGTTTTTTTGTCCCAGACAATCGGCTTACACACCGTACGCAAGATTTCGTTGGGAACAATGGTGAGGGGACGAACATCGGGCATAGGGAATTATTTCTTGGCTGGAGTTGCAGAGAGACTGGCAATCCGATCCTTGGCTACTTGACTAGACGCGTTGATAAATTCTATCACATACTGATACTGTTCCTTCGCTTGTTGGGTTTTTTCTTGGGCTTGATAGAGTTCGGCCAACTGAATCCGCGCATTCTCATCCACCGGTCGCAAGCGCAACGCCTCCAGCAGGTACGTTTCTTCCTCATTCGATTTCCCTTGGGCACGGGCGATGACTGCCAGACTATAGACAAGTTTTGAATCCGTGGGAGCCAACAAGCGAGCTGCAGTTAACGTCTTGATGGCTTCCTCATAAAAGCTTGGGTTTAATTGTGACAGTAATAAAAAGATGCGTGCGCGTGTTTTGTAGAAATTTAAATGCGCGGGATTCTGACTAATTACTTCATCGGACATCGAAATGGAATACTGCGTAAGCGTTGCCGCATTGGTACTATCTTTCCCAACGGATAAGGCATACGCCATACGGGCAGAGATATACGCCAGCTCATCCCGGAAAACTGGCTCATTGGGCAGCATATCCACGGCCTGTTGTGACGCATAGAATGCGCTTTGCAGACTTGTACCACTTGCCGCTTTGGCCTGACTGTGGAAGGTATCGGCAATATAGAGTTTTCGAATGGAATTTCCCAAAAGTATCCCAACCAGACAGACCCCAGCAAGTTGTGCCCACTGCACCATGGTAAAGTCTGCGGTGGTTTTTGCATGGCTGTCACGGACGGCCACAGCCGTTTCGTGGCTAGAATACAGCTGCCAGGCAATGGCAGGAAAGAGAAAGGTCAACAGCGACACCATGACCGTCGAGAATCCAAAAAAGTTGGACACGGACAGGGCGACTAATCCGGACGAGAGGGAAAGTAAGAGAAGTGCATTCTCCGACGATACTGGTTTAGAAGTGGTTTTCCTGACGGCCCAAAAAAAAGGCAGGAGTGTAAAGGAACCAATCATGACACTATAACTTAACAATCCCACCATTCCCGTGGTTGCCAAGTAATTTAAAAATTCGTTGTGGGCTTTGTTGTAGAGGAAATCCCACTCTGACAAAAGGTTGTGGGCCAGGGGACGATCGCGATAATAACTGTAGGCAAACGTTTCGACACCGGAGCCAAGGAGTGGATGACGTTTGAAGACATCAATTGCTCCTTGCCAGACGACTTTACGGATATCACCGGATTCAGAACCGCCCACTTCTAACGCGGGTCCTGCCACCGGAGCCGGAGTAGGGGCGATGGAAACGCTCGAACTTGGGAGGAGACGCGCTGTTAGCTGTGTCACCTTGCTGTTAAACGGGGTGCCAATGACTGCCATCAGGACAACAAACAGTAGTCCAGTTCCAAGAAAGGGGAGAAGGACTGATTGGGGCTTCACGAGTTGTCGTTGCCGTACAACAATTCCCACTCCCAAGACGCCAAATCCTACGACTGCCCCTAAGATTCCGGAGCGTGACTGGGTAAAAAACAAGACACTTGTACACAACGCACACACGAGAAACCAAGCAGCCGGTTGCAGGTAGCGTTGTAGAGTTGGGCGAGCGGATGAGCGCGCGGCTGACAACGATGTCAGGAAGGTCGCAATCGCCAACGGTAGGGCGACGATCAAATAGGCAGCTAGCCAGTTGGGCTGGCCAAACGTCCCAAAGACTCTTGATTGTACATCCTGCACCCAACAGGACACCGTAAAGTCACCTGAAATCAGCACACAGCTGGGTGATACTCCAAAGTGTTCAGGGAAGGCATACGCCGCCGCAATCACTGCCCCGATCAGGAACGAGCGTAGCAAACGGAGGAGATCTTTTTTCGAGACAAAATGTAACCAGCCACTAAATAGAATTGCATAGGAAAGTGTAGAGAACAGTCCACCATTGAAGCGCGAATAGTATCCCAGCCAGGACGTCCGACTGTGGAGGGTAACGAGCGTCGACAATAATTGTGAGACCACAAAGGCAGCAATCGGCACCGTAAATGGAGTCTTCGGGAGCTGGATTTTTTGCTGTTTAATCCATTCCACACTAAGACAAAACAGCACGATGCTGGCGGAAAGATAGACTAAAAGCATCTTGGGAAATTCAAACAATTCATCCGACTGAAAGGAGACTGCCAGAGGTAAACCTAAGAACAGCAGATGATAGATCATCACAGGAATACGGTGAAGAGTGGCAAGAAATTTGGACATAGTCTGACACGTATCATAGCAAGGGATAGAAAGAGGCGATAGAGTTTGCTAGGATGGGCATCCATGAGACTCTTTGCTTCTGAGTTGTTCACCTTTGATCTGGGCACACAAAACTCTCTCTTGATGGGAGAAAAAAAGACCATTAATGCGTATGTGCCGTCGGTGGTCTTTGCCGATCCCTTGGGAAACACGACGTTTGTGGGTGATGATGCACTCGTGCATCAAAGTGATGGGAGTGTCCTGACATCCACCTGTCTACATCAGGGACACATCGTCGATCGACAAAACGTGCTCACTTTGTTGGAGTCGATGGTGGCAACCGTCGCCAGACCCATGGTGGCAAAGCTTTTACCCGTTCCCTGTATCGTGGCTGTGTCGTCCACCTTTTCTCCCACCGATGCATTTTTGTATAAAGAGGTCTTTCGATCCGTAGGATTCCTGCCAATTTTTGTACCCAGTAGCGTGGGCATTGCGGCCGCCGTGCATGTCAAAAAGAAAGCAGCGGTGCAGCTGGTACTGGATTGTGGGGCCAGCAAACTGGAACTTGCAGTGATCAAATCCGGTCAACTGAGTCGAAGTGCAATGCTCTCCTGGGGAGGAGAAGCCCTTGATCAGCAGATTCAGTCAGCCTTCGTGATCGAACTGCAAACGATTTTCCCCCTTCGTGATGTCCGTAGCTTAAAGCACATGCTTTCCCCGTTAAAGGCCGCCAATGAAGCATCCCATGTGTTGCGAGGAAAACATACCAAGACAGGAAAAGTTGTCTCGGTACGCTTGACTAGTGATCATCTCAAATCTGCAACGACACAGTGGCTCTCCATTGTTACAGCGTGGATTCAAGCGTTCTTAGCGGAGTTGCCGGCGGGGACACTGTCCGCCCTCTCACAGGAAGGACTCGTGATTTCTGGGGGCTTGTCACAACTGCAAGGGTTGGAACACGCGCTCGAAGACGCACTGTCGTTAAAAGTTACCTCCATCTCACGTCCACAGGTCGCTGCGGGGATGGGCTTGCAAACACTACAGGCACAATCTGCACTATCCGACCATCGAATTGTCATTTAACGTATGCGGTCATCATCGTTGTACTGGATCATCCTCACTAGCGTCGCATTCCTCCTGCTCATTGTTTCCTATCTTCCCGGTGTACAGGGTGCCACCCAACCACTCCATCGGGAAAAAGAAAAGCAGCGTGCCGCGATCGTCGCGGTTTTGTGGAGAGAGTATGAATCGATGCGATTACAAACGTTCCAAGACAAACTCCAACATCGTCTAGAACTGTTGGAACGTGAGAACCGCATGTTGTATGCTGCCCTGGCAACAGTGTCGGCACAACGCGATTTACTAGATGGCGCTAGTGTAAGTGCCACCCGGGATGCTTCCCGAAGTGGAGTATTGTCACGAGATCTTTCAGGCTGGTTTGTTATTCAAGAAACTCCAGCAGTGATTGCCGCATCCACACTAATCTATCAAGACGGTGTTGTGATCGGGGAAGTAAATGCGACAAGCTCCGCAGTGATCCCAGTTGTATTGGTTTCCAAGCGCAACACACCGATGCTTGTAATGCACCAACCGACCGCCTTGGTGGGAACGCTGACAATCCAAGGACAAACACCGAACGTAGAATTCTTCCAACGTGTAGAAGGGATTGCGGTAGGGGATTTGTTTACCACCTTGCCGACCAGAAACTTAGAACACGCTGCGGCGCTCGGAACAGTCGCATCCATCCAAACACAGCCATCGGATCCGGTGTCTGTCGTACAGCTCCAGTTTATTGCACACCCGGGTGTGGGTGAGCGTGTGGAGGTGGGACAATGAGAGAAACCCAGAACTGGTTACTGCTTATCGTCGTCTGGATCCTTGAACATGCCCTCGGAGTTCCATTTCTGTCTACGCTTGCTGTTGCCAAACACCCACTGGATCGTTTCCCATGGGGATGGGTTGTCTTGTCCCTTGGAAATGATGTGCTCGGCGGATACCGACTTGGTAGTACGTTGGGTGTTCTCGCACTCGCACTCTTTCTTAAACCCCTCCAAAAAAACAGTGCAGGGATACTGTTCTTTGCGGTAAGTATCACCACGCTCGTTGCGATTCTGCAACTACTTTCCGGGAATTTTAATGGAGTCACCGTTGCACTCTTTTTGTGTGTAAGTATAGGAGGACCGCTGTGGGCAGGAAAACGCGCCGCTTCATTCATCGAAATCGGATAACAGAAATTGGCTTTTCACCAGTCTTTGCGCCGGTCGTGCCGCGACTCCGGTTGTGGATTGGGGTGGCGCTTTCGATCCTGATTGTGTTTGGTCTGCGGTTAACCGATATTATGGTCCTTCGGGGAAAGAATTTTCGGGCAATGGCAGATTCCAATCGTCTGCAGACATTGTCAGTTCTACCTAGTCGTGGAATCCTAACCGATCGAAAAGGAATTGCTCTTACCGAGAATGGGCGGCAATTCTATGCGGTGGCTACAGCCTCGGCGCAATCGCTGTATCCAAAAAAAACACATCCCATTACTTCCTCTGAGGCTGCAAGTCTTCAACTGGAACGCTTATCGAGTGTGCTGGCGGTTCCCACTCGCTCCTATCCCTTCGCTCCAGCCCTCACCCACGTGGTCGGATATATTGGCTTTCCGACACGCAGCGATATTACCCAAAAATATATTGGAGTAGATGAACGGGTCGGAAAAACGGGAGCAGAATACCTCTTTGATTCCACGCTGCGTGGTGTTTCCGGAAGTGACACGTATGAACTATCGTCCAACGGGAAAGTCACTAGCAAAGTGTCCCAACAGTTGCCACTGCGGGGAAAAAGTCTCACACTCTCAATTGACGCCGCGTTAACCAACACCTCCTATGAGGCACTCGGGGAGTATACGGGAGCAGTGGTCGTAGTGGATATTTCGAGTTCTTCGTTACTTGCACTTACGAGCAAGCCTTCCTTTGAACTCTCCTCGTTAGGGCAGGCGTTATCGGATCCAAAAAAACCATTGCTCAATCGAGCGGTTTCCAACTATCCTCCTGGAAGTACGTTCAAGCTCATCACCGCGCTGGCTGCACTCGAAACAGGCAAGATGACAGCTGACACTACCGTGGTAGATGAAGGACAACTCAAGGTGGGAGAGCAAACGTTTGGAAACTGGTATTTCCGTCAATACGGAAGAACGGAAGGAGCCATCAGTCTGACTCGAGCCTTAGCCCGAAGTAACGATATTTATTTTTATACCGCAGCCCAGCAGGTGGGTCCGGAAGCCATGGATGATATTGCATTCAAACTAGGGCTGGGCCGACCAACCGGAATCGGATTAATGGAAGAACAGACGGGACTGCTTCCCACACCCGAATGGAAAGAAAAAGAAGTTGGAACCAAATGGTACTTGGGAGACACGTATCATATGGGAATTGGACAAGGTTTTGTTCTAGCTACTCCGGTGCAAATTGCCAATATGACGGCTGCCATCGGCCGGAGTGGTCAGTGGTGTGAATTGTCGTTAACACCCCATTCCCAGCCCACCTGCGAGGATAGTGAGATCAAACCAGAGAGCCTTCAAACGGTGGTCACGGGGATGGTGCAAGCCTGTAGCAACGGTGGTACTGCGTTTCCATTTTTCCCACACAATGAAGTTGCCAGCGAAGATCTAAAAGTAGCCTGTAAAACTGGAACAGCAGAATACGGTCCCTCGGATGAGAAAGGACATAAGAAAACCCATGGCTGGTTTACCATGTTCTATCCGACCAACGAACCGGAAGTTGCGATCACCGTGTTGGTAGAATCCACACCAGAAAAACAGTTCTTAGAAGGCTCCGCCGATGCTGCCCCAATTGCTCTCAAAGTCTTTGAAGAATGGAAAAAAATGGGAAAGTAAGAAAAAGTAGTTCTTAACCAAATAGTATATCAAAATCAGTCAATCAAAGACATGTTTGCAATCACATCCTGCATTCAGTAAACTTCCAAAGTTCCCAAGAAAATTATTCTTTGAACACACGAAATAATCCGTGTGACTATTTTGGGTTTGGGAATGGAAAGGATTACTATGAACTTGACAGAGACTACGCAAGCGGGTCTAATGATCGAAACCGTTGTGGCTCAGAAGACTAGGACCGAAATGACTGTAGGCAACGCAACGTTACGACGCGAAGATACAAAGGAAGGGGCGATCTATACGTTAAACGATCAGGAACTCAAGGCTAATGAAATTACTACGAAAGTAGTTTTAGCAGCAATGCGTTCGACACGACAGTAAAGAATTTCTTAAAAAACCGGTCTTTTAGAGGCCGGTTTTTTTATGGCCAAACAGATGCGATCCACTTCGCCCAAAATGGGGAAGTATCCGCTGCCACTTTTACCGGAATGGTAATCGTTTGCGGCTGCGAAGAGGTATTTTTTCTCCCATCACATCCAATGTTCTGTACCATCCAGGTATACGTTCCGGGATTGAGTGTGGTTGGGAAAGAAACTTGAGTGTCGGTGGGACTCAGATCAATACTATGGATTGGTTTCTTTGATGGTGAGGCTACGAATCCTTCATACACTACAATGCGCTGTTGTTCCGCTTTGTCACTAACTTCCCACTGCAAGGCACTTGGATTATGAACGAGGCGCATTCCAACAGCTTTGGGTTCCGACATCGTACAACGATCGACAGGTTCTTGGGATCGTAAGACAGTCTGGATGGCAGGGATGGCCGCTGGTGGCAATCCGTCCCAGTTATAGATCACCGAGAGGGCAGCAGACGCCGTCGCGTTAAATAACGAGGACTGTAATCCCGAGATCCAGTCTTTTGTTTCAAACCCCGCAGAGTATTCAATCGCTCCCCAGATTGGATTTCCATTCCAGGCAATCATTCTGGAAAAATCCGGATGTGAGAGAGGGTTTTTGGCATACCCATAAAAGCTCATCCCTGGTTGGGAATAGAAGTTATATGCTCCCGCCGCGTAATTGGTGTAGCGTGGTTCCCCGGCCAGTGCTTCGCTCCACACATGAGTATAGATCTTTGACTTCTCAATCCCAAGTTTTGTAATGTTGCGGGCGTTCTCTTCTAAGTACTGGGCAACTACCTTTGTACGGGTGGTCAACAGACACTCTGCGGTGTCTGTAAACCCAGAACAGGCTGCACGTTCTCCGCAGGTTGGCTGACCAACAGGACAGGAGTAGTCTTGGATCCCGCGATATCCATAGGGTTTGAATTCATCAGCGGGCGTGACCGATGCGTTTAACGAGACTTCGGTTCCAATCGACAGACCCACAAAGAGATCTTCTTTTCCTTGGGCTTCCCATTCCTCACGTTTCTTGGCAATCTCTTCGACGATCACGGCCAAGCGCTGACCTTGAATATCCCGATACGTTGTACTCCGTAATGGATTGTTGAGCAGATTGGGTGGAGGAGCAATCCTGAAACCACCACCACCCCAGTTACGGATATTTAGTGTCATGGGTGTCGTCCAATTTTGCCACTCTACATTCCATTTGTTGTCCGGATTGTATCCAGCAATGAATCGACGTTTAAAATCCTCAGGATTTTTTTGACGACTAAAGAATTTGGGATCTGTCTTGGTTCCATCGGAATCCCACCAGTTATAGAGCTCTGGCAAATTATCCCACCATTGGAATCCATTCAAGGGTACAAAGACAGGGAAGTTTTGCTCCTCGGCAATCTCTAATATTCGTCGCATTTTGATGGCATAGACAGAATCACTTGATGGCGTATCCATGGGAGTATTCATGTACTCCATCAATGTGGACCACGAAAGCGTAGCAGATGACCTCTGCTCCAAAGAAGGGGTATTGAGAATAGTTGATCGCATCGAGGTAATTGCCGCAACAACCTTTGGCTTTACCTCCAACTTCCAGGTCTCTTCTTCCACTGACCAATCCAACTCATTAATGGAAGCAAAATTCAGCACGATATGCGGCTTTGTGGAAGCAAAGACAGAAGAAGGAACAACACCCATCAAGACTAGGACAAAAAGAAATGCCAGGAACACACGAAAAAGCCTCATATGCTCTTATTGTACGAAAGACCTCAAGAAATAGGAAATAGTAGTTGCAGTATTCTCAAGTTGACATAGCCTATAGTAAGAACTAAAATATATAGACTGTCCGCTTACAGGGCGAAACCCCATGGCATCACGCCTGGGAAAGTGCTCTGTGAAAACAGGAGATGAGGAATTGGAATTCGAGTTAGGCAAGACCTATGTGGCAAAGGCCAAGAGAAATGGTTTTCAGGTGGGAGGCAAGTATTTGATCACTGACATCAAAGGTTGCCGTGTAACTGTCACTCCCCAGGGGAACACCCCCGGGGTTAGGTTCACTGTCAACCCGGCAGATGTTCGCCGCGGTGACCTGCAGTCAGCAGGGCTCGATGCCTAAACATTTTTTTCTCATCGCTGTCGGCACCCTACGGGGTGCCGATTTTCCATCTACTGACGTTTTACTTTATATACCACTGGAGGATTCTCTCTAAGCGTTCGCTCTCTTTTATCAACTGGGACGAGTTGACGACGTGTATTTATTCGTTTGGCAGGGAAGTTGACCTTTAATTCCTCCAATACCTCTAGAATTAACAAAAAGACTTGATCACCACTAAGACCTTCTTTGGCTTGTTTTTCTTGAACATCTTTGAGAAGTCGGAGTAAAGTCAGAGTGTCATCCGTTTCTCGATGACCTAGTCCACCTGGAGGCGCATTCGAAACGATACGATACCAGCCAATCGCATTGAGAGCTTCCAATCGATCAGCAGAAATCTGACCTTTGGAAATCGCCTCTAGAAGGGAAAATTCTACCGTTGAAGGGGGGATATCGTTTCCGAATTGTCCAATTCTGCTTTGTAAAATCCATTCCCGTATTTCCTCTTTTAATCCTGAGCGGGTCTCTTGATTGATCCGAAGTGACATATCTCCTTTTACATTTCTACTATCCTATCCAATTTTCTATGGCAGAAGAGCTCAGCTTTTTGTATGAGAAGCGTAATTTCGGGAGTAGGTTACCCAAAAGTGCTTGTGATAATTCTATTTCGATTGAGTGAAGAGAATTTTCGCTTTAAATGTAAGAAATATCTTATCAGACCGATTGTATTACTGGAAGTAGAAAATATATTTCTTTCGCAAAATATTGAGTGAAAAATTTGCAGTAATCAAAAACTTATATATGCGAACTTAGGAATGATATAATTTCGTCATGGCTCTTGCATCCGAATATGATAACTCACCTGACGAGATGATTCTTTGGGAAGACAGAGAGTACCGATTTAAAAGATTTCAACAGCTGACAGAGGGACAATCTATGCAGCTTAAAATCTCTGATCTCACGCCTTCTCAAACAAAGGATGGTCTTCGTAGTGCTACCAGCCAAGATCCAATTTCTGCATATTATGATGTAAACACAGGGAAAATCATCATTTGTGATGGGAATCATCGCTATTATGATTTTAAGCCGGATAATGATTGGAACAGAAAAATATTGGTAAAAAAAACAACGCAGCCACTGTAAAACTATGTCAGAAATAACCGCACCGCAGAGTTACGAAAGCTATCAGCAAGCAAACAGTGAGAAATACAGGGGATGTTTGGAAGAATTTCTACAATTAAAAGTTGGAGGTGAAATGAAAATTGAAATTGGGTTTCTTCATCCCAGTCAAAAACCTCCCGATAAAACTGAAGCGATAGTACCGATTGATAGTCGGCGAATTGAAGTATTTGAAAATACGGTAGCAGGCAAACGTCGAATTACTCTCCAAGGTGGAAATCATCGCTTTTGGAACGCGGTAAGAACGGGATTCTATGATACTCAGGTCACCGTTGTTAAAGTTCCGAATCCATATATCGAGTATTAGTGGTAACCAAACACCTTTGAATTTTTTATTTTCGGTTGCGTTTTTTACATTCTTTCTCGTTGGTCAAATCTCTTATACAACCCTGTAACTTGTCCAGCTGCAGAATACAGATCTAATTCAGTTTGTGTCTTAGTCTGATTCGAAACCAGCTTTCGATCAATACTCGAGAGTATTACGGAATAATCGAACATCCTTGAGTTCACAATGAGATGTCGGAATAAAGGGTACACCGGTAGCAGCCAAGCAAGCGCTGCTACAGGATCAAACTTACTCAAATCATCAGGAAAAAGCTGATCTGCCTTCTCCAGATGTTCTTGTACAATTCGAATTGCACTTTCTCTATTAATAATTTCCATACGGTGTACGTATTTCGTGGTTATAAGAACCGATGTAAAACGTTGGTGTTAGAATCGCGCCAATATCTCGTTTACTCCACCACCTTTCCATGTTGATAACGCTCCCCCTGATTGATCAATCACAACAAAGGTGTGCGCTGAGGTGACATTGTATTTGGATTTGAGCGTTTGCGCCGTATCAAAATTCACCGTCACAATCGTCATTCCGGCAGGAAGGTCAGAAATATTCTCATTAAAGTCCCGGGTTGCTTGAGTACAGCTGGTACAACTTGGTGCGGTAAAGAAATATAGAGTAGGTCCGACCTTTGCATAGTCCAATGCAGCTGCCTCAGAGGTAAAGTCCACCCGTCTAGCAGAAGGCAGTCCACCTTTTCCAACTTCGCCATTTGCCATCACGCTCTCCTCTATGCCAGTACCATTTCCATTTTCATCCTTAGACGAATCCAGGAGCGATCCCAAGGAAGCAGAATCTGCAGTTAAAGAAGCAGGAGTTGGTGAAGGCAAAAGACTAGTGCGAATTCGAGCACAACCTGTTAAAGTAAATGACAAAACGAGGAGTGTAAGAAGCAGTTTTTTATTCATAGAATCCTTGAGTAATATTTGTGGATAACTATAGCATTCAAGGATAAATAGTAAAGAGAAGGAGCAACTGTGGAATTAACATTTGGAACACAAGCTGGTTACAACGATAAGAAAATCTTTGTGCGTACCGATCACTACGCCCGAAATGAATCGAAAAGTGGTATACCTGTTCCTCAAGTGATTTCAGACGAAGTCAGAGAAAAGCTTTTCGTTAAAGGCAACTACACGGATGTAAAAGGGGGCAGATATCTTTCTACTGATAAACTACTTGATGTTGCTGCTACTCCCGATGGACTTTTTCAGGTCCTCAACTTATTACGACATGAGACAGGAAATGTTGCCAACGAAGTAATGTCAGTGAACTTTGGATACAAACCTGAACAAAATGAAGCACTATTGCCCATCATCAACAACTACAATGCAATGCTTCGAGCAATCAATACGATTCTCATCTCCCTACAACCACAAATCAGTGGTCAAGAAGTCCTAGCATCTGTTCAAAAAGCAAAGAATGATATTGAGAAATCGCTATCTTTGCTCGAACGGGAGTTGAGAGGATTAACTGAGAAAGTAACTTCAACAACGGACAAAAGAGCTTAAGTACGTGTTCTTTTTGGATTTAACGCTGTATGTATCTCGCTGATTTCCAGCCGCATTTCGTTGAGCGCAGCGATTAATTGATTGCGGTGATGGTCATCTTCCGTCTTTTCTTCACCAAGTTTTGAGATAAACACGGATACCACTAGGGGGTTTGACCTTGCAAACAAGGAAAGCATTTCTTCTGGTGCTGATCCATTTGCATATGCATGGAATAATTCTTTTAGTGATGCCATACTGCGTTTACCTGTGACAAGCAAACAATCTGTTCAGACTGCTTGGTTTCAATCCATACCGGAACTAAAAACGAGTATCCGATTCCAGATGAGTGCAGAGGTTACTCCTGCATCTCTGAAAGTTTTGGGATTCAGCGAACGTGAAACAGACATCATTATACGCTATGCCAATCAACACCCCATACAAGAACTGGGAGAATGGTGTCAAAAAAATGCAATCTCGATCGTAACTAATTCCGATACCGTATATCCACATCTTCTTTCACAAATCGCTGATCCTCCAGAAGCTCTCTATAGTAAAGGAGCATTACCTAGTGACTTGGTTCCCAAAATTGCAGTAGTCGGGACACGACACGTCACTTCGTACGGAAGAATGGTTACAGAACGGCTCACGAGTCAGTTAGTCGAACTTGGATTCACAATTGTATCGGGCATGATGTATGGCGTAGACACCATTGCGCATGTAACAACGGTAAAAAGCAAGGGAACAACCATTGGTGTTCTTGGGTATGGGTTTGGTGTTCCGTACTATCCTAGAGAACAACAACACGTAGCAGAAGCAATTCTATCTTCAGGTGGATGTTTGATTTCTGAGTATCCACCCTGGCAACCACCTACACGCTATACCTTTCCACAACGTAACCGTATTGTTTCAGGTCTCAGTCTTGGTGTGATTGTTACAGAGGCAGCTGCGAAAAGTGGAAGCAAGATTACTGCACGACTGGCAGCAGAGCAGGGGCGCGAAGTGTTCGCAATTCCTGGTCCGATTGATTCTCCCTACAGTGAAGGAACCAAAGAACTGATCAATCTAGGGGCAACTCTAGTGTCGAATGCTGATGACATTCTAGAACAACTACGCTTGGAAACTAGCTGACAACATTTCAGCTCAATTAGTCTAGGTGACCAATTGCAGCCGTGTTTAGGAACGGGTCACAGTAACGAGAAGTCCATCTCGTCGCAGACTAACCTGCGCCTGTGTAAGCTGCTGGTATTCCTTGGGAAGAGTTGCTAAGAGCAGTAGTCCAAGTGCTTGGGATTTTGTCGGTGTGAGATTGCGATCCATATCATCTTTTGGAGAAAAGATGGCTTCAAACTCTTCTGCTACATATTCTTTGTCAAGAAAAAATTGTAAGGAATCAGTATCTGTCATAGGTCCTTTCTGTTAAAACTACGTTATTAGTATACACTTTTGTCGCATTCTATCTAAAAAACACACTACTATAGCTAGAATTTCCTCTCTCCTGCTACAATATATCCTTTCCGATGCGGTATGCTTAGTGCTTGGCGGTTTCAAACAATAGGGTCGCCAACTCCTACAGTGTGGTCGTAGAACAGATAGACAAGAAGAGTACGTGTATGAAAAATTTGGTTATTGTTGAATCACCGACGAAAGCTCGAACTCTCAAGAAATTCTTGGGAGCTGACTTTGCCATCGAAGCCTCCATGGGGCATATTCGTGATCTTCCAAAGAGTAAATTAGGAATCGATGTTGCGCATGACTTTGAGCCGGACTATGTTCGCTCTGAAGGAAAAACAGCGGTCATCACCAAACTTAAAAAACTCGCCAAAGACGCAGACATGATCTATCTCGCAACTGACCCTGACCGAGAAGGAGAAGCAATCTCCTGGCATATTAAGTCGATCATTGAAGATTCTGCCAAAACCAAGAAAGAGAAAGATTCTCTTAAGACCAAGTTTGCCCGAGCAACCTTTCACGAAATTACAAAGAGCGCAATCTTGGATGCAATCGCACATCCCAGCACCCTCAATATGGCGCTGGTGGATGCACAACAAGCACGACGCGTTTTGGATCGATTAGTCGGATACTATCTCTCTCCAGTCTTATGGAAAAAAGTGCGACGTGGACTCTCAGCTGGCCGTGTGCAATCGGTGGCGTTACGTCTGATTGTCGACCGAGAGCGCGAACGTGAAGCCTTTGTGCCTGTGGAATACTGGGAAGTCTTTGTGGACGTTACCACGCAAGCTTCGGAAGCCCTGCGCATCCAGCTCTTTAAAGTTGCGGGAAAAGAATTTGTGGCGGATACGAAGGCATTGGTGGATCCGATTGTTGCGGATCTAAAAGTGGCCAATTATACGGTAGCCGACATTCAGGAGACCAAGCGCATTCGAGCCCCCTACGCTCCCTTTACCACCAGTACCCTCCAACAGGCTGCCGCTAATAAGCTTGGGTTTACCAGTAAACGCACCATGAAGCTTGCTCAAGATCTCTACGAACAAGGTGTGATCACGTATCATCGTACCGACTCTGTGAACTTGTCAGTAAGTTCGATTGAAGCGGCACGTGCCTTCATCTCCTCCTCGTTTGGAGACAGTTATCTTCCCGAAAAACCTCGGTTGTACACCACCAAGAGTAAGAATGCCCAAGAAGCCCATGAGGCCATTCGTCCTACAGAAGCCACCCGACGACAACTTGAAATCGGGGGAACGTATGACGAATCCCATGTCAAACTCTATGATTTAATCTGGCGTCGATTCATCGCCACCCAGATGATGGATGCTCGGTATAACCAAACCGCAATTTTGGTGGATGCAACCAAGGACACTGCAGTCTATACCCTCAAAGCCAACGGCAGCGTGCTTGTCTTTGACGGCTGGATGAAAGTCTTCCCTGGAAGTGAAGATACGATCCTTCCCAAACTCTCCGTATCGGAAGCTCTAACGTATCAAGACTTAGAAGCCTTACAAAAGTTCACCCAGCCTCCAGCTCGTTACAACGACGCATCCTTGGTCAAGCAACTGGAAAAACTGGGAATAGGCCGACCTAGTACGTACGCCTCCATTATCTCGGTCCTAGAGGCTCGAGGATATGTGGAACGGGAAGCCAAAGCCTTTGTGGCAACGGCTGTCGGAATGACCGTGGTGGATTTCTTGGTCAAAAACTTTGCCAAGGAACTGGACTATCAATTCACTGCCAATTTAGAAGATGATCTCGATGCTATCTCTCGAGGAGAAAAAGAGTGGGTCAAAACCATTAAGACCTTCTTTAGTCCCTTTGAAAAAGTCGTCGCCAAGGTCTCCGAAGAAGGGGAACGCGTCCAAGTCCCGGTAGAATCCCTGAATCAGAAATGTCCCAACTGTCAGGAAGGGGAACTCGTCATTCGTTCCGGCAGATTCGGAAAATTCGTCTCGTGTAATCGCTTCCCAGGTTGTACCTTTACGGGGAAACTGATCTTTCGAGTCGATGGAATCAAATGTCCCGACTGTGAACAAGGTGACATCTTAGAAAAGAACAGCAAACGTGGAAAATTCTACGGATGCTCAAGGTACCCATCCTGCAAATTCACCTCCTGGCAAAAACCAGGAACGGAAGACAATACCATCCTCATGAGCTATGTTCCCAATGAACCACGAGAAAAGACAGAACCGAAAGAAAAACCAGCAACAAAAAAAACGACTAAGAGATAAAATAACCACAGTATTTCGAGCCATAAACGGAATATGCAGTCATTCCCAATAGAGAACTCATCAACCTATGCCCAGCTCGTGCGAGAGTGTACGGATGAGATTTCAAGAGCATGGGGAGATTCCAAGTTTAGATTAGAGTTTCAACAAACTGTATTGACCGCAGCAGTGGCTCATTTGGAAGCATTGATTACCTCTGCCCAACTCAATGCGAGGAACTGTCTTTTTGTTGTAGCAGGGAAAAGCGCGGGAATATCTCTTTCCCTACTTGATCATGTTGCGGAACAGACCCAAAACCCTCATCTAAAAACCCTCATTTCTGCCACCCAGACTCTAGAAGAAGAAGGAAATAAAAAAATGTACGCAGGAGCAGTCCCTGCAAGACTGCAAACAGATTCGCAGGGGAAAACCATCATTTTTATTGATGAGCATTCCGAAGATTATTCTAAAGCCATCAGTTTCTTATCCTCTGCGGATAGAGCTGGACTGCCAAGTAAATTTTTTGTTTTTGCTGGGCGAGCCATTCGATCAAATCCCGCAGTGGCAGAATATGGAAATCGTATACTGAAAGTAACTGCTAAAGACTCCATGGTTGATTTCCTAAAAAATCTCGGTCGACTGGAATCTGAACGGGTTCGAGTCCAACAATTCATTTCACCAGAGAAGAAAGCTAGTTTACAACGATCCGTGGTAGAGGATCTTACTCTAGCCTCCAGATTGGTCGCATCCTTTAAAAGACAGTAACCCCTTTACTTTCTTCACC
Organism: uncultured Pseudomonadales bacterium; assembly: GCA_964635905.1. Classification (GTDB taxonomy): domain Bacteria; phylum Patescibacteriota; class Microgenomatia; order UBA1400; family UBA12028; genus JACOVC01. The sequence goes on from CAZWPK010000001.1 coordinate 221,908, forward strand.
CCTTCGATAGACTTACCAACATTTAGAACTATTCATTCACTATGGCTAAAGAAGCTCCACGTGTAGTCATTTCCGGTTCCATTGCAAAGGACTCTATTTACGTAGTTCCCGGAAAACTAGCAGACAATTTAAAAGATCGTGGTGGGAAAAGTATTTCTGTAAGTATGCTTGCAACGGAACAATACACACGTCGTGGGGGAACAGGTGCCAATATTGCGTACTCAATGGCATTGTTGGGCGAACAACCTATCCTTTTGGGTTCCGTAGGACGGGAAGACCAAGATTACATTCGCTATCTTGCGGCAATGGGTGTGGATACAACCTACGTACATTTGAGCAATTTACCCACGGCATCGTTCACAGTATTTACCGACACTCAAAATAATCAAGTTGGGGCGTTTAATGGTGGGGCAATGAGTGATTCAAAGAAGTTAAATCTCATCGGGTTTAATAAACAGAAAGTGTTTGTCATTATCGCTCCCCATGATCCTAGTCAAATGTATGAGCAACTTTTACAATGCCATGCCAATGGGCTTCGGATGTCTTTTGATATTGGCCAACAAGTGATCAATACGGATCTAAGACTTCTACAACTTGGTCTTCAGGCAACAGAAGTCCTCATCCTAAATGACTTTGAGCTGGATAAACTTGCAGAAAGATTGGGAAAAACTGTAGCTAGTATTAAAGCATCGGTACCTCTCTGTATCACCACCAAAGGTGCACAAGGATCGGTGATCGAAGGCAAGAATACGAGCCGACCCATCCACATTCCTGCAGCTCCAGTGGCAAGAGTTGTTGATCCTACAGGGGCAGGTGATGCCTACCGCGCAGGTTTCTTTGCAGGCTACCGACGCGAACTTCCGTATCCCTACTGTGGGAAAATGGGAGCTACTGCTGCAGCCTTTGTAGTGGAAAAAATGGGAGGACAAGAGCATCACTATACCAAGCAGGACTTTCGGCAGCGACTACGCCAATCGTTCCCAGAAGAATCTCCGCAATTCTAGCTAATATAAGCCTATATCTTGCTAAATCGAGAAGTATAAGATACAATATCCGCTTCATCGGTTTCAACAAAGGAAAGCAAGATTTTGAACGATCAAAAAGTTTGTACTGACCCGTTTTGCCTGACGAAACGCCAGGCAACGGGTCATCCTGATCCCCTGTGCCCCCAATGCGGGGGAGCTTGGGAAGTAACCGCAGATGCCCCCACCTCGGTGGGGGAAAACCGGACCAGTGTGACGTTCCTCGCGCAAGCGGGGGACTAGACAATGGTCAACGCCCTCTTTCACCGGAGGGCGTTTTCACATCTTCCCATTGCAACTTCTTTCGGGCTTTGCTACCTTTCTCTCTTGGAATAACGAACACTACTATTCTTAGAAAGTTCCTTTTATGCCGATTGATCTCTCTTCGTGGCCGCTGTACTACAAAGACGTTCTCAAAGTCAAAAACCCCACCCATCATCTAGCCATCTGCTGTTTGTGGACGGAACGCAAGGCTTTGGAAGGGTTGCTCAAAGATGTGGAATATAACACGATTGGGAACCTCTACAGCGCACAAGGCATCAATGCCATGATCCGCAACATCTTTGCCAATCCGCACATTCGCGTCATTTTAATTTGGGGTGCCGAGATGTCTTTGTCTGGACACTCGTTACTCATGCTCTCTCAAAAAGGCATGGACGCGGAGCGAAAGATTCTGGCGGCGCGGGGAGAAATTGAAAAAGAACTCCCCGATGAAATTGTGGAAGAGTTTCGCAAAATGGTAGCGGTCGTCGATATGCGGGGGAGAAGTGCGACCGATTTGATCGCCAAAGCCAAAGAACTATCGGAAAAATCAATTGAACCGTTTGCTAAACGGGTACGAACATTTCCTGTCGCAGAACCTGTGGTGCGCTTACTTCCTTCCGAACAAACGGGATTTCGTGTCTCTTCTCCCAAAGTGGCAACGACCTGGCTCAAACTATTAAATGAGATATCAAAATATGGCAGACCAAAGCATACGCGGTACAGTAAAGATAATCGTCTCAAAGAGATCCTCAATTTAACCGCAGTCATTACCGACGAAAATCCAGAAGATATCTACTTTCCAGAATACTTGCCCTTTGCTCGGGTGGAACTAGAAGCCTACTACGCAGAAATCATGACAAGTCGACAGATCCCTGGGGTTGCGTACAACTATGGTAAACGTTTGCGACTCGATCTTGGTGTCGATCAAATCGAGGAGATGAAGAAATTGCTCCAAAACCGACCGGATAGTAAAAAAATGATTGCTATCACCATTGATCCCAAACGTGACTGGGCAGAAGTCAATAACGGCGACACTCCGTGTTTGTCGATGGTGTTGGGGAGTGTGCAGGACAATAAATTTTTCTTTACCTGTCATTTCCGCTCACAGGATATGGTGCATGGCTGGCCACGCAACACCTTTGCTTTGCGAAAACTACAAAAAGAAATTGCCGATAGTGCAGGAATACCGATGGGACCATTAACCATGATTACCCACAGTGCCCATATGTATGCCGATGATTTTGGATTAGTGGATAACTTATTAATGTCCCACTACGAAGAAGAACAGGGCTACACTCCCCAAGTCCACTTTGATTTTGATGCCCGAGGGAATGTGGTGGTGGAGATCATCAAAGAAGAAGACGCCCAAGTCTATCCATTTTGGAGTAAGCGCTATGAGAAAGAAGCCATTCCAATGGCGGTGGAACGCATGATGAAAAAAGTGCCCAACGGCAAGCTCATTCGAGCAACCATCTTTGAACCCAACGGGGGACCCGCCATCAAAATGTTTGAGGGAAGAGTCGCCCAAGAAGTTGCCTGGCAAATCACCGACTGGAAATATCTGACCGATCCTGGACATCTGATGTATGTGGGATTAGAATTGCAAAAAGCCGAAGATTCCCTGAAGCAGTCCTCTAGCTATGAACAGGATCCGGCCTAAGAAAAGAGAAAGCGACCTATGGCAATGCAAGAAGCAACCACAGCAATCTTTAGAACAATGCGTCTTAAAAGGGCGCTTGCTGATTTTGATTTGCGCCGCGAACAAGCGGAATTATCCACATTGTTGTCCAATCCTGAATTTCAACAAAGCCTCCTGCCAGTTGCCCGACAGTTATTAATGAGACTTCGTACGTATTCTGAAGGAACCATTAAACCCTACTCTGGGATTGAGGCAACTATTATTGATCACTGGATCCTTACAGATCAGACGGTTGAATATTTTGATAAAATTAAAGAAGTGAAAGGACGCTATGCACCGTACAGCATCCTCCATCTTACCCGAGTGAAAACTAACAGAGACTAGTTTGTAACCCTTAGAAATCAATATGCCAATCCGATACACAGATCAATCCTTCTACTGGAAGGAACGAGACATTCGAAGAGCCTTATTCAACTTTGAAAAAGATACTCACAGAGTGAATCCTGGCACACCCCTAATGGAAGCAAAAGCAATTCTCTTTCGTTCGGCTTTCGCTCTTTTTACAGTTTTAAACGAAAACACGAACCCACCCGTAGACATCATTGTCTTTTTAGACTGGATGATTGATGCAACGGGCGCTTCAAAACTAGGTGATGATCGTTTCTTGGGTGTCACAGCAAGGAGCAGAGAGATTTTAATGATTTCTAAAAGAGACTGAGACTAGTATTGCTAGATCTTGCAAAGTGTTGCAAGATGTTGCAATGTTGCAATATCCATATCCTGTTTCTGCTCAACTGGTCACTCCGTTACTGGAACGTATTCAGTTTTTAGCCAAGGTGCTTGAAAGTGTGCCTGTCTCTCCCACCGTAGCGTCTACTGTTTTTCATCGGCAACAGCTTAAAAGCTCCTTATTTTCTGCTCGCATCGAAGGGAATGTCCTCACTCTCGGGCAAGTTGATCAGTTGTCTAACGATCCACAAGACTTGCAAAAGAAAGAAGTGGATAACTGTTTGCGGGCGTTGCGTTTTGTCAAAACACTTCCTAAAGCATTAACGATGCAATCCATAAAAGACATTCATGCACAACTCTTAGAAGGACTTCACGGACAAGCAGGGATCTTTCGTAGTGAACAATCGGGAATATTTGATGCTTCTGGCTCCGTGGTGTATCTAACCCCCGATCGACTCACGATGCAGCAGATGCTAGAGATCTGGCTGGTAGAGGCAAACAAGGAACGCGAACCCATTGAACACCTCCTCGACGTTGCACGACTGCACTACTATTTCGAAAAAATTCACCCTCTCATCGATGGAAATGGGAGAACGGGACGTGTGCTTTTGCAGTGGCAATTAGAGCAAAGCACCCTGTTTGGCGAATTCACGCTTCCCATCGATCAATACTTTGATGAGCACAAGGCTTCCTACTATGCCTATATGGAACGTAGTACCCGACACACAGAGGAATTCACATCCTTTGTCTTAGAAGGTATTGTTTGGTCGCTAGAACAGATTCTCCTAGATCTTAAACGGGTCGGAGAAGAACAACTCGCAACATCGCAAAACCAACGTTCCAATCGGTTGGGCTTATTACCTCGACGCGAAGAATTAGTGTCCATTATCCATGATCACCCTCTATGTTCCTTTGACCTCCTCTCTCGACGTTTTCCCACAATCCCTGTGCGAACACTAGCTAACGACCTGCAGTGGTTAGTGAAACACGATTATGTGATCAAACATGGAAGTACACGCGGAGTCCGGTATTCAATTAAAGCTACTGGTTTAGATCGATAAGTTTAGATGAAGGTTTTGGACTTGCGATAGGAATGGAACTTTTTTTAACTTTTCCATGAATAAGATTTTCAGGCACGCTTCCCCAAGCTCTGCTATCAGAACTATGTTCGCGATGATCACCTAAGACATAGTAGCTATCCTCTGGAACGATATATGTTCCACCGGTAGGTGGGAAAGAGGACGAGACCGTAGTTCCTTGCGAAAAGAGGTAGGGCTCTTCTAGCTGGACTCCATTGCGAACCACGTATCCAGATTTGATTTCTATCCGATCGCCTGGGACTCCAATGACCCTTTTAATCTGCGCACATCCCGTACCTGTAGGGCAGTTAGCCCCCTTCGGAACGGTAAAATAGATCACATCACCGGATTGTATGCTGGAGGATAGTAAGCCCCCTTTCTGACTGTAGACTCGGTCGCGATCATTGAATGTAGGTTGCATCGATGTACCGGAGACTAGCAATAGAGACTTAGGTCCATACAGTTGGCCGACATAAAACTGATAACTGGAAAAGACTCCTATGATGACAAGGAATGCAAAGAGAAGTTTTTGCGCAATATCGGGAGAGGTGGATGCTGGATGCACCGGATGTTGTTCACGATCGACGCGGACTACTACTGTCTTTGCAAGTTTGTCATGAACACCTTGCTGATGGGGATCAAGAAGTGCCCATAATTGGGGAACATTCGCAATCAATGGACTGATTGATCTTACTAGTGAGCGAACTAAAATAGACTGCAGGGCAGGTTTTTGACCGTCAATCACAGAAATGACACGTATTTTCATCACAATTCGCCCCAACGTAGACCCTTTGCTACTCAACAAAAGCACTTCATAGATAAAGGGAAGCACATAGGAAAGTACGAGAGTAGGCGAATATCCATACTGGAGTGGATGATTTGGCTCAAGGACAAAACGGGCAATGCTCACAACTGTCGCAGACAAGGAGAAAACAAAAATAGTGTCAATCAGTCCCGCAAGAGCACGTCGGACAATTCCGCCTTTCTGGTAGGAAAAAACATCAATCTGAGTAGTTTGTGTGGGATCCATTGTGTATAGTATACCTTAACTATGTCACGATTTCCCCCTGGTGCCTTTAAAAAACAACTCCAAGAGAAGATAAAAACGTTGGACGATGCTCCAGCACAAAAGTTTGAAATCAAGAACGTGGATCCAGCAACCTTTGCAACCAGACCTTCTGCCTACCATGCCCAAGACAGCTTACTTCGATCCCCAGTTAGTGGATCGACAGCAAAGTTACCCACAGCCTCGTTAATGAATAAGCCCGTGCACGAACGAATGAAATCATTTGTCAAAGAACAGTTCGGAAAGAAATAGCAGCTAGCGCCATTTGATCAAACCCTTTGGGTTTGCTATTGTGTTTTTTATAGGGAGTACATCATGACAATGCAAAAAGGATTCATTATCTCGTTTGAGGGTGGAGAAGGAGCTGGAAAGACAACCCAGATTGTGCGCCTTCGCGACCACCTGGTCAAAGAAGGTTTCGACGTTGTCGTGGTTCGAGAGCCAGGTGGAACAGTGATCTCCGAACAAATACGTGAAGTTGTGCTGTCCAGTAAAAATATTGGGATGGCATATACCGCTGAAGTACTCCTGTTTCAAGCGGCGCGTGCCCAGGTCTATCGAGAACTAGTTCTTCCAAGTCTAGAAGCCAAAAAAATCGTGCTCATGGATCGCACCCGCGATAGTTCCGTCGTCTACCAAGGAATGGTTCGAAAATTTGGAGTCGACACGATTGAAGAACTCAACAAGATTTCAACCAAAGACACCTATCCCGATTTAACCTTCCTCTTGGACGTGGATCCAAAATTGGGTATCGAGCGTCAGCTCCAAGCCGGTGGAGCCAATCGATTCGAGATGGAAAATCTAGCCTTTCACCAAGAAGTTCGGGAAGCCTATCGGTATCTTGCCAAACAAAATGATCATGCTCGATGGGAACTGGTAGATGCTAATCAAACCTTAGAAGCCGTGGAAGAAGTGATCTGGAAGAAAGTAGCCGAAATAATCGAATAGGCCTATGGCACAAACTGAGTTAGTTTCTGCACAGCTGCAGATAGCGGTAGAGGACGAACTAGATAGTAATCGATCCTTAAGTTCACAGCTCAGACCGTTTCTTGATGGGGTTGGTGGTCTACCTATTTTGTTGACCATGTTCTATGATCTTGCGATCGCCATCAGAGAATTTGATGAAGATAGAATTGATGAACAATATTATCTCTTAAGTTCGAATCCTAAGTTATCTGCCATGTTTGAACAAAATAACTGGGCTAAGGGTAAGCTGTCCGCAGTCTTCATTGAAAAAATAATTCATGCTCTCCAACATCTTGAATCTAAAGTGGTAAAAGCAGATGACGTTGTTGAAACCTAGTTATCCTGATCTTAAACATCACCATCGAGTGGTAAATCAGGAATTGCTATGGACAAGTAAGCTTTATACCATTCTGAAAACACAAGTAGTAGTTCTTGGTCAGACTTGGTCACCTCGTCTGGATACGCCAGTAGATAGTCGTTCATAAAATCGAGGAATAAAATAGGGCTGGGAAGATTAAGAGCCTGAATTTTCTGATCATTCACCAATTCAACTGCACGTTCATGAAAGGCCATAGGTTTTTCCTTTTTACTAACTCTACTAACTTAAAGTTTATTTTTCACCTCTATTCTACCACTTCTAGATAGTTTCGCTGATTTCTGCCCGTACTATTTTCCTGCTTGCCTAAAGTGGGGGGTGCGCAGTACACTCATTTTCTAGTGCCCACCACTAGTTTTTTTTTGGCCAGTTTCCGTACGAAACCATCCCCAATTGGGAAATGGTTGTCATTCTTTCTTTTTAAGTCCTCCCACAGGGACTTTTTTTTGCCCACTAATCTAGTCGATTTCACTCCCAACTTTATTCTGCAATCCTGCGTATCCGCTATCGATTCTACTTATCAAGGAGCATCCTGCTATGTCCGACGCAATCTACACTAAAGTGTCATCGTATGAAGGCCGCAAAGGCGAGGTAAAGAAAGTGGTCCTACTCTATTCTGGAGGCTTGGACACATCCGTCATGCTCAAATGGATTCAAGATGAATACCACGCCCAGGTAGTGGCGCTGACCATCGACATCGGTCAGCAAGCCGATGATTTAAAAGCCATCCAACAAAAAGCCATTAAACTGGGGGCCGTCAAAGCCATCGTGCTGGATGCCAAGAATGAATTTGCCTATCACTATCTAGCCAAGGGAATCAAAGCCAACGCCTCGTATCAGGGGCGCTACCACATGAGTACTCCCATGGGTCGACCGCTTCTCTCCAAGCTCGCTGTCCAAGTAGCTCGGGAAGAGGGCTGTGACACGATTGCGCATGGATGCACGGGAAAAGGGAATGATCAAGTGCGGATTGAAGGCTCGGTGTTGACGCTAGCGCCCGAAATGAAAATCATTGCTCCAGTTCGTGAGTGGAGCATGGGTCGGGATGAAGAACTGGTGTATGCCAAGAAGCATGGCATTCCCGTCAAACAAACGGCTGCCTCTCCGTATTCCTATGATGACAACATGTGGGGAGTAACAGGGGAGAGTGGAGAGATTGAAAATCCCGCCCTGATTCCGCCATTAGAGAAAATCCTGCAGGTCTGTCGCATTGTGGAAAAGACACCCAATAAACCGGTGTATCTGAAACTGCGCTTTGTCAAAGGAATCCCCGTCGAACTGGATGACAAACCCTTCGGTCTCGTCCAGATCATTGCCAAACTCAATACCATCGGAGCCAAGCATGGTGTTGGAGTCACGCATCATATTGAGGATCGTCTCGTGGGACTCAAGGTCCGCGGTCTGTATGAAGCGCCAGCCGCAGAAATCATCATCAATGCCCACTTTAACCTAGAAAAATACGTCTCCACCCGTCAGGAAAATGAATTTAAATCCATCGTAGATACCAAGTGGGCGTACCTCTGTTATGGTGCTCTCTGGTACGAGCCACTCATGGATGATCTCAATGCCTATATTGAAAAGGTCAATGAAAAAGTGAGTGGAATCGTCACGGTCAAACTGCATAAAGGGCAAGCGGAAGTGGTGGCAGTCGAAACCCCCAATACGATCTTTGATGAGAAGCTAGCTACCTTTATGAAATCGTCGGCATTCAACCAGAATGCATCGGCAGGTTTTACCGAGATTTACACCATGCAGATGCGACTGGCGCAGGAAAAAGAACGCTTGTGTTTGCTCACGATCGGGGAAGACTATAATAAGGAACGTTTCCTGCCCATCGTACTCAAACTCAAAGACCTAGGATTTTCCTTCTACGCAACCGAACACACGCATGAGTTCTACAAGAAACACGGGGTGGAGTCGATTCCAGTGCATAAGATGTACAAGAAAACGACACCAAACTTGGAAAGTGTCCTTCGCCAGGATCTGTTCGATTTGATCATTCATGTGGCCTATAGCAATCAGTTCCCCGAAGCCAAAAAAGATGAAAAAGTCATTCGTTCTTGGGCAATCAAGAATAACGTGCCGCTCGTGCGTGATCTTGAAACAGCAGAGGACTTAATCAAGACAGTGGAGAAGCGCATGGTGGTGCGTAAAAAGTCAGCCTAAGGAACATCTATGCAACAACACTGGGATATCCAAGCAGAACTGCTCGAACGCATCAAGGAGAACGGGGGATGGGTGAACTGTCATGCGCATATTGATCGTGCGTATACGATCACTGAGGAAAACTTTACCCTCAGTCAACAACCACGATCTGAAAAGTGGGCACTCAACAGTGAGCTGCGCAAAACCTCTACCGTCGATCAAATCTATGATCGCATGGCAAAGGCGATCGAACGGATGCTCGAGCAAGGAGTCAGTGCGTTAGGAACCTTCATTGATGTGGATGGGGATGTGAAAGACAAGGCAATCAAGGCAAGTCAACGGATCAAGGAGTCGTATGGAAAGCAACTTACATTACGCTTCCTCAATCAGTCCAGTTATGGATTATTCAACGAAGAAAAAGAATCTCGAGAATGGTTTGAGGTAGGCGCAGAGTATGTTGATATTATCGGCGGACTGTTGAAAGCCGATGCCGGACGCGAAGCGGAACATCTGGATATCTTGTTATCCACCGCTAAACGACTCGGAAAAATGGTCCATGTGCACGTGGATGAACTCAACCTTCCGGAAGAGCATGAGACAGAATTACTGGCACAAAAAACCATCGAGCATGGCATGGAAGGCAAGGTTGTGGGGATTCACGGGATCTCGATCAATGCGCGTCCGCTAGAAGAACGCCAAGCTCTGTACACACTCATCGCCAAGGCACAGTTGCAATTCATTGCCTGTCCAGTCTCCTGGCTCAATGAGCGTCGCTCGGAATCCCTCTCACCCATCCACAATCCGATTACCCCAGTTGATGAGCTGCTTACCTACAACATTCCGGTGGGAATTGGGACAGATAATATTGCGGATATTTGGATGCCGCTCAATAACGCGGATCTCTGGCTGGATTTGCGCGTGTTGCTCGAAGCTGCGCGCATCTATGACCTGGACACACTGGTTCAGATTGCGACGAGTAATGGGAAAAAAATATTAGGACTATCGGCATGACCACACCTTTTTACGATCCCACCCGTTCCTATGATGAGAACTATGCGCGTGGCCCGTTCGGGGCATTTGAACATCCAAGAGAATGGATGCCCACATCGACATCTTCTACCTCATTTTTAGGTATTCCACTTGATTTTCCCTTTGGGATTCCCGCAGGACCACTGCTAAACGCTCGCTATGTTTCTGCGGCATTCACCATGGGATTTCCGGTCTGTGTGTATAAGACAGTGCGTTCCCGCCAGACCCCTAGTCATCCTGTTCCTAATGTACTCCCAATTGAGATTAACGGAGATTTAACGTTAGACAAGGCAGCCAAGCCAGTCACCGTAAAATCAAGCTATAGCCAACCGCTCTCCATCACCAACTCCTTTGGAGTTCCTTCCAAAGAGCCCAGTGTGTGGGAAGTCGATATGAGAGAGGCTCTTGAGTCTGCTCGTCCAGGCCAGTTACTGATCGGAAGCTTTCAAGGAACCTCATCGCCTGATGGTTTTGATGCGTTCCTTGGGGACTGTGTCTCCACCGCAGTACGGGTGGCGGCAACCGGAGTGAAAGTATTGGAACTCAATTTGAGCTGTCCCAATGAGGGAAAGAAAGCACTCCTATGTTTTGATATTGAACGGGTGGAAGCTATCGTAGACGCAATCAAATCCCAGGTAGCAACCCCACTTCTGTTAAAACTGGCCTATTTTTGCGATCAACAACAGCTAACCAAATTTGTTGAACACATCGGACCCAGGGTAGAAGGACTGTGCGCAATCAATACCATTCCAGCCACCATTGTCGACACAAATGGGAACCAAGCCTTGCCTGGGGAGGGACGCGCAGTCAGTGGGGTGTGTGGGGATGCGATTCGCTGGGCAGGACTTGAAATGGTGGGCCGACTCGCATTACTTCGAAAGTCCATGCAACTAGAATTTGCCATCATCGGGGTAGGGGGAGTATTGACCCCAGATCACTATCATGAATATCGTAGCGTTGGTGCCGACCTAGTCCTTTCTGCGACGGGGGCAATGTGGAATCCACAATTGGCTCAAGAAATCTATTCATCTAAATCCACAGGAGAATTATGACCCTTGATCGACAAATTGCTCTAGACCTACTGGAAATCAAAGCAGTGGGTTTTTCCCTGCAAAAACCCATTACCTTTAAGTCCGGAATGCTCTCTCCCATCTATGTCGATAATCGTCGCTTCCCATACTATCCCACAGCCTGGAAGCACGTGATTGAAGGATTTGGTGAACTACTAACGAAAAACAATCTCGCTCCAGAAACCATTGCCGGTATTGAAACGGCGGGGATTCCACATAGTGCAGCACTCGGTTTCCACTTGCAGACACCCTCTGTGTTTGTACGGAAGGCTCTTAAAGATCATGGAACCAAAAAGCGTGTGGAAGGGGGAGAAGTGACAGGGAGGAATGTGCTGTTAATTGAAGATCACGTTACCACTGGTGAATCGAGCTTAAGTGGTCTTCAAGCACTACGGGACGAGGGGGCAACGGTGCCGACCTGTCTAAGTATCACTTCCTATGCATTTCCCGAGACTCGTAAACGTTTTGAGGAAGCGCAGGTAAAGTTGTTTACGTTGACAACCTTTCCAGTAATCCTCGATGTAGCAATGGAACAAGGATATTTTAATCAATCTCAAAAAGCCTCCATTCAAACCTGGTTTGAAAATCCCTGGGAATGGAAGGAAGCAAAGGAATAACCCTATGACCGCAATGGAAAAATACCGAGCCCGAGTCAAAGAATCCGGAACGCTTCTGTGTGTCGGACTCGACAGTGACATGGACAAGATTCCGAAGCGATTTAAAGACTCCAAAACTCCGCAGTTTGATTTCAACACATGGATCATTGACCAAACCTACGACTCTGCGTGTGCCTACAAACCCAATCTGGCTTTCTATGAAGCGCGTGGTGAACAGGGAATCCATGAACTTCAACTAACCATGGACTATCTGCGGGCAAAGCATCCAACAATCTTTACCATCGCCGATGCGAAACGGGGAGATATTGGCAATACCAATCAAGGGTACGTAACAGCCATCTTTGATACGCTCGGTTTTGATGCGGTGACGTTGCATCCCTATCTTGGACAGGAAGCCATTCAACCATTCCTGGACCGCAAGGACAAAGTTAGTATTTTCCTCTGCAAAACCTCAAACCCCGGGGCAGGTGAATTTCAAGATTTACTCCTCGATGGCAAACCGCTCTGGATGCACGTTGCAACGGCGGTATCAAGGAAATGGAACACTAACAATAACTGTATGTTGGTTGTGGGGGCAACCTATCCAACCGAGCTACAAGCGATTCGGAAAACTGTAGGCTCGATGCCATTTTTGGTTCCCGGAGTTGGAGCACAAGGAGGGGATATCCACGAGGTGCTACAGGCAGGATTAAGTGCAAACAAGAGCGATCTCCTCATCAATGTCTCGCGCACTATTCTCTTTGCTAACGATCCAAAATCGGAAGCAGTGAAACTTACAAAGATCATGAAAGAGTACTTACAGAAATAATATAACCAGTATTGTAAGAAAAGACGGATCCATCAATCAAAAACTGACACTTGCGATGGAAAAATACAGTGGAGTATAGTAGATTAAGTAAGTCACAAAACAGTATAGGTAGTGTGTTCGACATCCATTTATATGCGTCGAATTTTTTTTAGGGCAAAAATCACCCAAACACCGACTTGCCTCGTTGTAAAAGGCAATGATTTCGACTCCTTTTTTCACTCCCGCCTGACAGCGGGATTTTTTTTGATCATTGATAGGAGTGTGTATGCTTAACCGTCAGGAAACAAGCCCATTTCGTTGGTCTAGAAATGAACTAGAAGCCATTGTGGCTATTCAACCGAAAGCTAGAACCACAGAGCCCTTCAGTCAACCGCGAATGTCCGCCATAGAATCTGAATCTCAAACACAGCTTTCTCAACATGATGTCGATACGATCTTTTTAAGTTCCATTGCTGCAATTTTTATTCGCTCGGAACCAAACAGCTTTAAGTTCGATTCATTAATCAGATTACTGCGAGGATATTTTGGTGATTCCAAAGTACAGCATCAACCAGAAGAAATTGATGAAACGCAATACAACAAATTACCCACTATTCAGGCGCGTCCAGCGGTTATTGCAGCAATGAAAGCAGATGCTAGTTTATTGTTTAACTCCGTTGATGAGGATGCGCGATTCAAGGTCATCCTTGAGCTACTGCGTTCGCACGAAAAAGCTCCAGAAAGAATTGATGGAAGTGAAATAGGCACAGAGGTCCTGTTTCGAGGAAATGACGTCATGGCAAACTTGGATATCGGGAACGGCATAACTTCCTTATTCAAGCCACCCAGCGAAATTCAAACCAAAACACAGCTGTTTGACTATTTAGTGGCACATTTTGAACAGGATGCAGAAGATGCTGTACAACCCTCACTAATTACGATGGATTGGAAAGCGGCCGAGGCGTTGTATGCTGCAAGGGAAAATGTCGGTGTAACTCAGGAATCAACAATCCGAATTTTGATGCAACGACCAGATAGAGCATTTTTGTTTTGCTATTTATTCGGAACGAAAGATCCTAGTATGCCACCGGAATATCAAGCAACGGCAAGAAAATTCGAATCCATTTATCAACGGGTAAAACTAGAAGGAGATCGCACTCCAGAAGTAATGGAACGACTACGAGGATGGACTCCCGAACATGGAGCTAAAAACCCAGAAAAGGTAAACGGAGGATTTCAAGGAGACACAATCTTTTTTCAAGAACTACTGTTTGAATCCATTGATGGCATTCATAAAGCGTCACCAGAATTTGAAGGAAAAGCTGCAACTGCCGTTGCTCTGGTTCGAGGGGAGCCGGTGTTATTTATGGATACGCTTAGAAAACTTGCAGATATTTTAAGTAGAATCGATAGGAATCTTCCTTTTCCAGAAAATGAGACGACTCTGCAGTGGAGAGAAGTGCAAGATCAATTGGCCGATGTATTTTCACACCATCCTCAACGAGAAACAATATTTTCTGGCCGCTGGTTTGATGCGTCACCGGACCGAAATCCAAATTATCACATTGATGTAGCTGCGATTCGCTTTTACGTTTACGCGCATAAAGCGCTATTACTTCCACCAACTATGTTACAATAGCGCGATGATTATTGACTCTAAAGGATCCGGATTCTCATTGTTCATTCACGCTGATATTGGTAGCTCAGGCATCGAGTGGTTTGTTGCAGACGATGCTCAAATCAACGATGTACTCCGGTCTTTTCAGCTTGCTCAGCCTATGGCTATTCGTCTTATTCAGGTTGCCCAATCAACGGATCAATCAACCTTTAACGCTACTGATAAAGCCCTGCATGCTGTTTTAGAGAGTATGCCTGATGAGAAAAGTAAGCTTGAGCAAAAAGTTCAAACAGTCCAGGATCTAGTGAAATTATCACAAGCAGTTTTGCGGTATATTGCTCAAAATGCAGGTGTTTACGAGATTCCAACAATGAGACGTGGTTGATAAAAACCCCCAATTTGCTATTTATTTCATTTTTGGTATACTATTTAAAAGTGGAAAGTCTCATTTGAGCACCCACTTTTGATCCAAGAAACGTCAGTCCGACAATCGGACGGAAACCAAGTCATCAAAAGGCAGGGTGTTTTTTATTACCCTACCCGAGTAATATCATGAGACACACGATTCAAACCAACCAAGGGATGCAACACATTTGTTCAGGTAAACCTGTGCAACATGAAGGATGGACCCGCCAATAGTAGGCGGGTTTTTTTATGGCAAGACAAGAAGGTCAAAGCTACCACGTCGTTGCAACTGGAAAATCCTCTACAGTAGATGTGGTGGAACGGGTGTATGGCATCACAGCCAGTGCGATAAATCCCGAAGATGTTGCCAGATCTAGAGAACCATTAAGCGAAAGCGCATGGACGCAAGCTTCTTGGAAAGCAGCAATTCTCGCAGACGCGGCCAGAAGGGGATATATCAAAGAAGGGCCTGCAACAATTCTTGCGGCGGATACTGTCTATCTTCACAACGGTGTTGCATTACATAAACCGGGGAATGAATACGGTCGAACTCCCTATGGTGAAGACGGCACATTAAGTCAGGAACAGGTAGAATATTACATCCAAGAAACGGAGAGATTATTTTCAGCTGCATTTAACGCTAAATGGGAAGTTGCAATTATTTATCATGAACTTGGGCGTAAGAATCGTTCTGCTATTTTAGAAGTTACGACAGCTTTTCCCCAAGGTGTGTCCCCAGAACATATCCGTGAAAACTTTCGACCAGAATTGAATACTAGAATTCCACTATTAGAACTTGCAATACAGCAAGAACAAAAACTATTGATTTCCAATGGAGGAAGAGGAGAACAAGCAGAAGCGCATCCAGATTTGGCGTTACAACTCATTGTAGATCGAGTGCTTAGTCCTGGCATGTTCGCGAACTTAATAGATGGTACTCCAACTGGAAAAAAACGCGATAAATTTGGTAGTCGTAATATAATAGAAATTGACTTATCCAGAGAAGAATTGGTCAGAAAAGCAACCAGAGACTAAGTATTTTTATTTTTGAGGTATAATACATCAGAATCGTATGGCTGACAGATTAAAACCGATCAGAGTGGAAAATATAGCGGGAACGATGACTCTCGTTTTCCCCGATGAGGCTGTGCTTGAAGAGACAGATCGCCATTGGATTATCTGGAAAGATAAAAACCGAAAGGATACCTTAACGATGATCTCAAAAGGAGACCGTGATACTTTTGGTTTGGCCATGCAACTGTTTGCAATGATGGGAAATATGGCAGAGGAGAAATTTGATGCTGTTCGACTTCCCAGGGCTGCTAGTAGACGGTAATTGCTGATGAAGGATTTTGTATTTCCCGCTCCCGCGGGTTTTTTAATGCCTCTGGTGATCTAGTCTCAATCGTACTAAAATGACGCGGTAAGACGTAGAGATCTATGTTTTCTGAACAAAACTCTATCGAAATATTGCAACATGAAGTCTCTCCCTTCCCAGAGACTGTGATTATTCTTGGTTCCGGTTGGAACAAAATCCTTTCCAAAATCAAAGTAGAATGTGAAATAGACTACGAAGTCCTCTTTGGGGTCCAAGCAACAGTTCCCGGACACCTTGGTAAATTAATTATCGCCAAGATTGGTAAAAAACGCGTAGCCTTCATGTCGGGAAGGCTCCACATGTATGAAGGATATACAGCAAGGGAAGCAACCAGTCCAATCCGGGTCTTTGCCAGTCTTGGGATGAAAAATCTGATACTCACCTCTGCTTCCGGAGCTTTAAACGAGAAGTACAAAGTAGGCGACTTTGTTGTGATCTCCGATCTCCTCACGCTGTTTATGTCCTTAGATAATCCACTGATTGGCCCAGAATTTCTGGACATGTCCTCGGTATTCTGTCCAGAATGGAGACTTAAAGCGATGCAGATTCTAGCATCCGAAAAAATCGTATTCCATGAAGGAGTCTATTGTTATTATCATGGCCCCAACTATGAAACTCCCGCAGATAAGATGGCGTTACGCTTCCTTGGAGCGGATGTGGTCGGTATGAGTGTGGTGCCTGAAACCATCATGGCGCGTTCCTTGAATGTCAATGTTCTCGGTCTGTCGTTTGTCACTAATCTCGCCTTTGTGAAACATGACCATACGGATGTCGTCGCGCAAGCGAATAAAGCGAGTGCGCAGATGAGTAAGCTCTTGCTAGGGTTACTTGCATAAGGGTCTTTCCTCAAGCCAATCGTGATACACTATCCATCATGAACGATCCTATTTTTGATCTAATTTCCAAGGAAGAGTTGCGTCAGCAGGAAACGCTGATGCTGATCCCATCTGAAAACTACGCAAGCAAAGAAGTTCGCGCTGCGGTGGGGAGTGTCCTTCTAAACAAATACTCCGAAGGATATCCTGGACGTCGCTACTACGAAGGCAATGAAGTGATCGATCAGATCGAAACCTTGGCAATCACCCGTGCCAAGGACCTCTTCAAGGTTCCATACGCAAACGTGCAACCGTATTCTGGAAGCCCAGCTAACAGTGAGATCCTGTTTGCCTTAGCTCAACCGGGAGATACTATTTTAGGTCTTTCCTTATCCTCCGGTGGACATCTCACCCATGGCCATCCAAAGGTAACCTTCTCGGGTCGCTACTATACCAGTGTGCAATTTGGACTAGACTCCCAAGCTCGCATTGACTATGACCAGATGGAACGATTAGCAATCGAACACAAGCCCAAGGTAATTATCTTGGGAACTACCGCCTATCCATTTGTGTTAGATTTTCAACGTGCACGAGCGATTGCAGACAAAGTGGGAGCGTACTTAGTTGCCGACATTTCGCACATTGTTGCCTTAGTCATCGCGGGTCTTCATCCGTCTCCGGTTCCTCATGCCCATGTCATCATGAGTACCACGCATAAGAGTTTACGTGGTCCACGCGGAGCGATGATCCTGGTGACCCAAGCCGGATTAGATAAGGAACCGACTTTGGGACAGAAAATCGATGCTGCGGTAATCCCTGGAATGCAAGGTGGTCCGCATAACAACACAACCGCTGGGATCGCCATTGCACTGGAGCAGGCAAAAACACCAGACTACCTGGAATACGCACAGCGGATAATTGCGAATGCCCAAGCTCTATCTAGAGCACTTCAAGCTAACGGGATCTCCTTGGTAGGCAAGGGAACAGAAAACCATCTGATGGTTTTAGATTTTTCAGCGCAAGGTGTGGGTGCTGGAGTACTGGTTGCCAAGGCCATGCACGCTGCCGGACTGGTCGCCAACTTTAACTCCGTTCCTGGGGATAAAAGCCCATTCTATCCTTCTGGTGTTCGCATTGGTACGCCAGCTATGACCACCCGTGGGCTCCAGCCTACTCACATGCAGCACGTTGCAGATTGGATCAAGCAAGTTGTGGAAACGATCGCTGATGAAAAAATGCCGGAGGAGAAGTCTGCCCGAGCTAGTTTTGTTTCGGATTTTTCAATGCGAATGCACTCCAACTCAACCCTTGCAACTATTCGAGAGGAAGTAAAACTTCTTCTCTCGGAGTTTCCGCTGTCGTAGCCAATTCCTTTTCACGTTGTTCGAGTAGTGGTTCAAGTTGTCCCTGGATGCTCTCATACAGTGACGTAACATACGGGTTTCCCAACGCCGCTATCTCTTTCTTTCCATACTCTCTGGTATGTGCGCCTAATTCTTCTTTAAATAAGTGGTCTTTTCCAGCTTCTAAATGTTGGAGGAGCGTCTCAATCCGATCCAGAGCTTTTGCCAATTTGGATTCCAAGGATTGCTGGGCATCGTACTCATCGAGGATCGTCAGATAGTGATGTTGTAACGGGACTGGTAGTGAAGCAAAAACAAATTCTGCTGCTTCCTTCTCCGATGCCTTATCGGATGCCTGCTTTTTAAATCCAGGAATATCTCCATGCACGACTTCGCAAAGATCATGAATCAATAACATCGTTTGCATTTTGACAGGGTCAACGGCAAAGTGCTCAGATTCCTGAACGAGTGAAAATAACAGTAAAAGTCTCCACGTATGTTCTGCTGTACTTTCTTGACGACCAGTTGTTGTCCAGTTATGCCGCAATGTGCTTTTGAGTTTTTCGGCGGTGGATAAGAATTGGAGGAGATTGGATAGTGGTACGGTCATGGTTCTATTCTAACGCAGAAATCACGAACCCAGGACGAACACGGCGTGGTAGACTACAATTACCAATTTTTTCTAAAGGAATAACTATGGCCACACCTCGATTAATCGGAGCCCATGTCAGCGCCCAAGGAGGTATCGCGAATGCCCCCAAACGTGCCGCAGATATTGGGTGTAACTATGTTCAAATCTTTTCCGATAGTCCTCGAGTTTGGCAGCGTCGCATGGTCACCGATGAGAACTGCGCACTCTTTGTGAAGAACTGTGAAGACAACGGTATTTTGGGCAATGTCATCCATGCGCTCTACTTAAATAATTTAGCGTCCGATAAACCAGAACTTGTTGAGAAATCGATCATGAGTTTGGCCTTTGATTTGCAACTTGCTCCTAAGATCAAATCCACTGGCGTAGTGGTGCACGTAGGTAGCTATAGTAAACGGGACTGGAATTCGTGTAGTGATCAGGTTGTCAAAAATATCGCAACTCTTCTGGAACAAAGCCCCGATGATTCCGTGTTCTTGATTGAAAACTCCGCAGGACAGGGTGGAAAAGTAGGGTCTGATTTGCGCGAGATTAAAACCATGATCGATCAGCTCCAAGCAGGGAAGAGAGTGGGAGTCTGTATTGATTCTTGTCATGCATTTGCAGCCGGATACGCTTTGGTCCCGATGGAAGGGGAAAAACTCCTCTACGATTGGTTGGAACAATTAAACCTTGTGGAACATCTGCGCGTCCTGCACGTCAACGATTCCCGTGATGAATACTTTTCGCATAAGGATCGCCACGCAAATATCAATGACGGACAGATTGGAAAAGAAACACTCGCTCATTTTGTCAATCATCCCATGTTTGCGTCGCTTCCCATCGTCTTGGAAGTACCTGGACTTGAAAACGAAGGTCCCGATGCTGAAAACATTAATCGCTTAAAAGCACTACTCACCTAAGTCTGTATGGCTATTCGTTTTGATGGAAAAGCATTTGCGGCTGCCAAAGAACAGGGTCTTGCTGAGAAAGTACAGACACTCAAAGAGTCTGGTCGACCAATTGTGGTGCAGACGACAACCTTTCAAGAGGACGCCGGTAGTCAGTTATATACCAAACTAAAACAACAGGCTGCCACGCGGATTGGCATAGATTATCAATCGCATGTGGTATCGTTTCATGATCCCGTGGATCAGTTAGTTACTTCAATTCAAGCAAGTTCCGAGAATCCCTCTGTTACGGGCGTCATGGTACAAAAACCTAGTAAACAGGTATGGATGCAGGAAACAGGGAAGGATGATACAGCCTTTCAGGCTTGGTGGCAGCAGCTCACCGATGCGATCGCACCCCAGAAAGATGTCGACTGTTTAACCCAAGCAAATCTGGATGCAATTTTGAACTCCACATCCTACGCACCCTCGCAATTGCTTCCCGCAACTGTTTCAGCATGTCTATCAATACTAAATGAAGCCCGGATCGCAGTAGACCAAACGGAGGAGGAATGGAACGACAGAAAAATCCTCGTTGTGGGGCGATCGGCAATTGTGGGGAAACCATTGGCACACATGCTCACACTCGCTGGGCATTCGGTTGTGAATGTCGGTAAAGATTTCTCGAGTGTTAATTCCACAGAATTTCCGATTATCATTTCCGCTGTTGGGGTTCCCAACCTGATTGGTGGGTCGCAGGTTTCCGATCAAAGCATTTTAATTGATGTGGGCTCTCCGCAAGGAGATTTTGATGTTGCCACCGTTGAACGAAAGGCACTTTTTTACACACCCGTTCCTGGTGGGGTTGGGCCAGTCACCATCAGCTGTCTGCTTGATAACTGTCTACAAATTGCCACAATTCTCGTGGGGTAGAATGGTCGACGTTAGTACGCACTTTTGATTTCTAGCTTGACCTATAGTATGTCTTTTGCTATACTACCCCTTATCTCCACAACGCCTTGACCCAAAGTTTTTGGGTAATTACAACCGGCCAGAGATATCGTAAACGATATTGGGCTGGTTTTTTCTAGCTCAACATAGCCGGAGGCTTTTTGGATGCAGTCATCCAAAAAAATAATTATGATGCGTGAATTCAAAGGAAGATCGTATCCGCCTGACTTGGAAATTCGTCGGGTGACCTACAAACAAGGTGAGAAAGAAAAAGGAGAAAACATTGTCTATGCCAATCCTGTGTCGGTGATCATCTCCATCTCCGAAACTGGACAGATATCATCGCGTAAACAGTATCATCCTAAACAATCTCCAAACGAGCAGCACCAATCCAGTGACAACTGGGCACGTAAGCACCTGGGAGAGAAATCTCGACAGTATACGTTTTTAGGAGAAATAGACCCTTGGGGAAAATATCTGTCCCAAGACTGTACAGTCTATGTTAATGTACCGTTGTCCATGTACTCTTATGCGAAAGCAGAACAGCTGATCCCTTGTGTTGATGCACTATTACCTGGAATGTATGCCGAAGACGTAGATCTCACGATAGTGGCAGCGTTGTTCAAACTCAAGCTCTGGTTGGAATATCGTTCCCAAAGTGGACAGATGATGAAAGCTCCTCCATTGCTAAATCTGGATCGTCGCAATCATGGAAAACCTGCGGAGGCAAACGAGTGGATGCGTATACATCACAATCGAATTGAGTCCTCAAATGATGGTGGCAAAACGGACCACGCAGGAAACGAAGCGGTCGGACTTGTATTGTTAGATCGTGAAGCTCGAAGAAACTATAGAACTATGCTGCGAGAGTTGGTCTTTTCGGATTCAGCCATGAGTGCAAAAGCACAAGCTCATAATTTTCAGTTTCCAAATGATATCGATACCTCAACGAATGACCTTCGCGTTGCCTTCTTAAACGAGCGTCGCAGTGCACAAGGAACGGAGACCCCCAACATCATTGGCGGGGGAGTATTACCTGGCCAAAAGCCTAGTGATGCATTCAAAACGGAGTTGACGCAGGAGACGATGATGGTTGCACCTACTTTTGGTTCCGTTCAACTTCTTGCATCGGGTTATTCGGACAAAGAGATCTTGTCCACCAACACATCCATTTTCTTGGTGCCTAGAGCAGAAATTGGACGACGCGATGAAATTGTTCGTGCACTACAAAAACGGGATGAGATCTTTCGTACCGAGACAGTGATGGTTCCGCTTACGGAATTACTACATCAAATTGCCATTGGGGAGATTCGTGATGCACGCATCATTTCTGCGCTATCCACTCTCTTTAACGTGGAGGATCATAAACAGCACTATAGAGATGCAGTACGCTATATGTCAAAGAGGCTACGCGAATAGTTGCGTTCACACAATACGGTCGAAATACTAAGCGAATGAGAGGACAGGTTGTAATCCTTGTATTGTTAAAATGTTACAATACAGGCCTATTATGGCTAAAAAGGAAGAAAGAGCTTTGGGTGCTGCAGATGGTCGGTCAGAACGACGACGAGAGCGTCCCGACGACAATAGAACCGAAGCAGCTGCAATTCGATCTGCGTCAATTTCGGAACTCAGGAATGTACCTTTATCGGAGCTGCAAGTTCGTTGGCAGTCAAGGTTTCCACAGTTTTTGGCTGGATTATCAGCTCTTCGAAGGGATAGGTATAGAGTTGTTGCGAGTGTGCCTTTCGTAGTAAAGGAATACATTGCTCTGCTTTCGATTGCTACACAAATATTGACCACCGCTGAAACGACGAAGGCTAGGCTTACAGACTTTACAGTTGAGGGACTGCAACGATTAATCGTGAGCGTAGACATGGAGTATTTTCGTTGTGAGCGTGAGAGGCTACCATTCTTTACAGCCTATGCAACCAATGAGCAACAACAGAGTCTTCTAGCATTAGAAGGGTACTTGCGAGATCAATTATCGATTTCACCGCGAGAGCAGAATCGAACTCAGTTTGTAGAAAAGATGATCGTCGACTTAGATAGACTTCTGGGGACATTTAAACAATCAGTATTTTCGTATCTGTCCGCAGAAGATCGATCCAGACCAGTCGAACTTTCCCAACTGCTTGAACAACGATTAGAGATTAACTCGATGATTGATCAGCTTCTTCAGAGCTCGCAGGCTGGAATCTTTCGACAGCGTATTCAAGCAGCGCAGGCAAAATATCAGACGTATCAGACGCTTCTTTCCCTAGATGCGGCTGCTATTTATAACGCCCCATCTGAAAAAGAAGTAACTCAGGCGTTGTTATACACTTTGCTACGGAGTGCTGCCCAATCTCTCTCTACGTTCTTTCATGTTAATGAGTATTGGAGAAATTATAAGGTACATGATCCACGACTGACGCCACTTTTTAGATCCACACTGACAATCTATAAAGTGCTGCAGGCTTTTTTTGTTTTGGACCCAAGTGGTGCGTATGAAAAAAGGATTAAATCTTCAATAAAAAGTATTCAATATATGCTACGGGACGTCCCGAGAGATATTGAAAAAAGGTATCAACCTGGTTCACAAGAAAATATTCAAGAATTTTCCACCGCTCTTGAGTATATTAAGAATGCTCCGCATACTAAAAATCCTAGACGCAATTGATGAGTAGTGAGCTAAAGAGCAGTTAATCGGACTGTTTTTGCTTTTTTTAGTGAATACGGTCACCAGTGCTATCAAATCAAGGACATAACCGCTCCCATTTCTTTAGTCTTGTGATATACTACGACCTCGTATTTATCACACACCCGTAGTAGATTCTCCTTGAACTACACCGCTACGGGGAGGCTGAAAGGAGAGAAACATATGGCATCAGAGCCACAATTCTCTATTGATCTTGAGTTACTTTTGGAGGCAGGTTGTCACTTTGGACACCAGGCACGCCGATGGAACCCCAAGATGAAGAAGTATATTTTTACCGAACGGGATGGAGTCCATATCTTTGACTTGGCTCAGACTGCAGCCCAGCTCGAAGAAGCATGCAACACGTTGTATGCCGCTGGAAAAGAAGGCAAAACGGTCGTTTTTGTCGGAACCAAACGCCAAACCAAAGATATCGTGCGTGAGCATGCCATTGATGCCGGAGCTAGTTTCACCGTTACCCGTTGGCCAGCTGGCTTAATCACCAACTGGGAACAGGTGGGGAAATCTATTACCAAGCTCAACCAAATGAAAAAGGATCGTGAAGAGGGTAAATTTGCCAAGTACACCAAGTATGAACAGGTGCAGTTGGATAAAGATATCGAACGCTTAGAACGATTCTTCGGTGGAGTTGCCACCTTGAAACGCACTCCCGATATGTTAGTGGTCGCTGACTTAAACACCGACTTAGTCGCTGTCAAAGAAGCGAAGCTTAAAAACATTCCTGTCATTGCCTTGGCAGACAGTAATACCGATCCTGACTACGCTGACATCGCAATCCCAGGGAATGACGATGCGGTTGGCAGTATCAAAATTCTCATTGCGCATTTGGCGACTGCCTTCAAACAAGGCAAAGAATTAGTCAAGAGTGCAGAAGAGAAGAAAGAAACAGTCGTACAGGCATAAGTAAAGGAGAGAAACCCTATGGCATTTGATAAAGCATTACTTATTCAACTTCGTGATGAAATGGGAGCTGGCGTCATGGACGTCAAACGCGCGCTAGAAGAATGTGATGGAGACGTGGACAAGGCACGACAATGGCTATCTGAAAAAGCAATCAAGACTGCTGAGAAAAAAGCAGATCGAGAAGCTGGAGAAGGCGTGATTGGCTCCTACGTGCATACCACCGGAAAAGTCGCTGCTCTGGTCACCTTAAACTGTGAAACAGATTTTGTGGCACGTACCCCAGATTTTCAAAATTTGGCACGAGAAGTCGCCATGCAGGTTGCTAGTATGAATCCAGAAACAGTGGAAGAATTACTCGCACAACCCTACATCCGCGATGCCAAAAAGAGTATTGCTGAGCTGGTCAAAGAGACCGCAGGCAAACTTGGAGAAAATGTCGTCGTGAAGGAATTTTCCCGCCTAAGCATCTAGCGAAAAAAAAGATCGTAATTAAAAAGGGCTCGATGACATCGGGCCCTTTTTTGTAGTCAATCGTTGCAATGTGTTGTAACTTAATTTGCTTGCGGAGTAGAGGACCCTGTCGTTGGGTCTTCTGCTACCGTAGGCATCGCCGGAATGGCGGCATCTACTGTCTGCGTTGCATCCAGTGGCTGATCCAATGGTTGGGTGACCGAGTCCGATAAATCGGGAACCGTCGACGGTTGAGGGTCTGTTGGTGGCTGTGAGGCTGCAGCAGTACTGGCCGTGATGGCAAGCTGTCGTAAGACTTGGGCTAGATGTTCAACGGTAGCAATGATTTGTGCCGAGGTTACGGTTTCTTTGAGGTGACCAAGTAGCGAGTCGACAATATCTGCATAGAAGTGAATACCTTGTTCTTTGGGCATGCCGCCGCGCTGCATAAAGGTAAACAGGGAAATGGATCGATTGTAGGCATCTTGGAGGTAGTCATGCGTGACTGCATTGATGACGATCAGTGTTTTAATTCCCACAATTACTTCAATCAAATTCAAGCTGTCTTCTTGTTCAAACACATGCGAGAGCACCAGATGATCCATCAAGGTCATATCATAATACAGCAGCACCTCTTCTTTGCTAAAGGCATGGGAGTCTTTGACCTGTATTTCTAGACTCGAAAGGTAGCGCTGGTAGGCAGGAATGATGGTGGTAAAAATCACGGAAAAGCTGTGTCCCAACGAGGGGTAGGTGGTAAGCAGTGGAGAAAGTTGGGGTGTTAAGGCATGAATCATTTCTCGACTGGTAGACAGCTTGTGGTCGTCTAACGAATTGAGCAAATCAATGAGCTGTTTTAAGGAATCCCGCTGCGTATCGGTTAAGGGCTGATTGGTCAAACTGTTCCAGAGAAAATCCACAAAAAAGCGGATTTTATTCACTGGAAAATCTTGATCGGAATCTTTAGCGTAGGTTGGAACAAGCTGGGTATAGAGTGTTGAAAGTTGTGATGCATCCATAGAAGGGAAATTTCTAGTTTACGATACTGTGTATTGTATCCTGTTTTTGCGGATTTCGAAGCAGACGAGTGCCACGATTCCAAAGAAGGCGATGCTTAGAAGGGATATGTTTAAATCCGAATACAGGATCTGTGCAACGGCATCAATAAAGGCGGCGACCGCTCCCACACTCAAACCCAACTTGATTAAGGATTTTTGCGTGAAGCGAATCCCAATCAACGGAGAAAAGAGTGCGACCACAAACAGGTAGATAGCGACGGCTACAAGTGTCGACAACATTCCCGCCAGCCATAAGAAGGGAAACAACAATACTAGCAGGATCGACACACTCAACGGCAGTGCCGTTAGAATTTCCTGCACGCGACCAGCCAGCTCAAGTTTGGTAAACGAAAAATCATCGTTGAGGAAATCGCGGTAGGAGAGTGGGGTAGCTTCCATCCAGGTTCCCTCTACCGGGTAACGCAGTTGCATTGTTGACTCTTGAAGGTTTACGACGGCTAACGTCTGCGCATCAAAGGCTTGAAGCAATGTCTGGGGCATGCCGTTGTCCAATAGCTTTTTTGGCGTTTTTAAGACCAAGGGTAGGGATGTATGTTCAATTGTCAGTTTGTCATTGGAATACTGGATGACAGTTTGCTCTGGGAGTTGATCCAGAACACCGGGTAACTCTTCTTGAGCCAGTTTGATGAAGCGAGGCAAGGTTTGAAAACGGAGATCAAGACTGTTCAAGAGTACCGTAAATCCAGAGACCAGGATAAAGAAGAGTACCGAAGAGAGAACAGGAGAGCGTAATTTCCCTAAATAAAACTGCGGCGTGATCAGCGCAAATTTAAGTTGAGAAAAAATCCAAAAGAGACGAACCATACAGCGTATGGTATCACGAGGACCGATCTTTCTTTCTGTGCAGTTCCCTCTATAATAGGACTACATTAAGGAGAACTATGTTTAATTTCGCCCCACTCAAACAAGACGCTGAAAAACTCATTGAGGTGTTTGCTTCCGATCTTGCCACCATTCGCACCGGTCGAGCCAAGCCATCGCTCGTCGAAAACATTGAGGTCCAGGCCTATGGCTCGATGATGAAAATGTTAGAGGTTGCTTCCATTACTGCTCCCGATTCGGCCTCCATTGTAATTAAGCCATGGGACAAATCGGTCTTAAAAGACATTGAAAAAGCCATCTCGATATCCGATCTCCACATTCCACCCGTCAATGATGGAGAACAAATCCGTCTAAACATTCCTCCATTAACCGGTGAGCGTCGACAAGAACTCATTAAGCTTGTGGCGCAAAAAAAGCATGCCGCCCTAGACATGCTGCGGGACATCCGGACCAAGTACAAGAAAATGGTCGATAACCAAAAAGGCCAGGCTGGAGTAAGTGAAGATGACATCAAGCGCGATCTAGAGGCACTGCAAAAGCATACCGAAGAATTCACCGCTAAGCTAGAAGAGCGCGCTGCAGGGAAAGAAAAAGAGCTTTCCGAGCTTTAAACGTCATCGTGTACGTTCCTGATTGCGATTGAGATACCGCAGTACTTCCCGTACAATTGCCGGATGGATGTTGTGATTTTCATTCTAATCTTATTGTTTCTCATCGTGATTCACGAGTTGGGGCATTTCTTTACTGCTCTTTGGTGCAAGGTAAACGTTTTAGAATTTGGAATTGGAATTCCACCGAAAGTTAAAACACTCTTTACCTATAAAGGAATTCCCTTCACGCTCAACGCTCTTCCGTTTGGTGGTTTCGTACGCATGGAAGGTGAAGGAGACGAGAGTGGTACTTCATCTGTCTCGGGTCGAGTTTCACTCCGTGATCTACCTTTGCATAAGAAATTATTCGTCGTGCTTGCAGGAGCAGCAGTTAATTTTATTTTTGGCATTGTTGCATTTTCAATCATCTTTTCGATTATTGGTATTCCTGTCAAAGATCCCTACGTTCGGATCACTGGGACTTCTGAAGGTAGTCCAGCCCAGCTTGCAGGAATACAGGCAGGTGACCAAGTTGTTTCCATGACCTTAGAAGACAAATCCACAATTGAAATTACGAATAAGGATCAATTTGAAGAGATTATCAAGTCGCAAAAAGGGAAATTCATTACAGTAACTTTTCTGCGTCAAGATCAACTAACCGATGTGACAGCAAAAGTTCGAACTGATGATGAAATTCCTCCGGGAGATGGTGCGCTGGGGGTTGGTTTCACGCAAGAAACGTTGAAGCGCTTCCCTTGGTATCAGGTTCCATTTCGTGCAGTTGTAGTGGGAACAGAGCAGTCGGTCCAGTTCGGTACTTTAATCGTTACTTCTTTAGGTGACATGTTTGGCAAACTATTTAGTAACGGCACAGTACCCACAGATGTGGCTGGACCAATCGGAATCGCCTATAGAGTGCAGAAGGACAATCTATTTGAGGGAGGACCCATCGTGATGCTAAACTTTGCCGCTATGCTCTCGGTGAACTTGGCAATTATGAATGTGCTTCCGATTCCAGCACTGGATGGGGGACGCGCCTTTTTCATGTTGATCGAAAAACTATTTCCGAAAGGAAAGCGCGTACAGATTGAACAGGTCTTTAATAACGTGGGCTTTACGCTCCTGATTGGGTTACTAATCCTGATTACTTTCAAGGATGTGTTGCAAATCTTTCGACCGTAAGCGCGTCTCTTGTCAAACCACCATTTGGTCGGCATACTTACTGTATGCGTCGAGCTTTTTTTTGTTTTTTATTTCTTAGCTTTTTTACATTTCTTGCATTTCAGTCTGCGTCTCCAGTCTTTGCTGGTCGCACCTGTTGTGAACGTCGCTATCTACCCAACGGCGCGGTAGATCCTGCTGGCTGTAATGCCTGTACCGAAGGCATTGACACGAAAAACTATGGAGATAGTTGTGGATCTGTTTCATACCCCTCCTGTCAGGTGTGTCCTGCCAGTCGACCCATAGCCAATGCCTGTGGTGGTGGAGGGAGTACTCCACCTCCAACCGCACCACCCACTGCGCCCCCACCAGTGTGTACTTGTGAAGCTTGGAAGCCAGCCGAATGTGGAGCTGCAGGAGGTTGTCCATTGGGTCAACGACGCTTGATGCGAACCTGTAGTCCTTCTGGCTGTCAGACCCAGAGTATGTGTCAGGCGGACCCGACGTGTTCTGCCACAGTAACTTCCACGATTCAAACGGACCCATCGTTAGCAGGGAAGGCACCACCACAACGCATCGGTGGATTTGGCGGTGGATACTGTATCTCGGCTGATCCAGGAAGTCCGATTAGTACGGGAAGCATTTCGGCGAAAGACGCAGCTGGAAAAGTAACGAATGGAACTATTAGTTCTGGTGTCTATACGATTTCGAATCTAGATCCCAAAACCAATGAATACACGATCACCTATGACCCGTTAAATCCCAACCTCACCTGTACGTGTCCAGCGGGCTGTGTGTATACCGGGAAAAGTGCCCCAACCACAGAAGATTTGAAATTCTTTGTCTCCCCAATGGGAACCTCGTGGTTCCAGACCATGGGTGGCGACATCGGTGCCTTTGCCTCCGGTGGAACAAGTATTCGCAATCGGATCCCTGACACGTGTACCGAGCCGTGGTGTCAGCCGTACTTGTCACTTCCCACCACTCCCACACAGCTGCAAACTGTTGGGGCAGTGGTGACGAATCGCGGAGCAAGTATCGATCTGCAAGAACAAGCTGGTACCCAAGAATTCTATGTTGGACCGTCTGGAATTAATCGCGTTGCCAAGTTGCCAACCTCACTTGTTTGTCGCGAAAATTATGACTATTTTTACCGGCTCTATAGCATGGGAGCAAGTCCCACACTAGACTTTACTAACCCAATCGATGCTAGAAAACCAACCGTGCCTCCACTGAATGGAAAACCCGCCTATTTCTATCAGGGGAGCGTCCCGCTCACAATTGATTCTCCCTGGCAAGTTTCTGGAAACGAAAGCATCGTGATCTTTGTAAAAGGGAACTTGGTCATCAAAAATACGATCAAGGTCGCAAACGGAGCATTCCTTTCCTTTATCGTTTCAGGTTCGATTACCATTGATCCAAGTGTAGGGACCACGGACTTTACTAGCGTCTCCGGAGTGGTTCAGGGAGTGTACATTGCCAATGGCAATATCGTAGTCAACTCGACAGGGGCAGCCGGAACAGACTTAAAATTCGTGGGAGAGGGCATCTTTGCGACTTGCGGAAGTGTTCGATTACCTCGAGACTACAAGAATGGCGGCAATGGACTGCAGAATAACAAGGTACCCGCCTCGCTCTTTGTGTATCGCCCCGACTTCGTCCAAAATACGCCCTCAAGGATGAAAGAGAGCCGGATCAACTGGCAAGAAGTTGCGCCCTAATACGTGCTTCTAACGCGTAATTATTGATTTTCCTACAAATGTGCTAAAATATAGTCTTAATGAAGCGATCTGAGTGCTTAAGCACCCACGAAGTAGATGATCTCTTTGTTACTTACGTAGACAAATAAGTAACCGCTCCTGCGGTTCTTTTTTTACCCTACCGCAAGTCTTATAGTAATAGAGTAAAGGTTATATGGGAAGAGAAGTAGTAAAAGACTTAAAGACATTGAAATCAAATAACATTTTAAGAGATCTACGATACGAGCAAATTTACGCAAACGCTAAACGCGTGCCCGCAGTTCTAGCTGCAGCGGGGGCAACACTCGTTTTTGGATTGTCAGCTGCTCAAGCAGATGCAGCAAGACCTCAAGATATTTCCAAAGCTCTCAAATCAAGTCCGGAGCACACTAGCATTATGGCTCCCGGAGCTGACTTTGCAGAGAAGTTTTTCTTGCGACCTGAGTATCAAGGCGGAGGCCCTTTTATTGGCTCTGTTACCATTACAACGGAGGGAAATGCTGGGGCAAACATTCGTACAGCACCTGTTTCCGGTGAGATTATCATGGTAGCCCCCAATGGAACTCAGTTTAACGTGTTAGAGGTAAGCTCGGATGGATGGTACAAGATTCAATTAGCAGATGGGCAAATCGGGTGGGTTTCAGCTACACTCGGTATTTTTTCTGCACAACCTGTTGCAGCTCCTGAACCTGGTACAGACCCCGCTACAAGAGAACCTCAAGGTGGTGCTGCCACATTGGAGTCTCCCATCATCCCCGGGCCTGATGGTATTCCTACGCCATCGTTCCTAACTCCAGGACAGGTGATAGGACCAATGAGTGCCTTTGGATACCCTGAAATCCAGCATGTAATACAAGCGCATCCGGACTGGTTTGAACCAGCAGATTCCTCCCCAGAGTTAACGGGGACAGGTTTTACTCAATCAATGGTGCTCGAAGGTGTTCTTCGAGGATGTAGTGTAGAGCAAACAACGTATAATGACCAATTGTATTGTGTGATCAAAGTTCAATCTGGGAATCCGCATGGGATCCCAAGTTTCTTCCTTATTTTTCGCAATACGATTGTGGATGGTCAAATGGGAGGCAATGTTGGTGTGATCCAAAATGGACAAGCGATCACCATAAACGATGCAGAAGAAGTACGGGACCGTTATACTCAGGCTCCTGCAATGACTCGAGTTCGAATAGAATTTCGTCCTAGTGCGTTTCGTGGGACAGACGTTTACGGGGAGCTAGATGCAGCGCTGATGACAGCCGCGATCGAGAATCTTAGAATTGCAATTGAAACTGGGACCCCGATTGCGTCTCTAGACGTAACGGGAATCATTCAAGATTTAGCGCAACGACGAAATGTGCCGGTAGATGATCTCCAAAATTTTGCTGGGCATTTGATCTCTGGGTTACCAGTTGGATTCCGCACATCGTTAGTCCTGTCGTAACCGTGCTGGTACGAAGCTCTCTTGAATTCTGAAGTAGAACACGCTACTTTATAAGGAGTATGGTTGTTTCAAAATCGCTAGTAGCGGTTGGAGGTTTTTTTATCGTATTAGCGTTGGTCATTTCCGGTGTGTTTTTTTTCTTATCTAGACCAAAAACAACTACTGTTCCCACCAGTCTGAATGCTCAACCTTCAAGCAGTAATTCAAAGTATAAAGTCACTAAGCTCTCTGTAGATGATTCTAGCTACCTCTACATTATAGAAGGGAAGTTTACTCAAAACTTAAATAACCTTGGTTCCTTATCTCGATCTACATTTTTGATTGATGGCGAATCAACGAATGAAATCATGGTGACGTTTCCTGCCGAGGCATCTAGTTTTTTTGTCG
The DNA here is from genome assembly GCA_964635905.1 of uncultured Pseudomonadales bacterium. Lineage (GTDB taxonomy): Bacteria > Patescibacteriota > Microgenomatia > UBA1400 > UBA12028 > JACOVC01. The sequence goes on from CAZWPK010000001.1 coordinate 253,995, forward strand.
GAACGAAAAATGCCAAGGGTGGGATGGAATGGGAAAATCAACCGTTTTCTGCGGTCAAATCTAGAATTTTTCCTGGAGCAACACTTCAACTGCGCATGCAACTCTCCGCAACTACTCCAGAACATGAACAGCAAATGAAGACGTTAGACGAACTTATTAAAGCTTCTGAAATAAAGCCAACGTACTATGCTATTCAGCCAGATGGGATTGGTTTCTTATGATTCGATCAATCCTCATAGGAACTATGTTTTTTGTTTTCGCATCTTTTCTGAAGCCCGAAACGATTTTTGCCCAAGTCTGTGCACCTACCCGAATTATTAATCAATATGCCTGTGTAACACTGGGCCAGACCTGCAATAACTGGGAACCTCGGTGTGCTTGGTCTGGAGAAAGATGTGGTCTCGGCGACTTGGGGCGAGCTACTGGAGTCTGCGGCGATCCTGGTGATGGAGTGTGTACCAACTACTGTACCAGCTATACCCCAACGGGTCCTCCCACGTGCCGTAACACGGGAACACAGGTAGTGGCATGTTCTGCCGCTGCCGCTGGCTGTTCTTGGACTAATCAAATTATCGATTGTAACGGAGGAACGAGTGGAGGAACTGGTCAATGTACCGAATCCTCTGTAGGCGTAACCTACCAGTGTTGGGTTGTGGGTGGGGGAACTCCCGGACCGACTGGCGGTGGTGGCGGTGGAGGAGGCTCTTGGGGCGGATGTGGTTCGTGTGGATCGTGTCCGCCATTTGGTGGGAGTAGTCAGTGTGTGCAAGCTCCCGATGGAACCTGTCGCTGGGATCCAACCTCGTGTGGAGGTGGCTCCACGTGTGCTTCCGCTGGTCAGGGTTGTGGTGGCTGGGCGGATACCACAACGTGTTGTTCCGGCCTAACCTGCAACTGGCTACCCGGTGATGCAGGATATAGTTGCGGAGATTGTCGAAGTCCACAAGTGATTGCGCGCTATTGTGGAACGGATCCTTCCTTGTGGTGTGGCCAAAACTACATTTGTAATAACGGCAATTTCACCTGTCCGAATGCACAGTCGTTTGAAATTCCTTCGGCACCGACTGGAATGACACCTGCAGATGGTGCCATTGTTACAAGCACAGGCAGCCCGAGTACGCAGCTTCGCTGCAATGCAGCCTGTTCCGATGACTATGACTGTGGAGCAAACCGAGTCGAAGCACGACTCAATCGCGGTAGTTTTGCGGTAAACCCCTATACGTATTTTAGATTTATTGGATTTTTGGAAAACAGCGCACTCATCTCCATTGGGTCGTCTCCAAGTACATTGAATCCGCGCATGACCTACCGGCCTCCTGGTGTGTTCACAACGGGAGTGGCTGGTGGATATCCCGTTCAATATACAACGACGCAGGGAGCGGGCGTAAACATGGCCTCAGGGACAACTTCTGTGGGGGTATCAGGCTATCGTGATGCGACGGGCTCACTGGTTGATTTCTTTATCAATGGCGCCTTTAAGCAAAACATCAACTTCAATTCCGTGATGACTGGACAACCGCAAGGGGACTACCGGGTGAGTTTTGCCGCGGGAGCTGAAAAACCGTTTGCCTGTTCTTCCGGTGTGTGTCGATTACGCGCAAACGTATCCGATGCAACGTGTGCGGGATCTCCATCATCCACTGAAAAATTTGTGCAGTTGTCCTGGAATCCCGGGCCTTCCAATAGTTCTGGTCCTATCTATCGAGAGTGGGAAGTCCAGGTGGTACCCGAAGGATCTAACTGTAACAATCCTGCTTCCTTCTGTGGTACAGTGCTCAAACCTTCCTATCGATTCGTGCCCAGTGCGGCTTTCTCGCGTTACTCTTGGTCAGTGCGAACGATCAATGATGTTTGTACCTATCAGGGAGCCCCACGCGTCAATGGTCGCTGGAGTGTCCCTCATTTGTTTGTGGTAGAGGATAAAGTCGATTTTGGTTCCACCATTAACATGGATAACTCTCGAACTGCCTTAGTTGTGGGTGGTGTTTGTACCACGTCCGGTGTCCCTGCTGCGTATACCGGCGGAGGGAACGTGACAATTACCAAAGCCCCATTCACACAGACAGTCCCAGTGTCCACGACGAATGGATCCTATTCCTTTACCCAAGTCGATCGAGGAACTGGGTATAACGTCAGTTTACAGTTAACGCAGCCACCCGTCGGACAACCACAACTAGTCTGTACCTGTCCCGTTGGCTGTACGTACAGCAATGTCAGTGTTCCCCAGAATTTACCTTTTTACGTCAGCCAGGTGGCCATGCCATGGTTCCAGACGCAAGGTGCAGATATTGCTGCCTTAACTTCTGGAAGCGGTGTGAGTATGCAAGATCCGATCGCGCCATTGCTATTAAATGGGGCCAAAATTTCCAAGCCATTTGATTCTTCAAATTACGCGACGATTGGACAGTACACCCAAGGTGCATTAGTCGTGCAACGCTCATCGATCGTGGACTTAGATTCTGCCGCAGGAAATCAAGAAACGAATATCTCGGATCCCAACCGTCTGGTTCGGACCTCGTACTCCAATGTCTGTAAAGAAAATTACGATTATTTTTATCGAAAGTTTAGTTTGGGGGTGAACCCCGCCAATGACATTACCTCTCTGAACGGTGCGAACGCTCCGGTCTCGGATAAGCCTAATGGTAAAAACGCCTACTATGTAGCGTCAGATTTGAGTGTGAACTCGAATTGGTCATTAACGGGTAATCGGAAGATGGTCATCTTTGTGAACGGTGATCTCACCATCAATGCCAATATTACTGTCGCCAACAGCGCCTTCCTAGCCTTCATCGTCAAAGGAAATATCATCGTGTCGCCCACCGTCGGAACTTCAGACGTGAGTCAAACAGGGAATGGTCAAGTTCAAGGTGTGTATATTGCCAACGGAAATTTGACGGTACAGAGTGCAGGAGCAGCTGGGACAGATCTTAAATTTATCGGAGAAGGTGTGTTTGCAGTCTGCGGAAACGTCCGACTTCCACGTGATTTTAAAAATGGAGGCGACCCTTCCCGCAATAACTTGAGCCCAACCTCACTCTTTATCTACCGACCGGATCTGCTTTCCAATACTCCAGACCTAATGAAAGATAACTTGAGTAACTGGAAAGAGATCGCTCCCTAATCGGTCCATCCACGGATGCCTAACTGTTGTTGTTACCCTCAGGATGATGGTGTAGTTTCTATTATTCTTCCCAAGTGTTGTCCAGCTCATCGCTGCTTTAAAACTGCACAGAGTCCCCAAGCAGTAATCCATTGCAGTGCGTTGGAGAGGTGGGAGAGCACGTAGGGAACGCAAGGCATCAGAGAGTTTGAAACTACCTGTTATGGTTCCGGGAGAAAATGGGGCTGATTGGAAAACGCTGGTTCTCCATATAACTCATTCCAAATAGTCCAGAGGTGGTTGGACTGCGGACTCTGGGAGAATCCTACCCAGGCATCAAATTCCGATTCAGATGTCGCTTGCTGGGATAGGTAACCGTACACCACCCGACTGCCAATATTCAAACGAGGTTCGTAGCGATAGAGCTTGGATCCTGCAATCGCCAGTGATGAAGGGAAGGTCCGTTCTGTTCGGATACCTTCTCTAAGGATAATCGCAAGTTGTTTGATTTGTGATGCAAGGGTGGGCTCTGATCGCTTGAGCATGTTCGATACTGGTGCATTCGTTGCATTCCAAATTTCCGGAGACTGTAACCGCATGAACGCAATCAAAATTTTGGGTTGAATCCGAGTATTTATGGAAGTGTAACTGAGAATCTCAGCCAAGGTATAACGCGTTTGTTGCGGTGTCGTTTGCATCGTTCCATCAAGATCCGTAAAAAAGGTCGGAGAAACTGTTTCGGTATAGTTTTTTAAGTTTACGTTTGCAGACCGTTGTAAGATCTTTTCTGTGGAATACACGAGATACGGAGGAAGACTAATTCCTTTTGGTGTGGGAGTACATTCATGTGAAAACTGGACATTACAGTCATCCAGGAGAACAGGCAAGATCACTTGAGAATCTTGAGCACGAATCTGTGGATCAATCGTTTCTGACTTCCGCAGTGTATACACAACAATTGCCATCGACAAAAAGGCAAAAAACGCAAAGACTATTCCAATCGTTTTCATACCTTAAGCATACGCAGAATGGATCTAGCTTTCAATATCATGGAAAGAAGAGGAAAACTTATCTTGCTCTTCTCTCCAAATTGCTTTAATCTTATTAGATATGAGTGCACCATCCAAATCTAAACCAACCTCATCCAAGTCTAAAACTTCTTCTGACATTCCAGTTGTTAATGTCTTCGATGAAGAAGTCAAAGAAACGACACCAGCTCCACGACGTTCGGTTGTCGTAGAAATTGAAGATGTTCCTCCTCAAGCTCCAGAACAACCGGTAGCAGCGCAGCCGCAAACCTTGCCAACCCCAACGGAGATTTCTGTCGATCCTGCCCATGACACGACCGTTGCCACCGCAGAACCAGAAGTCTCTTTTGCACCCCCATTAGAAGCACCAGCTGCCCCCAGTGCTCCTGTACCGGACGTGGTACAACCCAACGAACCTGCACTGCCATCCTTTTTCGAGCACGATCTCAAAGGTGAAGTTGCAGCTCCCGCCGCACAAGCGCCCAGCGTCTCCTTTGACTTGCCGCAGGCTTCTTCGGAAGGTTCGATGAATTCTGGTGTGGTCCCACAGGCCGTCGTCGGTGAAATTCATGAGATCAACGACGGTGGAAATTCGAAGAAAATCATCGGCATCATCTTAATGTTGATTGCAGTCGTTCTTTTAGGTGTTGGTGCCTTTGTTGTCTATTCCAAGACGCAGTCAAGTTCCAATGAGCCAGCCCCAACCCCAATGATTCAACCAACAGCCACCCCAACTCCAGTTCCGTCTGCTACGCCACAAGCTAGTGACAGTGCGTCGTTGGTCGCAACTAATAGCGCCGAATTTATCGCCTTAAAGAAGAAATACAAAGTGGATGTGCTCAATGGAACGAAGGTCGCTGGACTTGCCAGTAAGCAAGCCGCCTTGGTAAAGAAAGAAGGCTATACCACGGGAACCGTTGGAAATGGTGATGAGGAAAAAGCAGGAACTATTACTGTTCCCGCGACAGCCGCAGCGCTTGCTAAAGATTTGCAACGCATCCTAGCGGACTTTACCTTCACGATAACCGAAGATACAAAAGCGACGAGCATTACAGTCACCTTGGGTGAACCGAACTAATCAACTGAAGCTGCAACAAAAAGCCCTGTGAGAACGGGGCTTTTTTACTGGCTGTTTATTACTCCGAGGCGCGGACACAAGTGTGCGATCGGACACCGGCTACAGTGTGGGGACCGAGGAAGACAGAGCGTTTGTCCATGGGCCACAAACACTCGGTTCACGATGGCATGAAACCGCGGTGGGATTAGACGCGTGAGCGCAATTTCGGTATCCAACACCGTCGTGGTGGTCACCCAGCCCAACCGATGGGTAATCCGATGCACATGGATATCCACAGCGATTTGGGGCGTATTAAAACACGAGGTCAGGACAATATTGGCTGTCTTTCGACCCACGCCAGGGAGGGAGAGTAAATCAGCTTCCAACGATGGCACCTTCCCATCGTATTTTTCAATCAAGATTTTACTGATGGCTTTAATCGCAGCTGCTTTTCCCACATAAAAACCTGCGGGTTTGATCAATTGTTGGATCTGTTCAAGCGTGGCATGATCCATTGCTTGTGGCGTGGGGTAGTGCGAAAAAAGACGCGAGGCAAGCGGGACGACAACTTGATCACGGGATCGCTGGGACAGGAGCACTGCAATTAAGAGATGAAAGGGATCATGGCCATGAATCTCGTGCATGGGTAAGGAAGGATAGGTTTGATCCAAGATCGACAACACGGTTTCAATCGTTGACTTCCGCATGGACTCATTCTAGCATCGAGCTCATGGAAACTTTGCTCTTTGCGACCGGTAATCCCGGGAAAATCAATGAACTACTTGCGTTATTTGACCATGATCAGGTAAACATTAAGACACTCAAAGATCTAGAAACAACAATCCCCGAACCAGAAGAAACGGGGGCAACCTTTGAAGAGAATGCCATTTTGAAAGCACAGTACTACTCCAAACACTCTGGCTTACCAACGTTGGCCGATGATTCGGGCCTGGAAGTAGATGCCCTAGAGAAACGACCGGGAGTCTATTCTGCACGGTATATCGACGGGACAGATGCAGATCGTAGCAACAAGATCCTGCACGAGCTTGAAGGAGTAAGAGAGCGTCAAGCATGCTTTGTCTGTGTACTCGCCTATGTTCCGCTTCAAGGTGAACCACAAACCTTTCGTGGAAGTTGTGAGGGGAGAATCGGTTTTGCGATCCAAGGTGGGCAGGGGTTTGGCTACGATCCGATCTTTATTCCCACAGGCTACACCCAATCCTTTGGTGAATTGGGAAGTGACATCAAAAATACCTTGAGCCATCGTCATCAAGCAATGGAAGCATTTTCATCCTGGTATAGAAAGCAACTTTAATGTCAGACCCTCGTAGTGATCAACTCGCGTCCCTCCTCGTTTCCTATAGCACCAAAGTACAACCTGGTGATCATGTTTGGATTCGTTGTGTTGGAGTGGCTGCGTTACCCTATGCCCGATCGGTGTACAAAAAAGTGATTGAGGTTGGCGGTCATCCCTACCTAGATATTGCCGACGAAACGTTGTCTCCGTTTTTCTTTTCCACAGCAAGTAGTGCGCATTTGGAAAAAGATCCTGCCATTGATTTGTTTCTAGCCAACTGGGCAGACTGCATCATCACCTTGGTTGGGGAAGAGAACACCCGAGCGTTAGTGGCTGCGGATCCAAAAAAGATCCTACAGATGCAAAAGATCAAACAACCCGTCAAGAAAGTCATTCTCTCCAAACGCTGGGTGCTGACCTGGGTACCAACACCAGCATTGGCACAGGAATCCGGAATGAGTACGGATGACTTTGAAGAATTTTATTTCTCTGCATGTTTACGCGACTGGAAAAAAGAATCGAAGCGCATAGTGTCGCTTTCAAAACGACTGTCCCATGCAACGAAGATCGAGGTCATTGGGAAAGACACACAACTCACGTTGAGTGCGACTGATCGCATTTTCATTCCGGATGTGGGTGATTGCAATATGCCTGCCGGAGAAGTCTTTACCTCCCCAGTGGAAAATTCGGTCAACGGAGTCATCACTTTTGATTTTCCTCTCTTTCGGTTTGGAAAAGAACTAACGGATATCCGGCTTGAATTCACCGATGGGCTCATTACCAAAGCAAGTGCGAGTAAACATGAAGACACGTTACACGCGATCCTTTCTACGGATGACGGCGCAAAACGACTAGGTGAATTTGCGATCGGAATGAACCCTGGAATCACGCGCTATTTTAATAACACACTCTTTGACGAAAAGATCGAAGGGACCATTCACTGTGCGATTGGAGATAGTTTCTTGGAAGCAGGGGGAAAGAATCATTCGGGGGTGCATATGGACATCGTTAAAGACATGCGCCAGCCTGGCTCCAAAGTGCTTGCTGATGGGGTAACAATTCTTGAGGATGGAGTGCTACTTTCTTCCTAGGAAATGGTCAATTCATGAGCGTTTCTATTGACCATATGAGAACGTCACTTCTAAATGTCAACTAAAGAGCGTTGATTGTTGACATTAGTACTGATGATGTAAACAAACATCATACACTTGTTTACTTTGTTTGAGTAGGAATTTGAGAAGGAAAGAACCCTGTTACAGATTCCACGCAATCAACAGAATAATCCCCACAATAATGACTCCAACCAGGAGTGTTTTGACGATGTCAAAACGTAAACTTCTTTTTGTCGGGACCGGCAGGGGATCCGATGGTTTCTTCTTTAAGGCTTTGGTATCCAGCTTGTAGGTAAGTTCTAACGCGGATATCTGTTGACTGGCATCCAGTTGATGACGGCGTTGTATTCCCATAGATACAACCTATCTTAATCTATCGCTGCCTTGACTACCAGACCCTCAACAGGTTTTCATGGACTGTCATTTTTTAAATCTGTTTGATACCATGATCTGTATTGGTTTTTTTGTTACAAGGAAATCGTATGCAGCCAAAACAGATTGGTACACTTGTCGCTCTCTATATCGCTACCACGGCTATTGCCTTTGGTGGGTTTAAATTGGCCTTTGCCAATGGAGCTGTGGCTCCTGTGGGAAGTGCTGGTGGGGGACTTGCGAACTTAATTTCTCCCTCCGTCCCTAAGAGCTCTGGAGGTGTGAATGTTGACTCTTCACTGCCAAAGACAGAGGAATGTCCCATTAATGGTGCCATGTATACCAAGCCAGAAGCAGAAGCTTGGGCAAAACGCCGTCCCTTGGCAGTCATGATCGAAAACCACATGGATGCCCGACCCCAATCGGGACTCTCCAAAGCAGATGTCATTTATGAAGCTGTTGCGGAAGGTGGGATCACCCGCTTCATGGGACTCTTCTATTGTGCCGCACAAGCCAAAGATACCATCGTCGCTCCCGTACGTAGTGCACGTTCCTATTTTATTGAATGGGCCAGTGACTATAACAATCCTCTCTATGTTCACGTGGGTGGAGCGAATAACTTTGGAAACGATGGCACGGATAAACGGGTTCAAGCGCTTGAACAGCTCACCACCTATGGATGGGCACAGGTTAACGACATTGATGGTCGTGGCGTCTCGTATCCCGTCTTTGCACGGAACTATAATCGTATTCCTGGAAAAGATTTAGCCACCGAACACACGATGGAATCCTCTACGAGTCGAGTTTGGGAATTTGCCGCGACCAAGCGTGGATTAACCAACAAAGACAAGAAGGGGACAGACTGGAGTACTGGATTTGTAAAATGGACGTTTGCGGATGATGCCGCTGCCAGCGGAGCAACCCAGAAGATCTCCTATGAATTCTGGGAAGGCTTTACGCAGTTTGCTGTCCAATGGAACTATGATGCGACGAGTAACACATACCTTCGTACCATGGCTGGTGAAAAACACGTTGACCTAAACGATGGTAAACAATTGGCAACCAAGAATGTGGTTGTTCTCTTCACCAAAGAAGAAGGCCCTGTGGATGTGCATAAGCACATGTGGTATCAGACGGCAGGAAGCGGGAAAGCAATTATCTTCCAAAATGGGAAGCGTGTCGATGCAACCTGGAGCAAGAAAGATAGAACCTCCAGACTTACCTTTACGGATGCCAAAGGGAAAGCAATCTCCTTTGTCCGCGGTCAAATTTGGATTAGTGTCCTACAAACCAATACTCCTGTAACCGTGGAGTAGGAGAAACCTATGTTAGAGGGCGCGAATTATCGTTGCTCAGTCTGCGGCATGCCACACTTTACAGCGAAGGAAGCAGAAGAGTGTAGTAAGATTCCTGTTCCTCTACATACCTTACAAGTAGGACAAGAAGTACCAATCCCATATCTCCAGCGCTCCGGCGTCATCATAGAATTAATTTCACAAGTGGCGGTGCTGACACATGAACGGTTCGTTCGGGTTAGGATACCTAACTACGACGATCAGAATTTAACCGAAGAGACTGCGCTTCGCTTTATTCACAGCGCGAAACGAGACTAGGGCACACTTGATCCTTTCGCTTGCCGTTGCGCGCAACACGATCTAGTGTAAAATTGAGCCAAGGATTTACTCACTCCTATGGCCCAACTCTCTGATTTCATGCTCTCTAAAGTTCGTGTGGAACTCATCGAACTGTTTTTTTCCAAACCCTCTGAGATGTGGTATGTGCGTGAGCTCACCCGTCTGACTGGAGAAGAGATCAATGCGGTGCGACGCGAACTTTCCCGCATGCAAGAAGTAGGGATGGTGCGAAATGAAGAGCGCGGCAATCGTCTGTACTACATGCTCAATCCTCAATATGAATTTTTTCCCGATCTTCTCACGATGGTTGCAAAGACTACGGGACTGGGAAAAGATTTGCGCAAAAACAAAAAGAAACTTGGTGATGTGAAATTTATCATGTTCTCCGGACCCTTTGCTCGGTTTGGCAAGCGCTTGCATACCGATGTGGACATTTTGGTGGTCGGCAATATTGTGCTTCCAGAAATGTCAGCCTTAGTGAAGGCAGAGGAGTCAAAGCGCGGTCACGAGATCAACTATACCGTGATGACAGAAGAAGAATTTTTATTTCGAAAGAATCGCCGTGATCCATTTCTGCGCGACATTTTAGCAGGGAGTCGCGTTATGATCATTGGAGATGAGGATAGTTTGCTGGAAGTGAAGCCTCAATTGGGATAAGTGGGCGCTATGATGTTCCTATTCAATTGTGTGACGTTAATCCTCTCCATCCTGTATCTGTATGGAGCCTTTCGTTTCCTATTGCCCCAAGTATTACGTGCGTCCAAACAACCTGACTGTACAGTTGATAATTCTGGCTCAAAACGGCGCACCTTCGTGCGAAAAGACGAAGCGCTAAAAGCGGCCATCGTCTACGTCCTATTATTCTTCCTCTCGATCATCGCTATCCTCTCGACACTGTTTCCCGCGCTTCCCAACATGTTGTTAACGGCGATCTAAACGAAAATCCCTTACTTGAAAAAGTGAAGCTTACGGTAAAAAATAATGGTCATGTCATTTTTCTCTGCACTGCGTTTCTATCTGCTTTTTCTTGTAGTGACTGTCATTGCATTCGTGCTGTTGCTTCCAAAGACTTTGACGATTAATCTTGGATCGGAGCAGTTGTGCCAGCAGCGTTTTGCTCCCATGCTATGTAAAAACTTGCCACTTGCTCCAATTACGATCCATCGACCAGATCTTTCGTTTTCCATCTTTGGAAAGACCTTCGCGCGTGATCTTAATACCATTCTTGGTCTAGATCTAAATGGGGGAACCCAAGTCACCCTCCGTGCGAATTTGGCATCAATTCCGGCGGATCAACACGCTACTGTTTCCGCTGGGGTCAAAGAGATCTTAACCAGGCGTCTAAAGGACTATGGAGTCCTGGATGCACAATTTTCCACACTCTCCCAAAAAGATGCCATCGAATTGGATATCGTACTGCGTCCCCAAGGGAATATGGAAACGATAAAAGCATTGTTAGGTACAACGGCAAAACTTGATTTTCGCGAATACAAACCGGCCAACGGATCGATGAGTGCGACTCCCTCTGCTCAGGTAAAGGACTATCTTCCTACGGACTTAACCGGAAAAGAATTACTGCAGGCTGCCGTTCTTACGGATCCGCAAACGCAACAACCTAGTGTGGGAATCGCCTTTACCTCCACTGGCACCCAAAAGTTTGCAGTGCTCACACGGAATAACATCGGAAAACCATTAGCAATTTTCTTGGATGACTATCCCATTAGTGTCCCGAAGGTGGACAAAGAGATTACGGATGGGCGTGCCATGATTCGTGGTGATTTTTCCCTCGATCAGGCACGGTCGCTTGCCGCTGTCTTAAATTCGGGACCACTTCCTGTGGATGTCGGAGTTGTCTCGATGCAGACAGCAGAACCACTCTTCGGGCAGCAAACCTTCTCTCTCCTCATCAAGGTGGGAATCGTTGGATTTTTTGCAGTGGGTTTGAGTCTTCTCTTACTCTACCGACTCAAAGGGGTCTTAGGTACCATCGTGATTGCCTTTTTAATCCTCATCTCATTAGTACTGTATAAACTGCTGTTAATCCCCATTACCATAGCAGGAATTGTGGGCATGTTTCTGTCGCTCTGTATTGCAGTGGATACCATTATCTTGGGATTTGAGCGTCTACGGGAACTGGAAACAGACGGTGCAAGAAAAACCATTCCCACGCTGTTGTCATTGTCCTTTAAGAAAAATAGAGCGGCGATCACGGACGCCAATTTCTTCATTGTGGTGATGTGTGTCTGTCTTGCCAACCCCTTTGATTGGAACTTTCTGGTGCAGTCCCCAGTCGCACGAAGTTTTGGCTTGACCCTTGCGATCGGGATTCTCCTCAACGCGATCCTGGGACAATTACTCTTGAAGGTATTGTTGACCCTCTTTTATCATCCAAAGGCAGGTACCGTATGAGACATGGAATACTTTCGACAAACAGCACAACCTATCTGATTGTTTCTGCGCTCTTTGTATCTGTGTGTTCACTATTGATTTGGCGGTTTCCTCTGCGCTTTGGGATTGAATTTGCCGGTGGAGTAGTCCATGAAGTTCGGATTGAAACCCAAGAGGGGAGAGTAGCTACCACTGCAATCACCGCAGCAGTCGCACCCATCGCCGAACCAGTGTCGATCATCGGTACTGGGGAGTCGCAGTTTAGAATTGAGTTTCTACAACTGCCGGAAGAGAAACAACAGGAAATTGAACAGGCTCTAGCCCCGTTGGGAACGGTAAAAACGGTCCAGCTTGCCCGAAAGGACCCAGCACTGGCTCCCACACTTCAACGGCAGGCAGTGATCACCCTAGGAGTAGCGCTGCTTTCCGTTTTAGTTCTGATTGGGATGCGCTTTAAATCGATCCCATTTGCCCTAGCTTCGCTACTAGCTGCAATCCATGATCTTGTATTCCTTGTAGCTGTCAGCAGTGTGCTTAGTCACGTGACCAACTTTAGTGCCGACATGTTATGGGTGATTGCGATAGTAACGGGATTTTGTTTTTCAACGCATGACACACTTGTCATTCTGAATAGATTAAGAGAACTACAAAAGATAGCACCAACCACACCCTTTCCACTCTTAGCAGATCAAACACTCCAGAGCACTATTGTTCGTAGTCTCCGGATGGGTCTCCTAACTAGTGCAGTGCTGCTTTCCTTGGTAGCCATCGGCCCTGCAAGTTTACAAGCCTTTGGCATTCTTTTATTCCTAGGTGTTCTAGTGGGGATGTACTCAAGCTTCTTTGTTGTACTGCCACTGTTGACTATGTTGAGATCACTTCAAGATACAGTCAGTACTCTCGCTATCAAACCATAGTTCCATTAGTTCGTATTGATCAAGACTAGAGGTAGACAGCCTAGTATACTATTGCTATCTGGTGAGTGAAGGATGTATTTATAGCTACTGTGATGCGTAAGAAAATACAGTTAGAATAGTGAACTCAATAGCAATCTAGCTGAATCAATCTAAGGAATACTATGTCTGAAGAACAACGACGCCTTCTTGAGAAACAACTGTGGGCCGTTGCAAATATTCTCCGCGGCAAGATGAATGCTGATGAATACCGAAACTATATCTTGGGATTCATCTTCTACAAATATCTTTCCGAAAAACTCGAAAAATTTGTCAACGAAAAGCTTCTTGCTAGAGAATCATACACATTTTCAACAATTGATGGAAAAAGCCCAAAGGGGAAATCTGTCCTAGAAGAAATAAAAGAGGCCTCCGTGGAGCATTTAGGCTTTTTTCTTAAGCCGACGGATTTGTTTGGTTTCTTGGTCAAAAAGGGGAACGGAGAAATATCAGGAGAAAGCACCTTCATTCTTGAAGATTTAAAAAATGTACTAAATACCATTGAACAAACGTCGATGGGTACTGCAAGTGAAGACGATTTCAAAGGTCTTTTTGATGATGTGGTGTTGACCTCTCCAAAACTTGGGAAGTCTGAGCAAAAGAAAAATGAAGTCATCGTTGAGGTTTTGACGAAATTAAGCGAAATTGATTTCAGACTTGAAGATTCAAAGAGTGATCTGCTGGGGGATGCCTACGAATACCTCATTGGTGAATTTGCCGCAGGTGCAGGCAAAAAGGGTGGCGAATTCTATACTCCAGCACAGGTTTCCAGATTACTTGCTCAAATTGTAACAGAAGGGAAAAAGCGCCTGAAATCAGTGTATGACCCGACTTGTGGCTCTGGCTCACTCCTCCTTCGTATTGGGGACTTTGCCAACGTGTCTACATACTACGGGCAAGAACTGAACCCAACCACCTACAATTTAGCCCGCATGAACATGATTCTGCATGGTGTGCCATTTGATAGTTTCAGCATCAGGCAAGGTGACACGCTTGTTGACGACATGCATTTGGATTTACAGGCTGAAGCGGTGGTGGCAAACCCTCCTTTTTCAGCAGAATGGAAAAGTGACAGTGACCCTCTCTTGGTTCAAGATGAGCGGTTTTCACAATATGGCAGGCTAGCACCAAAAAATAGGGCTGACTATGCTTTTGTTGCTCACATGCTTCACCACTTAGCCGAAAATGGAACTATGGCAGTAATTTTGCCTCATGGTGTACTTTTTGCTGGCGGTGCGAATGAAACAATTCGTAAGTACATTCTTGAGAATCAAAACTCACTTGACGCAGTAATTGGATTGCCTTCTGATCTCTTTTATGGCACAGGTATTCCCGCAGTCGTCATGGTTTTCAAAAAGTGCAGAAAAGAGGATGACGACGTTCTCTTTATTGATGCTTCTAGAGAATTTGAAAAAGGAAAAAATCAAAATTGGCTAAGTGATGAAAATATCAATAAAATATTTGAAACATATTCACAGAGAAAAGAAATCGAACGATATTCTCACAGAGCAAGACAGGACGAAATTAAGGAAAACGAGTTCAACCTAAACATACCACGGTATGTTGATACGTTTGAAGAAGAGCCGGAATTGGACCTAAACAGAATAGCCAAAAATATAAGATCTCTTCAAAGGACTGAAATAGAGTCAAAAAAAAATATTGCTGAATTTTGTAAAGAACTTAATATTGATAATCCATTTTAAGTATGGCTTCCAAATCCATAAAAAAACCAAAATTGAGATTTCCTAAGTTCACTTCTGAACTGCGTTTGTTCCAGCTTGGAAATGTGATAGAAGAGTATAGCGAAAAGACTAAGATTAATAATCAATACAAGGTGTTAACTTCATCGAGAAAGGGACTATTAGCACAAGAGGAGTACTACGGTGATAGTAATAGGATAACTCAGCGCGAAAATGCTGGATTTAATATCATCCCCAATGGATTTCTAACTTATCGATCTCGGAGCGATGATGGGAAGTTTCATTTTAACATAAACGATACGGGTGATTATGCTGCAATAAGTGTCTACTATCCAGTTTTTAGATGCAAAAGTGATAATGAATTATATCTACTTAATCTATTAAATTCTAACTGGAAAAAACTATATAAATACAGCGTAGGAACATCTCAAAAAGTACTGTCTTTTAGAGACCTAAAAAGTATAGAATTCTTATTTCCAGAATTCGAAGAACAAAAAGAAATCTCAACTTTTTTTTCAAAGATTGACTGTTTCATCGATAATCTTAAAAAGCATAAATGTGAGCTAGAGCTCTATAGAAAAGCGGTACTTCAACTGTTCTTTACTAAAAAAATTCTCTTTAAAGACAAAGAAGGTCGCGATTTCCCTGACTGGGAACTAAAAAAAGCAGGTGAAATATTCGCAAACCACACTGATAAAAATCATCAGGGAGATTTGCCCTTATTAGCCGTTACCCAAGATCGTGGGGTAATCAAGAGAAGTGATTTAGATTTAAGAATCAATACGTCCGAAGCTGGTGTAAAGAGCTACAAAATTATTGATGTAGGTGACTTCGTAATAAGTTTAAGGTCCTTTCAAGGTGGTATTGAGTATTCGAATATCAGAGGTATCTCTAGTCCTGCATACACGGTATTGAGAAATAAAGTTCCCATCTGCCATGATTTTTTTAGAATTTACTTTAAAAAGGAAAGCTTTATCAAGCAGTTAAACTCAATGATCTATGGAATCCGTGATGGGAAACAAATTAGCTACTCAGAATTCAAGAATATGAAGCTTCCATTTCCTTCGTTAGACGAGCAAAAGAAAATTGCTGACTTTATAAAATCACTTGATGAGTTAATTGTTCTCAAAGAAAAACAAATAGAAATGGCTGAGCAATGGAAAAAGGGTCTGCTTCAACAAATGTTTGTATAAGAACTATGACCCATCAATCTGAATTTCAACTTGAACAAGAATTACTTCAACAACTCATTTCACTTGGATTTGAGTTGGTTTCCGTTCCTGATAACGATGCTCTGACCATCAATCTCCGTTCTCAGCTTGAAAAATTCAATGAAGTGAAGTTTTCTGATACTGAGTTTTCTCGAATCCTCAATCACCTCCAAAAAGGAGATAGATTTCAGAAATCAAAAACGCTGCGTGATAGATTTGCGCTGACACGCGATGATGAGTCAATCTTTTATGTTCGTTTCTTCAACACTGAGAAACGGTGCAAGAATGAGTACCAGGTCACGCATCAGGTCAACCAAGAAGGCACCCATAAAAATCGCTATGACGTGACACTGCTGATCAATGGCTTTCCATTAGTACAAATTGAGTTAAAGCGTCGTGGCATGGAAATGAAGGAGGCATTCAACCAAATTCAACGCTACCATCGCCATTCTTTTGCAGGCACGCTTTTCGAATATGTCCAGATCTTCGTGATTTCAAATGGAGTAAATACGAAGTATTTCTCCAACAATCCGAAACAATCATTCGAGCAGACGTTCTACTGGACGGACAAAGACAATGTAAAAATTACAAAATTACGTCAGTTTACCGATATTTTTCTAGAGAAGTGCACGATATCAAAGATGATTGCTGAATACATTGTGCTGGCTGAATCATTACAAATTCCGATGGTTCTTCGACCATACCAATACTATGCAGTGAACGCCATTGAACAACGAGTTCGAGAGTCTAGTAAAAACGGGTACATTTGGCATACAACAGGATCAGGCAAGACCTTAACTTCCTATAAGGCAAGTCAGGTTCTTGAGCGGATGCCCGAAGTGAAAAAAGTATTGTTTGTGGTGGATAGAAAAGATTTGGACATTCAAACCACCAAAGAGTTCAATTCATTCTCCGATGGGTCTGTGGATGGGACAAACAGTACCACTCATTTGGTTAGACAGCTCAAAGATCCCAATCGTAAATTAATTGTTACAACAATTCAAAAGCTGGATATTGCTATCTCAAGAGAATCATATTTAGAACAATTTCCAGGCTTACAACACGAAAAAATTGTAATCATTTTTGATGAGTGTCATCGAAGTCAATTTGGACAGACTCATGCTCGCATCTCCAATACCTTTAAAAACGCACAACTGTTTGGTTTTACTGGAACTCCGATTTTTGCCGATAATAATGTGGGAGGTGTAACTACAGCAGATGTTTTTGGTGAGTGTTTGCACAAGTACATCATTACCCATGCGATTGATGACAATAATGTGCTCGGATTTGCTGTTGAGTATGTAGGGAAGTATCGGCAGCGATATCCGGAAACACGCTTCACCGACAACTTTGAAGAAGTTCAGGTGGAAGGAATAGACACTAAAGAGGTCTTAGAGAGTGATGACCGATTAAGTAAGATAACAGACTATGTGCTCACCGACTGGAAAAGAAAAACAAAAAATGGACAATTTAATGCGCTGTTTGCAACACCAAATATCGAGGTGCTCAAAAAGTACTACCGATTATTTAAGGAAAAAAAGCCTGACTCCTTACGCATTGCCACGATCTTTACGTACCAGGCCAATGAAGATGAGAGTTCTGACATGTTGGACGTAGATGTATTTGCAGGCGAAGGTACGGTAGGGAATCTGCACTCCAGAGACTTTCTTGAAGCATGTATTACGGATTACAACGCATTGTACGGCACAAACTACTCAACCGAACGCTTCTATGATTACTATCGCAATTTACAGGAAAGAATAAAGAATAAGCAGGTAGATCTTGTACTGGTAGTCAACATGTTTCTGACAGGTTTCGATAGTCCTCGGCTCAACACGCTCTATGTGGACAAAAACTTACGGTACCATGGCCTAGTTCAGGCCTATTCCCGTACCAACCGATTGCTAAACTCTACGAAGCCCCATGGAAACATTGTCTCTTTCAGAAATTTGAAGGAAAACACTGATCAAGCCTTGGCTCTCTTTGGTGATGAACATGCCAAAGAAGTCGTGTTTAAGAAACCCTATGAAGAACAGCAGCGGGACTTCGTGAAGGAACTTACTCTTCTCAAGGAGTCGGTACCAACAGTGGAGAGTGTTGATGATTTGCAGGGAGATGAGCAACGCTCAATCTTCGTAAAGTCTTTTCGTAACCTATTACGGATTAAATCATCACTTGAAACCTTTGCTGAATTTAGTTTTAGCGATCTTAGAATAACCGAACAAGAATTTTATGACTATCAAAGCAAATATTTAGATATTCACGAGGAGCGTAAGCGACATAGCCCAGCAGTTGAATCCATTCTTGATCAGATCGATTTTGAGCTTGAGCTCACAACAACTGATATCATCAACTTTGACTACATCATTCAGCTCATATCAGGCTTGAAAAATATAAGCTCTGACACCATCAGAGAAAAGAAAACTGAAGATATCCTCAAATTGTTTGATAGAGATGTGAAGCTTCGCAAGAAGAAAGAACTCATTCGCAAGTTTATCGAAGAAAACCTACCCCAAATTTCAAGCGGGGACGATGTTGAGAAGGCATTTGGCGCTTTTTGGAATAGTGAGCGATCAACTGCCTTAAAAGAAGTTGCCCAAGCGGAAAATATCTCTGTAGAGAGTCTTGAGGGAGTAATTAGTGAATACCTCTATACTCAAAAGCTACCGAAAGGGCAGGATATTATTGAATTGTTACCACAGACTCCGTTCATGTCGGAAAGGCAAAGTATCATCGATCGAGTGAGAAATGCGATACAAACTATTGTTGATATGTTCGAATGGTAATGCAAGAATGCATTGATGACTCAACTCCAAGTGTGTTAGAGCTTCAAAATGTTTTGGGAAGATTTCTAAAAAGCAACTGATTTCTCCTTCTTACAATTCTCGAGGTGTTAACTAAGTATTATACACGCAAATAATACCCCAAAGAAAGTCGTTGATTTTCCATCCTTCTTGAGGTTAAATCTATTTTTAAAAGCTAGTTGGAGGTCCAACTATGATAGAGGCACAAATTGATAATGCTGCAGCAAGGCTTGCTGAAGCAGAACTCTTGCGTACAGTCGCAAAAGCTGACCAGAAGGCTGGCGAAGCTAAAACAATTCGATCGTCCGAATCTGACAAACGATCGCGCACACTACTTAGCGAATCAGTTCCTTTCATCTATGTAGAGGGTGCTGTTCGTCAGTAAACTTATCTCGACACACAAAAACCCCGTTTCATCGCGGGGTTTTTTTTATCCCTCTCTTCTCGTACAATCAATCTAGTATCTTGCTATCATCATCCTATGATCCTACTTTCTGGTTCCTCCAACATCTCCTTGGCTCGAAAGATAGCTGAACACTTGGGTCAGCCGTTAGGCAGTATCGAGTCCTCTACCTTTGCCAATGGAGAACGACGCGTGTGGGTCAAAGAAGAAGTGAAGGGAAAAGATGTGGCGCTCATTCAAAGCTTTAGTGAGCCCGTGGATGCGCACATCATTGAATTCTCATTAATTGTGGATGCGCTCTTTCGACTAGGTGCTCGCCGTGTCTTTGCAGTGATCCCTTGGTTTGGCTACAGTTTGCAAGATAAGTCGTTTCGTCCGGGAGAACCCATTGCCGCCAAGGTCATCGCTACCATGCTAGGCAGTCTCTCCATCTATCGCTACATTCTTTTGAATCTACATAACAACAGTAGTGCGGGTTTCTTTCAAAACCCTACGTCTGTACTCTCTTCTGATTCCGTCTTTGAACAAGAGATCAAAGCGTTAGGGAAGGATACAGTTTTAGTCTCCTCAGACTTTGGCGGCTTAAAGAAGGTGGGACTATTCTCTCAACGCCTGAATCTTCCCTTTGCCAATATTGATAAACGACGGGATTTGGCAACAGGACACGTCTTGGCCCATTCCATCTCCGGTGATGTGGAAAACAAAACGGCAGTGATTCTCGATGACATCATTAACTCCGGCTCCACCGCCATTGAAGCTGCACGGATCGCCCGCGAACGTGGAGCAAAAAAGATTCTAATGCTTGCAACCCATGCGCTTCTGGCAGGTGATGCAAGTCAACGACTTCAAGAGAGTGAAATTGATGAAGTCATTGTCACCGATACGGTTGACTCCTCAGCAAAACGATTTCCAAAACTTCGCGTAGTATCGATCTCCCATCTGATCGCCGATGAACTAGCGCAATGGTCTAAATAACTATGCCATTCTGGAATAAAAAGGATCAACCAGCTGGGCATGATAAACCAAAAAGAAGAGAAACTGGGAATACCGACCCCTATCCGATTGAGCAGATTGGAAGTCCGGAATTTCAAGCTCGAGTAAAACGACTCTCAGCGGAGCTTGCCAAGTCACTCAATCAAAGGGAATGGGCCGCCCAAATCGATAAACACACCACACCAAGTAGTTATCTTACTGCACTCACGAGGGCTCTGTATAACAGTTTGAGTCAGGAAAATGGGAAAGCTCAAACACACCGAGGAGATCCATTTGCCTATCTTCCCAGTGACGAAAATTCTAGCCCTGGTTCCATGAAAGCGTATTTTCAACTTCGGCCAGAATATAAGGCTGCAACGGAGGCAATTGCCACAACGATTCAAACAAGAGTAAGACAACGAGGTTTGCAACTGGAGGGAAAATTCGATCGCTATCCTGACAGTAACCGAAGGGATCGAATTGTCTTTTACTTTAACTCAGAAGATCGTGCAACAATCCTTCCGGTGCTTGCAGAGTTGGCAAGTGATTTTGTTGAGGATCCCGGAGTGTTACGTGACATTTCTCCTCAAGTGATTCCAGGTATTAACTATGCAGTTGATCCGAATGAGATTTGGAACAGCTTTGTATCCAAATGCATCCCCGAAGACCAAAAATATGTTTTTTCCTACCGCCGGATGTTTGCATTCTTTTCTGCAACTGAAGTTGCACTGCAGCTCATAAATAGTCGGGGAAAAGATCAGAAATCAACGGAGTTGCAGCAATACGTCTCTACTGTTGCCGAAGCAATCAAGGATTTTAATACGGACCCTCAAGGAGCGTACATAAAATTCATGAAGAGGTTGAATCCTCGTGGCTAGTCGCGTTATGCTATACTTTCAAGTGAATTGCAGCGGAAGAGCACCCAACTCTTCTTCCAGAAATGGAATGCTGATGTGGACATCAAAAGTACTAACACATCCGGAAGATAGCCGTCATCTATCAGAATCAAGGTCATTGGAGAACCAATGATAAAGAACGGTGGTACCGCGTGAAAACGCCCGTTTGTATAGAACAGCTGTTCTGTATGGATGGGTTTTTTTATAGGAAAAGGTATGACTGCAGAAACATATAGCTTCTCACTAGGTGCAGAAAACTTTCGAATTCCTAGTACGGTTGGCTACGAAGAACTGCTTTCTACACTAGGGATACAAATTATCGATCTCATCCTTGCCTATGGAAATAACAGCAGCTGGGAAGAACTTGTCCAGCGGTCAAAAAACGCACGTTTGCGAACAGGACATCAAACACAAGAAGACTTTCGTGCGGATACTATTATGAAAGCATGTAAACAATTATCATTATCACAAAGTCAGTTTTCAATTAATAAACCGGAGCAACTATGAAATATTCAACTCTCTATGGCAAAACGAATAAAAACGATGTGGGTGGTTCCCAATTCATCAGTCATCAGCTCCTGACGCGTGCGGGGTTTGTTCAGGAATCCACCGCAGGGAGGTACTACTTCTTGCCGTTAGGCTGGAGAGTTCATGACAAGATCAAAGCGATCATCAAGGAAGAAATGGATGCGGTAGGCGGTCAGGAAATGATTACTCCGGTATTACATCCCATTGAGCTATGGGAAGAAACCAACCGAACAACCTCTGTCGGCTTTGAACTCATGTCCATTCAAGATGCCCGTGGAGCTAAGTTTGCACTAGGTGGAACAGCGGAAGAAATGTTTGTTGATTCCGTGCGCAAACTGCAGCTCTCATATCGTGATCTTCCTCTAAACCTGTACCAGTTCTCCACCAAATTCCGTGACGAGAAGCGCGCCCGTGGTGGACTCCTGCGTGTACGAGAATTTGTGATGAAAGATGCCTATTCCTTTGACCGTAGCGAAGCAGAGTTTGCCAAAGTCTACGAACAGATGGCCCAAGTATATAGTCGCATCTTTTCTAAAATTGGACTCTCAACCCTTAAAGTCGAAGCCGACAACGGTTACATTGGGGGAGAGTACTGTCACGAGTACCAAGTCGAATCCGCAATCGGAGAAGGACGATTTTTTGTGAGCCAAGATGGAAGCTATGTCGCCCATGAGGATGTCGCCAAGTTTAAGCGGGATGAGAAAAATGTGACGGACGACTTGAAAGACTATCAAGAAATTGATGCCGTACGTGGAAACACCATGGAAGATGGGGTCGCTCTGCACGGACTCCCACTCTGGCAACAGATGAAAGATGTCATGATGGTCAACGAGGCAGGGAAGTTGATCCTGGCTGTGATTCGAGGTGACTATGATGTCAATGAAACCAAGCTTGCTCATGTTACGAATTCGTTCCACTTGCGACCGGCTACCGTTGAAGAAATTCGTGCCATCGGCTCTGAACCTGGCTTCATCTCTCCGCATGGATTATCGGGGAAAGCGATCATCGTAGGCGATCTGTCGCTTCGAACCGTACGCAACATGTATGGAGGAGCGAACGCAAAACACAAAGATGCACTCAACTTGAACATCGACCGTGATTACACCGTCGATATTGAAGCGGATATTGTCATGTGTGCGAATGGCTACACTTCTGAATCTGGAAGTGTGTTGGAAGAAAAACGGGGAATTGAAGTCGGAAATATTTTCCAGCTAGGATACCACTACTCCTCCAAAATGACCGGAGCGACATTTACCGATGAAGATGGTTCCAAGAAGCCCTACTACATGGGCTGTTATGGAATTGGTTTGGGCAGAACCTTAGCGACTGTGGTCGAAAAACATCATGATGACAAGGGCATTGTCTGGCCGAGTGCCATTGCACCCTATCAAGTGCATTTAGTAGATATCCAATCCAAAGAGCGTGGGCAAGAAATCTACGCATCCTTGTGCCAGGCTGGCATAGAAGTGTTGTGGGATGATCGAGATGTCCGTGCAGGAGAAAAATTTGCTGACGCTGATTTGATCGGAATCCCTGTACGACTCGTTGTCTCCAATAAAACTGGGGAAAAATTAGAATGGAAGCGACGTAGCGAAAATGAATCAATATTGCTAGATCTATCTGAAGTGATTGGGAAACTGTTGTAACGCTTTTTATATTCAAGTTAAGGTCAAGAAGGAATTTATGACTAAAATGGAGAAACCTAGAGAAGAGTGGGATCATCGTCGAATCAAAATGGCAAGCATGTTCTACGATGATGTTCTCTTACCAGCTATACGTCATACTCCGTCGATTGGTAGTATCGATATCTTGCGACTAATTTCTGAATATCAAAATGGATTCCCTATTTTGGGAAACGATTTTGATGTCGATCACGTCTGGGGAACTGCGGTAAAGCGCTGTTTAGCAATCAAACAGAACGATCCAAGTACCGCTCACGACTCACCAGAAGACAAAGAAACGCATCTTGAGGCATGGCGATTATTATCAATTCTAATTCGCGATCAACCAAGAATTTAATCTCAAAGAACAAAAAAGTACTATTAAGGGAATGCACTGGTGCTTTGGGGTTGCAAGAGAATGGGTTACTTAATTTGTTCTATTGATTTGAACTAGTTTTTAACACTGCTAAATGGTGGTACGAATAGAGTGAGGTTTTGGGAAAACACTCGGACCACTCTTGTTCATGAACTAATTGTAGTTTGTGTTTTCGATAGGTCTTTTTCCACTGGGCAACACTGCGATAGGGATGGGGATAGAATTCAAAATTATCGAGCATGTCGGATGCGGATAGAATTTTCCGTTCAATGGGATTGCGAAAGACGTCTTCAATCACGATCACTTTTTTTGCCACCCGTTTGGCCTCGGCCAACACTTGCACTTGATCGCTGCAGTGATGGAGAACGTGTAAAAGTAACGCGCAGTCAAAGGATTGATCCTTGAAGGGGAGTCGCTCTCCATCATAGAGAATAGGTTGAATATCGGAATACATACTCATATTCACGATATCCACACTTGAAACTTTGTAACCTCGGCGTTGTAACTCACAGGCAACGGATCCACCGCCTAATCCAATCTCTAATAACTTTTTATCGTTGCCAATAAACGGAGTGATCTTTGAAACGGTAGAGTGCGCTTTGCGCATTGCAAATTTGTAGACAAGTTTGGAAAAAAAGTTTTTTGCCGCACCCGTTTTGCACGACACAGAGGTTGATTTGGTGATGAACGGAATCGGCATGAACCACATCATACGCAATGATTTTTGGTAAATCTACTACTGGATTTTTTAGAGAATGAATTTATACTCAACACCTAATATCCCGGTGAGGATTTCTACCACCACAACGCCGTTAACATGGGTTGGGGTGGTAGTCTTGGTTTACACTACTTTTTCCTTTTTTTGTTTCCTTGATCTTTCTATTCACGTGCTTGCACGATACAATGGCGCTATGAAATTACTCGTCACGCATCGTGGTCCCGATCTTGATGCAATCGCAAGTTTGTGGGTATTAAAACGCTTTCACACACAGGTATATGGAGATGCAAAACTCTATTTTGTTAATGCAGGGGACTCTATTGATTTGCGCACGGCTGCAGATATGGGATTTGCGATTGAAGATGTAACCCATGTGGATACAGGACTGGGAGAATTTGACCATCATCAGGAAGATCGGGGAAAGAAACGAATCTGTGCAACCAGCTTAGTCATTGACTATGTTGTCTCCATTCATCCGGAGCTTGGTAAAGACAAAGCGCTGCAGTATCTTTCAGAATTTGTTACCGCAATTGATCATTTCGAAGAACAACAATGGCCGAATGCCGCTGACCTAAAAAATCAATTCATGATTCACAGCTTGATTGAGGGGATTCGTCGCAGTGGTCAAGCACCCGATGATGAAGCAACCGCGCATTTTGGATTCCTATGTTTGGACGCTGCGTATGCAGGAATTCTTGAACAGATTCAAGCCCAAGAAGATTTAGACACAAAGAAACAAGAATTTTCTACTCCGTGGGGAACTGGAGTCGGAATCGAAAGTGCCAACGATGAAGTTGTAAAACTGGCGCAAAAAAGTGGCTATGTGGTCGCAGTTCGCAAGGATCCAAATAAAGGCGATATTCGCATCAAGGCAGTCCCAGGAAGAGGAATTGATTTAACACCCATCGAAAAGAAAGTGAAACAGATGGATTCGGTGGGTCGCTGGTATTTTCATCCTGGCAAAACAATGCTCCTTAACGGCTCCAGTAAAGATTCCAGTCGGTTACCCAGTCCACTCACGCTTCAGCAAATCATGACGCTGTTTGAACAATTACCAAAGGAGGGATAACACAGACTATGTCAGACCCAACCATTTTTACAAAAATCATTAACCGAGAAGTTCCCGCGACCATCCACTACGAGGATGACGAGTTTATCGCCTTCAATGACATTTACCCACAAGCTCCCATTCATGTGCTTGTGGTCCCAAAACATCTCTACCAGACGCTAGAAGAGGTAGGAATGGAGGATTCAGCTTTTCACGCCAAGCTCTTACAAACTGTGCGTAAAGTGGCTAACAAGCTAGGGATTAGTGAGAACTATAAAATTCAGATGAATGTGGGACAGAAAATGCAGTTGGTCCCTCATCTGCATGTGCACCTACTGGGAGGGTGGGAAAATCCCAGTCCCTAAGTAGTGTTTCCTTTGGTAAATGGATCCAGACAGATCCCAAGGAAGGGCAGTGGTGTACCGGTTTTCCGATTACGGCTTTTAAGACCCTGATTCGTACAGTATAATAGCTACTCTTACATTGAGTTTGACCCATTTGAGTCTACCCGTGAGAGGAGGTGTTCGTTCATGCCTACCATCGTAAAAGCAAAAAAAGATGAAAATACCGACAGTGTCATTCGTCGCTTCAAGAAGCGCGTGCTTACTGACGACATTTTAAAGTTAGTGCAACGTAAAGAATTTTACTTTAAGCCAGCTTTAATTCGTAAAGAAAAGAAGAAAGAGCTTGCTAAAAAGCTCGCTCGCGAACGTCGTATTCAAGCCAAAATGGGCTAGAATTTTATTTGATTCTTAGGAAAGAGGCAGCTCTCGGGCTGTCTCTTTTTGTTTCCCCACCAAACTCCGGAATACTGAGATTGTCGTAATGATCCGATGGTAGAATAGAAGAACCATGACTACCACAAAACAGACAACCATTCCGGCATTCATTGGAACACTTTGTATTCTTGCATCGGCTCTGGCCTTTGGTTCCTATGGAGTCTTTTCGCGGTACTTAGGTGCGTACGATATTTTCTTCCAGACATACGTCCGTTGTTTTTTGGTTGCTCTTGTTCTAGGTGGATATGGACTGCTGACCCACCAATTTAAGAAGATCCAGCCTAAAGACTATGGTTGGTTTGCAGTCGTGCTCGTCTTTACCTCATTCTCCATCGCTCCGATTACGTATTCCTATCGTTTTCTAACTTTGGGGACAGCCGCGTTTCTGTTTTATAGTTCGGTAACGGTATTTACCTATCTCTTTGGTTTCCTCTTTTTTAAAGAAAAATGGACACCTGTCAAACTAATTTCTCTGGGACTATCTTTAGTGGGAATGCTTCTTATTTTCTCGTTACAGTTAACTGCGCTACTTTTGGTTCCTGCAGTACTAGCAATCTTTACAGGGCTAGCAACCAGTGGGGAAGTGACGTTCTCAAAAAAGATCTCGGGTATGTACTCTAGTACGCAGATTACCTTTTTGGTATTTGCTGTGATTGGAGTCAGTCACTTGATTCTTTCACTGTTGTTAGGCGAGAATCAAAATATTGGGATTGTTTCCCACTCGCTCCCCGTGCTCTTGTTATTTGTCTTTGCCGCTATTGTAGGAATGATAAGTGTGGTCGAAGGATTTAAACGCGTCGAACCTAGTATCGGAGCGGTGTTAGGGTTAACGGAGATTGTGTTTAGTGTTGTCCTAGGAATTGTCTTGTTTTCGGAGAGCCTCTCAAGCGGAACAATCCTAGGAGGAGCACTCATTCTTATTGCGGCCCTGCTTCCAAACATTGCGCCTCTCCAACGGTATTGGGCACGTCGATCACAGCTAAACGCCTCAGTGTAAAGATGGTACAATCTTCCCACCGTATGATTACTGTCTTCCTCTCTGTTGGATCCCGCTATCCAGTCGATCGAAAAAAAATTCGAGAGCATGTCAAACAAGTTCTTCTCTCAGAGAAAGTTTTTGACGCCACTATCTCTATCAGTATCGTTGGCGAACGAAAGATTAAATACCTCAATGAGCGCCTGATTAAGCATGAAGGGGTAACCGACGTGCTTTCCTTTCCCCAATACGATAAAGGTTCAGATCTTGATTTTGAATCCACATTAGATCCGACTCCACAACTCAATGAGATCGGTGCCTTTGTGCTTCCTCCCACGCCAACACGAAACCTGGGAGATATTGTTGTCTGTTTTCCCGAAGTCGTCCGCCAAGCCATGAAGAAGGGGAAGATGGTCGATGACCATATCTGCTTTCTCATTGAACATGGAATCCATCATCTCCTGGGGCATCATCACGAATAAGAGGTCAGAGTCGCAAAAGTGTGCAAATGAGACTACCTAATAGGAATTACCCTGTTCTAAGTTGCTTGATTCTCTGATTTTATAGTCACAAACAATTTCTGAACGCTATCCTTCATCGCAGTATAGTCTCGGACATTTGCTTCAGTTTTATCTGTCGGAGTCGAAATGCTATCAGTATGATACTCTCGGATTTTGTTTCGGATTACAGCTAACAGCGTATCTCGAATATCAATATTTCTAGCCAAAACTTCTTGAATGTCTGCCGCAATTCCAAGTGTTGATAGATAGGACTCAATCAGTGGAATATTTTGCGCTTGAATCACAAATCCCTGTTCTGCAACCCGATCAATGAATTGCTGATCTAGTGGCGTGAGTGATCCTTCAAACCCTGCCACAGTTCGTTGTAGATAGCGCATCATTTCTTCCAGCTCACGCATTTGCTTTGCCAGTGGACTATTCTCCCCCAATCGTTTTCGAAACGCTTCTCTTTGCGCAAGTATTGGACTATCTGCCAATGGGGCGAGGTAGTTAAAAGTATCGTTAGGATTTCTACCAACCTCATGCACGAATAAATAGCCTTCTGTATTAAATCCACCAAGATAGAAAAGTCGACGTTGGGCAGTTTGAATTTCAGGTAAGTAGGCAGCTCTGTAGCTTGGAACTTTCGCTAACGCATCAAAAAAACGTTGTAACAAGAAAACATGTTCAGTATTGATAGGGAAATCGGGTTCTTTTGAGATTGTAGGATCTAAGGCAGAGCGAAGAAGCATTTCAGGAGATAGTTGAAACTGTGTAGAAAGCAAGGCGAGTCCGCGCAACTTTTCCGTGAAATTTAATCCTTTATCCCAGAAACCGTCAGGAAGTCTTGTGGAATCTTGTGATAACTGATCAAAGAAGGTAAGTAGCATTCGATAGTTCTCTTTTTTATCCGTTAAGAGAGCCTCAAGTCGAGTGCGCTCCCTGATTTGATCCTCTTTTGGTAGTTGGTTAATTCGATCTAACAGATGGAGAATGGCGACAGAATCCACACTGATCTTTCTATCTGGATGACGAAAATCAAACTTCTCTTCCATTCGCTCCAAAATCTTTCTCGGTTCTTCATCACGCTCAAATGGAGCATCAAGCGTGAAAATATTCAATGAGATGTGTAACTTAAGACTCAGTAACAAGGGATGATCGGGCGGCAGCGTGTCAGTGAGGTACGCAAGAACGTTCTTTCTTTGAATGGGAGATAACGATCGCACCAGAGTTTCGAGGGAATGTCCGATCGCGGGCCAGGAGTCGTCAGAGTTTTGATGCGGAGCTGGTATAACTTCCGTATAGAGCGTATACAGCGTTAAGATTTTTTCAGGCGAAAGCACGTGGAGAACTGATGTTGGAATCTCAAATGAGTGGGCGGTCTTGAAGAGGTTTTGCACACTGGCAACATCATCAGCCAGTAAAGCGATTCCAATATACAAACCACGGCGTCTCTTTTCTGAGAGGTCCTCATACTGACCTTGTTCAAATTTTACAAACGGACGAATCTGAGCAAGTTTCTGCTGAATAGGCAAATTGTCGCTGATCGCCAATAACGAACCGAGTATTTCCTCTGCGCCTGCCGGATAATATCCCTTCAAATTGATCGGTAATTCATCGGTTAGCCCCTGATTAGCAACAGCAATGATTTCTGGGTCTGATGCAATGCCTGCCTCAATCGCTGCTAGGACGGTCTTCTTATTGATTGCATATCCTTTTGCAGTGGCGATTGTAAGATCATGTTCCAGCGCAAGTGCAGGATCGACTGGAAGGGGATACTCATGAACGTCTAAAGGAAACGTCCGTTCGTTAGACTCAACATTGCCTACTGTGTTCTGGGATTGTACATCTTCTCGAAAATTTCGCTTAAATAATTTTCCAAGTCGTTCTCTCCACCCTGCTTTTTCTGGTTTTTCAGATGATTCTTTACCTTGGTGTGTTTCCATAACGTAGGTGCAACAAGAATAGATCAACTACTTACGCATTCCATCCTACATCAACGGACTCTTCTTTGGAAGACTTTGTCGTGGTAATGGCATCCGAGCCTACCTAGTACTCTTGCTTTTTTTTGGTACACTGAGCCCATGAGCTGGTATCGAACCTATCGACCCCAACGCTTCTCCGACTTACATAGTACTTCTGTCCGACAAGCGTATCTTCGTCTTTTGGAATCCGGATCCTTTTCCCATGCCTATCTGCTCACTGGTCCCAAAGGAACAGGGAAGACGAGTGGAGCCCGAATTCTTTCAAAGATGCTCAACTGCGATGCGAACAAAGAAGCGGTTCTCCAGAGCATGGATCCGACAACAGGAAGCAAAAAAAAGAGTGTCACTTTTACGGAACCCTGTAACAGCTGTTCTTCCTGTCTTGCCATCACCAAAGGCACCAGTATGTCGGTCCTGGAAATGGATGCTGCAAGTAACCGTGGGATCGATGATATTCGGGCACTGCGGGAACGCATCGGGCTTTCTCCCGCGGATGGGCAGGTAGCAGTGTATATTATCGATGAAGTCCACATGCTTACTACGGAGGCCTTTAATGCCCTCTTAAAAGTCTTGGAAGAACCTCCAGCCCATGTCGTCTTCATCCTTGCAACCACCGACCCACAAAAAATCCCAGCTACCGTCATTTCTCGTTGTACTCAAATTGGGTATACCAAAGCGAGTGCCTCTGAGATTGCCCAAGCACTGGAACAGGTGGCAACCAAAGAATCACTGGTCGCTGATCCCGAGGTTCTGATCCGCATTGCAAAACTTGCCGACGGAAGTTTTCGCGATGCCGTCAAACTCTTGGAATCCGTCGGGGTAGGGAAAAAAACGCTCGGGATTGCAGAGCTGGAAGCAGTGATCGGCACAGGATCTACTTCTCAGGTTTCTGCTCTACTGAACGCGCTCATCGCCAAAGACAGTGCGCAGGTGAGTGCCGTGTTTGAGTCCCTGCAATCGGAAGGTCGACAAGGGGCAAGTTTTCAGGTGGAGGTTATCACAACGCTCCATGCTCGATTGCTTGAATATGCGAAAACCGGGGATAAGCGTCTAGCCACGGTTGTGGCGCTAGTTAAACAGGTAGCAGTGCCCTTAGAACCCAGTCTTCCCATTCCTTGGATTGGCTTTGAGTTAGCGTGTGTAGAGTGGACGTTATCCGGAACAACGTCGATGACATCACTCCCACCGCCCGTATCCCTACCCACAGCAAATGCTACAACCTCGACACCTTCGAATGCTCCGGTAAAGTCCCCAACCAGCACGAAGAAAAAAGAGAGTATTCCACCAGTAGTTGTAGTACCAAAACCCGTAGCGGAAACCCAAATTGCTCCAGAGGTAATTCCCATCGATTCTGTAGTGAGTGTGGTAGACTTTTCTCTCATCGAGACCAAATGGATAACGATCCTTCAGAATGTGAAAATAAAAAGTAATTCTGTGGAAGGGTTACTTCGTGCTACACGTCCAAAAGCGATTACGAATAACAAACTCATTATTGAAGCGGGGTATCAATTTCATAAGGAACAATTAGAGGTAGAACGCAATCGGCATGTAATTGAAACAGTTCTAGAATCGATCTGTGGTTCACCACTCCAAGTTGAATTCGTGGTTGGAATAAAAACCACAGTACTCAACTCACCGCATAATAATGTTTCGGGAGCAGTGGCGGATGATTCCTTAGTAAAAGCGGCTGCAGAGGCTTTTGCGTAGATGTGAATGTGTCTTATCTGTTCAGTGTCGAAAAATAGTATTCGTTCTTTGTTCTATCTATGCGCTGGTCAATCGAAAAAATGACTTACAACGAACCACGACAAGAGTTGCCCTCTGAAGTATTTCAAGATGTAATTGTATTAAAGAGAACATTCTTTCAACGAATTTCAAGGCCTGGCTGGATACTTCAATGGCAGAAGATCAGCGATAGGCAACGGCAGAACGATTTTAAAGAAACACAAATCGAGCACACCACTCACCATGATTTAGCTGGTTCCCACTATCTAAATACATTGTCACCAATCACTGGGATTGCGGAAAAAAGCGGAAACATCTTGGATACGGATGCCGTGTACTACTTCTCCTTTATTTGTTTTCCATATGCGGATTTATCTTCGACTGATGCCTCCACTTTCTTAGACTATGCGTTATCTCAGGAGTTTGGGTCAACAGTAGCTGGTCAGCAGCTATTGGAACTACAACAACGATTATCTTATAATGTGCACTGGTCTCTCCAACTACCGCGTGTTTCGACTGAGGAAATTGAAGCCTGGGGACCAGGTGTGGTGCCGTTTATTCAAAGCTTAGGCTTAGAACCATACTGGAGGAGTCATCCTTCTTTAGAGCATTGGAAAAAAGCGCTCGTGCCAATCTGTGATTTCTTAGAAAGACTTGAAGCATTTTGTTATGCAACGTTTGTTATGGATACGGTCTCAAGGGACATCACGAACTTGATTCCGTCTTGGAAAAAACTGAATGAACGAACTAAAAAGCATTTGATCGTTCATATCCACAACTATAGCTCAATAGTGCAGGATAAGCTCATTCCTGGAGATTTTCATCACCTTATCATCAACATTCAGGATCATTTACCAGAGCCAGCTGAATTTTCTTCAGATTATTTGACGTTTAGTCATGAGTACGCCCATGCCATCGTGCAAGAATTTTTCTTTTCGACGACCAAACAATTGGATCACATTCAAAACCCTCAATTGATCGGGATGATTCATGAGGCAATTGCGATCACAGTGGAACAGGCATTCATTCAACTCTATGCACTGGATCCACACGAAAAATCGTTTCTTAACTGGGCATCAGACAGAACATCGGACACAAAAACCGTATTGCAGGGACGCAGAGATCGCGATCTAAACGACTATCCTTTCGAGCCAAAGATCACTCACTATACAGAAGGAGTTCGCCTCGCACGGAAGCTGCAAGCAAAAGGATGGAGAGTCGAAGATATACCTGTTCTCTTGGAGCGAATTCGAAACATCTTTTTTAAGGTCATGCAAACGAAGGACGTTTATGCAATGTATTCTGTTGGACTGACGTTTGATCCGGCATCAGCCTATCAAAAAATCATTCGTACCTTGTTGGAGGAGCAACCACCCAAACAATGAATACATCGTAGTCTCACTCACAGAGTTTCTCGGTTAAACAAGTTATCTTAGTTTGGATCATTCATGATAAAATAAGCAAGATTCTACACAGTAGAAAATGAGAAGGAGCACACATGGCAAACCCATTACAAAAACTCGGTGACTTAAACCAATTGCGTCAGCAAGCAATGCAAATGCAGCAACAATTGGCTGCCGAAGAAATTGAAGTCGTCAAAGGTGATATCCGTGTGGTGATCACTGGCGATCAGAAAATAAAGGTCTTTACCGTGCAAGGAATTACCTCCCAACAAGCAATTGATGCACTCAATGAAGCAGTCAAGAAATCGCAAGAATTAGCAGCACGTAAGCTACAGCAGATGAGTGGTGGTTTGGGTGGGTTATTGGGAGGAAAATAATCGTTCTTTCCTACTTTTATCGACAAGACTAACGCAGCTCTAACCAGGCTGCGTTTTTAATTGTAAGGGAATGTCTCGTAACCGTCACCCTACATTAGGGGATGGGGGTAGCGGTCAACTTTAAGCTATAGACTTTGCGTGCACTAGCTGTAGCGCCAGTTGTTTCCGGCAGGATGACAATTAGCGGATCGGTTGCCTGTATTGTGGCTTTATTAATTCTTTCGCCCAAGATGTTGACAAACTGGGTGGCGCTCGTAATAGGAACATCAAGATTTTGTCCGCCATTTTCTCCCAGTGATCGTGCTTTCAAGAGTCGTGTAGTGGAGGAATTAAAGGAGAGCCAGATTGCTTTGCGTTTGGTTGGGAAAATCGATTCGTCGGAGACGATGACACGTTTTCCGACATAGGTTTCACTGTCATCCATGCTGCCTAAGACCATGACGGGGGAATTCAATTCTACCTCTTCTTTTTGGATTGGCTTATTGGCTTTGAGAAACACCACATCTTTTGCTAGTTCCACAACGCGCATGGGGCCAGCATAGCTTTTGATTTGCAGACTGGATCCCACACTTTTCTCCAGCGTACCCACAATTGCAAAGGTTTTAAGCTCGGTAGAGGTACCGGCAACTTTACTTCCGGATTCAATCACGCGCTGCACGTGTTCTTTAATCGTATTGGTTACTTCTTCATCAATGGAGGTTTGTGCAGCGACTGGCATCGGAAAGACTAGCGCGATGGTGAGTAGGAAAAAAAGAATGCGTGTGTTCATAGTGTTATGGTCTTGCGGTCGGACTTGGTGATGGTTTTGTGGTTGCACTCGTTGTTGCTTGACCGGGTAGGCTGAAATCTTCTCGGGCATAGACGACGGTACGCGTTGTTTCTACGGAGTTTTGTCCCGCAAGCATGGCTTTGATGGTAAAAATGTTTGCTCCAGAGGAAAGTGTCGCTTGTGCAGAGAAATTACCTTGTTTATCAGAAAAAACGATGATTTCTTTCTCATTGTGTAAAATGACGACTGGGATCTCTGCTTGCGTAGCACCGGTGATATTGAGGGTGGGAGTAAACACGAGTGCATCCTGAGTAGGAGAACTCACCGTAAGTCCGGATTGTGAGGGTGCGCTCGTCTGGGTAGGGATGTTTGCCGCAGGGGAGGCTAACACTTGAAAGGTAGCTTCAGGATTTGCCGTCTGCACTGCTTGGCGTGCACGATACATCCCGACGGTGATGATCAATCCACCAACCAGCCCTAAGATAACAGCGATTAAAACTTCCTTTTTCATACAGCGTAGAGCTATCCTAACACATCAGGTGGCAAGAGAAAAATCCAAATTATTTGGCCATCTTTTGCATCGCAAAGATGGGTTGAATATGCTAGAGTACCTACTGCTAGAAAAAAGTACTGCTGGGAGGTCGCATGGAAATTTCCTATTTAGGTCATTCATCATTCAAAATCAAAACCAAACAAGGCACCGTGATCACGGACCCGTTTGATAAAAGCGTGGGATTTGCCTATCCCTCCGTCACCGGTGACATTGTGACGAGCTCCCATGATCATGCCGACCATCGTAATCTGTCGGCAGTCAAACCCGCAGCCGGACGAGAAGCTCCGTTTCAAATTACTGCCGCCGGAGAATACGAAGTGGCAGGCATCTCTATTTTTGGATTTCCGTCCTTTCATGATGCGGTGCAGGGAAAAGAACGTGGACCCAATATTGTCTATTCCATTGCTGCCGAAGGCATCACGGTTGTCCATCTGGGCGATCTTGGTCACGAATTAACCGATGCGTTCATTGAAGACTTAGGTGAAGTTGATGTGCTGCTCTGTCCCGTGGGAGGTGTCTACACCATTGATTCCAAGACTGCAGTCGAAGTCATACAAGCTATTGATCCCTATTATGTCATTCCGATGCATTATAAAACCGCTGCCCATGAGTCTTCGACCTATGGTGCCTTGCAGACCGTTGAAGATTTTCAAAAAGCATACGGTGTGACGATCGAACCAGTCAAATCCTTGAGTGTCTCTTCCACGAAACCGGAACAGACCACCTTGGTAGTCTTGGAGAGCTAAATGGCAGTCGTACGGATTCCTCCGAATAACATTCCCGCCGAAGAAAGCGTGCTCGGGGCACTCTTATTAGATCATGATGCCATTGTGGCCGTCGCCGAACTCCTCAAACCAGAATTCTTCTACAAAGATATTCATCAAGCCGTGTTTCGCGCAATCATTGAGCTGTATTCGCAGCGCAGCCCCATCGACATCGTCACGGTATCGTCCCAACTAAAAAAGAACAAAGATCTAAAGGAAGTAGGGGGAACCCCGTATCTCACGCAGCTTGCAGAAGCCGTTCCGACCTCCTCCCACGTTCGAGAATATGCCAAGATTGTCAAAGATCTGTATACCAAACGGCAACTGATTACACTTGCCGCAGATCTCAATGAGCTGGCTTTTGATGAAGGGAAGATGACTGAGGAAATTTTGGACAAAGCAGAATCTAATGTGTTTGCGCTCTCGCAGACCCATGTGGAAAAGGGGTTTATTCCGCTAAAAGATGTCTTGGCCGAAAGTTTTGATCGTCTCGATGAACTGCAAAAGAATGCCGGGGGACTCCGTGGGGTTCCGACAGGGTTTGCCGATCTGGACGATACCTTGTCCGGAATGCAAGCCTCCAACTTGTTAATTCTTGCGGCACGACCTGGTGTTGGGAAAACAGCGTTTTCCCTCAACATCGCCATGCAGACCGCCGTAGCCTATAAAAAGAAAGTCGCCTATTTTTCTTTGGAAATGAGTAAAGAAGAATTGGTCGATCGTTTGTTGGTCGCCCAAGCCGATATTGATGCCTGGAGATTAAAGACTGGACGACTCTCCGAAGATGACTTCACCAAACTCTCCGATGCCATGGGAGTGCTCGCAGATGCTCCAATCTATATTGACGACACTCCAGGAATCAGCGTCCTGGAACTGCGTACTAAAGCCCGCCGTTTAATGTCCGAACGGGGGATCGACATGATTGTGGTGGACTACTTGCAGCTTATGCACGGAAGTGGACTCTATAAAGAGAACAGAGTGCTGGAAATTGGAGAGATCTCCATGGGACTAAAAAATATCGCTCGTGAACTCAAGGTCCCGGTACTCTCACTGGCACAGTTATCCCGTGCCGTGGAAAGCCGAGGCACCAAACAACCCCAGCTCTCCGACCTACGTGAATCCGGATCTATCGAACAGGATGCAGACGTTGTGATGTTTTTGTACCGTGAGGACGATGACGAACGCGAGAATGTCAAACTAGGGATCGCCAAACACCGTAACGGAGCCCTGCGCAACATTGATTTATTCTTCAAGGGAGATCGTATCCGTTTCTACGGGGTGGAACGACGACAATCTATCGCGCCTACGACGTAGACGGAGAAATGGAACTTTCCAACGGAGAGAAGCCAAAGAGTAGATACATCAGTCCTCCACCTAAGGCCAAAAAGAGCAAAAAGAAACCTAAATTTCGGCGTAACACGGAACTGGTATTTTCAATTTTCTGTAAATGGTCCGTGCTGGCAAGAATCACCACCGCAATGCCAAACCAAATTCCACCTCGAAGGAAAATAGATCCGATACTATCCACTGCAAATAAAAAGATGACGAACTCTCGTAATGCCAGACTATATTCTCGTGCAGTAAAGTGTTCATTCATCCGAGCCCAAGACTGATTCATTTGACTCAGTGTAGGGGAAAAAAGAGGAAAAGTCTAGGATGGAGAACGACATCTTTTTGTGAGCTCGAACGGGTATCCCAGAAACACTAAATTCATTTAGTTAGCGATAATTTCTGACTCCTTTAGGTGATTTTGATGCTCTCCAGATCTAGAATAGTCCACATTTACCCGTAGGCCGTTTTTCAAAAAAAACACGTCCGACGGGTAAAGATTTACTCGTTGAACGTGCAGCGACAAAACTTCTTGTGCCCAGGGTGGGAATCGAACCCACATGAGATTGCTCTCACACGATTTTGAGTCGTGCGCGTCTGCCAGTTCCGCCACCTAGGCAAATTGCTTCTGCTTTTGACAGAACCTTATTATATCGCACGTTTCAAAAACCGGAGAAGGGAGACTTTATTTTCTCAGGTGACTTAAAAAGTCCAGTGGGGTGAAATCTCGTAATGGGCTGCTATAGAAACCAACTCTAGTGGGTTTACCATCAACAGGGATACTAGCACTAACATGCATCACGTCGTGTTCTCCACCATAGGGACTATCATCCTTTACGGAAACCTCACTAACGATAAAGCCCTGCTTTCTGGCAAGCTGCTGGATGTACAAAATGAACTCTCGTTGTGCTGTTTTTCTTGCGGATGCTGCATTTGGGTGTTCGCGTAAAGCTGTTTGGAAAAAGTGTACATAGATTTGATCAAATGCCTGACTAATCGCTCGGAGTGGGTTTCCAGCCTCCGTAAGCTCTTCTGCTCGTAGAGCTGTCGGAATCGGAATCGAGGTGGGGAGCGGAGGAATGGTAAGAATGTCAGGAGGCTTTGTGAGCGAATCAACTAATCGCGATGAAAAATCACTATTTCCAATTTTTTCCATACCAGACCCCTTCTAGTATAAGGTGAATGCGAACTGCTCGGTTAAGACTGGGAGATGCACACATCTATTGTAAGAAATATTCTACGCCGACTGTCAAGGAAACGTTATCGCAGTAACAGGATAAGACCAAACACCACGACCTGGGGTGCCAATCCCAACAACATATTAGGGGTGGAATGATGAAACCCATGATGGAAATCATTAAATGGTTTTAGCCACCAAGGATTAAACTTTAAGAAATTGCGGGGTGCCTCGACAAAATCCGGGAGCAGTCCCATAAAGGCGCCAATCCAGGCATGGATGGCAAGCGTAGGGCTTGAAGCCTGAAATAACCAATAGATCAGGACAACGGACAAGGCTAAGTCACCCAGCTCCAGAAGAATAGCCGTTGATTTTTTCCGCGTCCCATTCGACAGTCCTGTTCCCACATCCCAGTGTAAAATCCAGTCTTCCAGATAGTGGGAGGCTAAAGTGAGCGGAATATAGAGCAGTGGATTTGGTAGTTTGGTAGCGATGAACGCGCCTGTTAAAGAGTGAGAAATCGATAACATAGAGAGATTTATTGTAGTCTATTCTCAAGAAGATTTAAAGCGATCATTGAATGTTTAGTGCTATAGTAAATGTATGGTCAAACAAAAGTTCGTGTTTTTGTTTTTCATTTTTGTCTTGTATCTCTGTTTCTTATGCGGGTTATTTGTGCTTCCCATTGTGTTTGCGGGAATTGCCAGCTTGTCGGCTCCCTACAGTAATTTCCCTCCCACCAATATCGTGTTTTGGAATTTATTTTGTCTTGCATTTATTGCTCCCATTGGATTTATGCTCTTTTTAGCGATTTCAACGTTTGTTGTGTGTCGCAAGCATGCGCCAAAAATTCCAGAGTGGTTTCGTATCTTAGATCGCTATATCTACCTAACGATCATTGTCTGGGTCATTGTCCAGTTGCTATTTCCTCAGTTGCGTCCGGGATACTTTCCCTAACCACAGTGCACGTGGCATAAAGTGCTATACTCGATCCAGTATCAACCCAAGGTGCGTGATAGAAATGGATGGCTATGAACGATCCGTATGCAAATGCTCTCGTACAACTGCAAGAAGTTGCGTCGTTACTCGATTTAAATCCCTCAACGGTGGCAATCTTGTCCACGCCTAATCGGCTGGCTACCGTCACGTTTCCAGTCAAAATGGATGATGGCAGCGTTGCCGTCTTTACCGGATTTCGTTCACAACACAATAATGCACGTGGTCCCTATAAAGGGGGAATTCGTTTCCATCCCCAAGTCAGTGAATCGGAAGTAAAAGCATTATCCATGTGGATGACGTGGAAATGCGCAATTGCCAATATCCCTTATGGTGGAGGAAAAGGTGGCGTCATTGTTGATCCAAAAAAACTTTCAGCCAGCGAACTCGAACGCGTTGCACGCGCATACATTCAACGAATTGCACCAATCATCGGTGAAGATACCGATATCCCCGCCCCAGATGTCAACACGGATGGCAAGGTGATGGACTGGATGCTGTCAGAATATGAGAAGGTGTTGGGAAAACCCTCGAAAGCAACGTTTACCGGCAAACCCATTGAGCATGGGGGAAGTCAGGGACGAACGGAGGCGACAGGATACGGTGGGGTTTTTGTACTAAACCGATTAATTGAGTTACTTGGGAAAAAGCGGGAAGGTCACACGGTCGCCATTCAAGGATTTGGGAATGTCGGTTCCTATTTTGCCAAAGCAGCCTTTGATGCAGGGTACACCGTCGTTGCACTTTCAGATTCGAAAGGGGCGATCCACAACGAGTCAGGTATTGATCCCTACAAAGCGGAAGCCCATAAACAGGCGACTGGGAGTTTGAGCGGATTTGCTGGAACGACCGAACTGACCAATGAAGCACTCTTAGAACTAAAAGTAGATATTCTCGTTCCCAGTGCGCTTGAAAATGTCATTACGCAGGAAAATGTGTCCAAACTTCGTTCTAACATTATCATCGAAATGGCCAACGGACCCGTCGTTCCACAAGTCGACGAATACCTCCAAGCACACGGCATTATCAGCGTTCCCGATGTCTTGGCAAACAGTGGAGGGGTAACGGTGTCGTATTTTGAATGGGTGCAAAACAAAGAGGGTAGTAGTTGGAGTAAAGAAGAAGTCCTTTCAAAGCTGGAAGAAACTATTACGGTTGCTACCAATGAAGCCTATGCCATGAAAGAACAGCATGCAGTGACAATGCGGATGGGAGCGTATATGAATGGAGTAGCCCGCGTTGCCAGTGCGCTTGAAAAGAGTCTATGATGTGGTCGATTGTGTCGGCAGTCTTACTCGTGGTCGTTACGTATGTGACGTTGTTTTTCGTGTGGAGAAAAGTAGATCAAGAACACATCGATGGGATCGAGACTTTTTTTGATGTCATCGTAAAATCTAGTGTAGTTGCCTATGCCGCCGGAAGAATAGGGTACCTCTTACTCTCGTTGCGTTTTCCCATAACTTCGATCACTGCGATTTGGTCATCCGGGCTCTCTAGTGTTTCAATCCCACTATTTATTGCCGGATTCTTCCTGGCATTTTATCGTTTTTCCATTCCACATTGGAAGGATCGTTTCCACTTACTCGACCTCATTTCAATTGGCATGTCCTGTTGGGTATCGTTGTGCTTTCTTTGTCTGACTCTGGTGGGAATTCGCCCATTTTTGGGGACAACGATTGTGGCTGCGTCGCTGTGGTCATCGCTGCTGTTGCCACTAGTGTTTGTTGTTCTCTTTGGTCTGCTCTTTATCCTACTGACCCAGTTGGAACAGGTGTACCGGACATTTATGTGGTATCGCTACCGACGAAGTAGTGCACAAAGTGGTTTTGTCGTGGCAGCTTTTTTTATCGGCGGAGGTGTGCTGCTCTTGGCTCGATTACTCTTATTTGAGGGGGTCCAATGGAACTTTTCTTTCATTGGGGAACTGATTATCACATTGCTCTTTGTCCTCTCAGGCTTTATCATCCTCTACATCCGGTCTGGTCGATTCAAACTTCGATCGTAAGGGAAATTCAACGACACATTAGATATAAGGAGATCCTATGGCTCTATCTTCCACTCAACTGGAACAACTACAAGGAATGCTCACGGAGCAGCATGCCCGTTTAACCAACGTGTTAGAGTCCCTAAAAGCTGGCGATCCCGCTTCGAACCCCGAACGCACGAATGATAATGCGGACATCGGAAATGAAGCGACGGAAAGTAGTCAGCTGGTTGAATACGAATCATTGGAACGTGAAACACAAATACTCCTGGATCGAACGCAACATGCGTTGGACAGTATTCAAGCTGGAACCTATGGGACAACCGCAGAGGGGAAAGAGATTCCTTTCGAACGCTTGTTAATTGACCCCACGGCGACCACCACGGTGTAAGACATGAATAAAACCGCATTGACGTTGTGCAGTCTCATTGCAGTGTGTACTCTCCTAGCGGATCAACTCGTCAAGCTAACGTTCTCCTTGGAGAAAACGATTCTCAATCCGGGAATTTCATTTGGGTTTTTTAGTGGACCGCTGTTAACTCTACTGCTTTTGGGAATCTTGATTGCAGTGGTGGTGTTTCTGACACGTCATCGTGCGCCAGCGATTCCGACAGGGCTGCTAGTTGGAGCGGCGACTTCTAATCTGCTAGACCGATTGGTTTTTGGGGGAGTACGCGATATTTTCGCGCTTCCGGTCATCAACGTTTATAATAACCTAGCAGACTGGGCGATTGTGATTGCAGTTGTCTGGTTATTTATTTGGCAATCCCGAACACTACCAACCTATGAATCCCACAGACTATAGTCAACTAGAAGCAAACATCCTTTTTGAAGATCACGACCTAGTGGTGCTCAACAAACCCGCGGGCTGGGTCGTCAATCGTTCGCATACCTTTGATGGGTTAACGGTGCAGGACTTTAGTGCAGCGCGCTTGGGCATGGATGCCAAAACCACCGCGGAGCTCACCGCTACGATGGAGCATCCGTTCGGAACACCAACAGAGATCTTTAACGAACGCCAAGGAATTGTCCATCGTTTGGATAAAGAGACTTCCGGCGTACTACTTTTGGCTAAAAATGAGCCAACGTTAACGGAGCTGTTGCGTCAGTTTAAAGCCCGGGAAGTCCAAAAGACCTATGTTGCGCTGGTGCATGGCAAACTTCTCCCACCCGTTGGGATAATTCGCTTACCCATGGAACGAAGTAGTAATGACTATAAAAAATTCACGGTCTCTATCGATGGTAAACTCGGTGAAACGAACTATGCAGTCGTGGAATATTACCCGCATCTACCCACCGGAATTTCTGCCAAAAAAGGGAAATCGTATCAAGGTTTTTCTTTGGTAGAGTTGCAACCAAAAACGGGGAGGACGCATCAGATTCGTGTGCACATGAGTGCGATTAAACATCCCTTAGTCGGGGATGAAATCTATACCGGGAAGAAGCGCTATCCCATTGATCATGAATGGTGTCCCCGTCATTTCTTACATGCAAAGCAATTACGCTTTGTTCACCCCAAAACAAAAGAAATTCTGACGATTCAGGCACCGCTTCCGGAGGAACTGGAACTTGTCCTACAAAAACTAACACCGCAGTAATTACAACCGAAGGCTAGTTCCTAATCGAGGTTGGCTAGAATCCAACACTAGCGTTCCGTTTTTTTCAAAGATTACTTCGGTAGTAGTGGAAATAAGATACTCCACCTCTCGATATGCGCAAATTTTTCTGGCAACGATGGCAAGTAATCGAAGGTAATACGCTCGTTCGTTGCTATCGGTTTTTGTTTGAAGGTAGTAGTTGAGGTTCGCAAACGCAAGTTCTAGCTCTTTTAGTTTATTTTCACGTGTTTGATTCACTTCCTTTGCAAACTGCGCTTCGTAGTGCGACAGATTGACGTTACGAATGTAGACAGACCCACCATATTGACGCAGTGTTGTAACTACATAGTCAGGAAAACGTTGGCGTTCTCGGATCATGCGTCAGGATTATACACCCAAAGAAAAACCGTACTGTAAGAAAGTATCAATCATCATTTTTAATGAATCCACATTGCATCTCCAAAGGAGTAATAACGATAGTTATGATCCAGGGCATGCTGATAGGCACGACCCGTCAAACTGGATTGAAAATCAACAAATGTCGTGGCAGTTGTGGGACTACTGACAAACGCCGCGATGAGCATGAGTAAGGTTGATTTTGGGATATGGAAGTTGGTGATGATGCTGTCGACAAACTTGTATTGATAGGGAGGGTAAATAAAAATCTGTGTGTCTCCTGATCCTGCCTGAAGGTTTCCAGTTTCATCGGCACAGCTTTCAAGCACGCGCACGCAAGTCGTCCCCACTGCGATGATGAGCTTTCCCATTTTTTTGGCCGCAGTTAGCCGTCGGGCGACGTCACTGGTTAATTCATACCTTTCGGAATGCATCGGATGGTCATCTATACGATCGGTTTTCACTGGAAGGAATGTCCCTAGCCCCACGTGCAAGGTGACTTCTTCAATTTGGACGCCGTTTTCTCGGAGCTTTTCTAGAAGCGCGGGAGTGAAATGCAGTCCAGCCGTCGGAGCGGCGACGGCTCCGATTTTAGATGCATAGACAGTCTGATAATGGGCACGAAGAGATTGCTCATCCGCTAGATCCCAGGAAATGTAGGGTGGAATGGGTGTATGACCGATCCGATAGAGAAGTTCGAAAAAACGTTCCCTGGGGAGTGAGAATTCAAGTAGACGGGTATACCCTAACACTGCCGTGCACGTTACCTTGACTGTCGTATCGAGCCAGACAATCGCACCCATAGAAAGTCCTGGTTTACTTAGGCATTCAAAGGTAATGGACTCCGGGGTCTGGGAGACTTCTTTTTCAAGTAATAGTTCAATCGTTTTTCCAGTTTCTGTTGTTGCAAAGAGTCGGGCGGGTAGCACTTTTGTATTATTGATGACTAGGACATCGTTTTTTCCCAAGAGCTCACCTAAATCTTTAAAACGATGATCCGTCAATGTGCCAGTCGTGCGATCTACTTCTAATAACCTACTATGATCGCGGGGTTCCATTGGAGACTGGGCAATTCGCTCATTGGGAAGTTGATAATCGAAATCAGAGAGGGTAACCATACCTTAGAGTGATGCGGTAAACTCCACCATCAGTCGGTCTTCATCTTTACGAAGCGAACGAATTTGTGCATCCACATTGTCCCGAGCTT
Organism: uncultured Pseudomonadales bacterium; assembly: GCA_964635905.1. GTDB lineage: Bacteria > Patescibacteriota > Microgenomatia > UBA1400 > UBA12028 > JACOVC01. The sequence goes on from CAZWPK010000001.1 coordinate 297,771, forward strand.
TTTGCAGAGCAGGTTTGGCAGAGAAGTTTAATTGATTATTGATTTCGGCCCAAAGTCGGCGCAACTGAAAATCATGATTTTGCATTCCTTTGCGCACTAACTCATACTGTGCATGACGGGACAGAGTGTGCCACTCTGGAAAACGGCTAAGCGTTGTGGGCTCATATTCTCCCAGCTCAATTGCTTTAAGCAGGGTAATCGTGGTTGTTGCGGTGGGTTTTGCCCCCGAGGAAGTTGGTTCATTTTCCATATTGATACAATATATTCTACCGTATGTCATTTACATTTACTCTACAAAAGAAAAAAGGCAAAGCCCGAGCCGGGAAAATGGGAACTCCGCACGGGGAAGTGCTGACCCCGATCTTTATGCCGGTGGGCACGCAAGCTAGTGTGAAATCCCTGGATTCCCAGGATATCGCGACGACCGGAGCCCAACTCATTTTGGCCAATACCTATCATCTGTATCTGCGTCCAGGTGAAGAGACCGTAGACAGCCTTGGTGGAGTGCAGACTATGATGAATTGGAAGCGACCGATGTTAACAGACAGCGGTGGTTTTCAGGTTTTTAGCTTAGGGAAGCAACTCGCACAAAAACGAGCTGCTGCCCAACCACACGGCACACCCTCCAAGCTAGTTCCCGCAAAAATAACCGATGACGGCGTCTCTTTTACCTCGCATTTGGATGGAAGTAAACATTTCATTTCCCCACAAAAATCGATCGCGATTCAACAAGCGATCGGTGCCGATATCATCATGGCGTTTGATGAGTGCACACCCGATACTGCGACGTTTGACGAGACCGCACAGGCTGCAAAGCGTACTTTTGACTGGGCTGGCCGGTGTATTGAGCAGTGGAACACCACCAATCGACACAGTTTGCAAGGGAACTACCAAGCATTATTTGGAATTATTCAGGGTGCAATGCATGAAGAATTAAGAAAACAGTGTGCCGCCCAGATTTGTAGTCTTTCGTTTGATGGAATTGCGGTCGGAGGAGAGACGATCGGCTATAACATGGCTGGCACAGCCACGGTGATGGAGTGGATCGAATCTCTCTTACCTACCGATAAACCTCGCTATGCAATGGGACTTGGAAGTAGTCCACAGGATATTGTCGATGCGATTCTTCTGGGATTTGATATTTTTGATTGTGTGGCACCCACTCGATTGGCGCGCAATGGAGCACTGTTCGTCGGATCCCTGAATCAGCAGACAGTTAAAATTGAATCCTCCTTTAGCAAGCATCGCTTGCTGATTGGGAATCAGCAATTTGCTCACGATACACAAGTCATTGACCCGGGTTGTGATTGCTTTACCTGTCAGTCTGGGTATACCCGTGCCTATTTGCATCATCTTTATAAGACAGCGGAACTTGCCTACTATCGATTAGCGAGCATTCACAATGTTCGATGCATGATACGGACCAGTGAAGAAATGCGGGCGATGATTATGAATTCTTAACCTGATTTGAGTGTGACATCAAGAAGGATCTTGTGTATTCTTGTATCTTGCTATGCCGTACGACTATCGTCCGCGACCTGATAAGCAGTCTGCATCCCGACAGTCACTTTCTACACTGTTGTTCAACTTGACTCCTCGGTTCCGTTCAATGGTGATGTTCACTGCAATTGTGTTGGGTGTGCTGTTAGGTTCTGGCGTGCTTGCTTTCATGGGAGTATCCGCATGGAGCTCACAAGGAACAACAAGTTTTGGTTTCGCTGTGTTTGATCCACATGAATCGGTAGAGGTGCGCAAACATGTTCGCATCGTTTGGGTAGATCTTCCGTCAAAAGTCATTCGAATTGTGGCACTTCCGGATGAAGCGGTCATTTCAACAGCTGCCTACGGACAATATCCCATCAGTAGTATCTATGACCTGTTTGTGATTGAAAAAAAATCAACCGATGAGCTTCTGTCATTTCTTTCCTTGCAACTTCGCGTTCCAATTCAAGCCTTCGTAGTTCCAACACGACGAAGTTTGGATCAAGCCTCGGTACGTGCCTTGGGTTCGCACATGCTGTCATCCCGACATCATTCCTTCTCACTCATTGAGCGGTTGCGACTAGGCCTCTTTTTTCTGACGACTTCTTTTCCGGTTTCACAAACGAGTGTCACGGCGACGCAAACGCAGACGTTTCCCACACTGCCCACTAGTTACTACGACTACGCCACGCGATTTTTGACGCATCCGGCGATCAAACAGCAGCAGCCGACGATTGCGATCTTGAATGCGTCGGGAAAAGCTGGAGCAGCACGGTTCGTCGCAGATATCATTACCCAATATGGGTTTGTCCCTGTAGTTGTCACCGATAGTGATCAACGCGTAGAACGGGGGAAACTGTATCGAAAAGAGGAAAGTAACACGCAAGTGACACAATTCTTATCAACCTTGGTGCATTTGAGTGATGAGATCGATACACAGCAGACACAACGCTATCGAGCGGATTTTGTGTTGTACGTAGGAACAGAATTAGCGGAGTTGATTACTCCATGAAGTCGCGTTCTTCCACTGCCTGCGGTTCTGGCTCTTCCATTTCATTTCCAGTCTCACGGGTGTCTAACGGAGCTTCATCTAACAACACATCCTCATGAATTTGATTGGACCTTCCAGCAATGTTTAACGGAAACGAGGTAGCGTATGGACTATTTTTGGCTTTCACGATCTCCTTGATGAAGACGACACAGCCTTTCTTTGACGTCGACTGGACAATAACGGAATAGGTATTTCCGGCAGTAATTAATTTTTGTAATCGAAACGCAATATCATCCGGCAGCGAACCGAGATAGGTACCGGTGCAAGAAACGACGTTGACGCGATGGTTTTTAACGACTAAATTACACTGCAATGCCATCGGGGTGGATTGAAGTATTTCTGGATCCGCTAATTTTTGAAGTGAAACAGATTTGGTTTTCCCTGGTTCTTCAATAAACTCTTCACCTGCACTGGATGATTGTAATCGTTGGGGTTTTACTTTGTGCTTGAGCATGGAGAGATATTTCGTGGCAATGGGATTAAAACGTTCTATTTCTAAGACGCTCTCATAGATACGTTTTGCCGCGGTATAGTTTTCAAGCTGCATTTCACAGAAAGCTAAACGATTTAACGCTCCGATGTTTTGTGGTTCTAAATCGAGGATGGCTTGGTTCTTTCCTTTAGCCTCCTCCCAGTTTGTATGGGTAGCAAAATCGATGGCTTGGACGGTGAGTTGGGCGACAGAATTCATATTTTTTTTCTATGCATGCAAGAGTACGCAAAATCTCTTAAAGATGCAAGTTGTAACTTGCAAACATGGTAGAATACCATGGAGTTACTCAAAGATAAACACAAACACTATGGCTGGTCACAGTAAATGGCATAACATTCAAAAACGCAAAGGTGTGCAGGACAAAAAACGCAGCAAAGAATTTACTGCCGTGGCACGCCTCATTATGTCATCAGTCAAAAAATCAGGTGTGACTGACCCTGAACAAAATCCCACACTTCGATTAGCGTTAGATAAGGCACGTGCCGTCAACATGCCCAATGACAATATTAAACGCGCAATCTCCCGAGGCTCCGGAAAAAGTGAATCCGGTGCTGCCTTAGAAGAAATTTTGTACGAAGGCTACGGACCGTTTGGAATTGGTTTTATAGTCCTAGCTCGCACCGATAATAAACAGCGAACGGGAGCAGAAATTCGCAATCTGTTTTCTGCTCACGGAGGATCATTAGCCGGTCCTGGGGCTGCAGGATACCTCTTTTCTATGTCGGAAGGGGAGTATACCCCCACTATTACCGTTGACCTACCAACGGAGCAATTAGAGACGATTGATAATTTTATGTCAGAGTTAGAATCACAAGACGACGTGGATGGTGTGTGGCATAATGCAGTGAGCTCTTCCAATTAACAGGGGAATACTACAAGTGTATGCGTAAGCGTGAACGGTTTATTATTTCATCGATTCTCTTGGCATTCGGTCTGCTTGCAACTCAATTCGTTTCCTCCGACATCCGTCCGATTGCGATCGTCCTTTTTTTCATCGCTTCGTATCTGACCTCCGCTTGGGCGTTAAATAAAACGCTCAACGGTTTGGAGTGGCTGACCGTGGTTCCCTTTCCAGCCTTTTACTCACTATCAGTATCACTATTTTACTTTTTGTTACCTTCCAATATTTTTTCGCGTGTCGCCATTTTACTTCTCTTTGGTGTCGGAATGTATGCGTTGTACTTAGCCTCCAACATTTTTTCAGTTGGAAAAGTAAAAACAATTCAGTTATTACGGGCAGCACATGCGGTGGGCTCTTTATTTCTTTTTTTACTTTGTCTGTTCTTTTTTAATTTCGTACTGTCGCTGGGACTGTCTCCACTTCTCAACGGTCTCTCCATTGGAGCCTTTGTCTTTTTGCCGATTCTTTGTGGCATTTGGTCCATCGAGCTGCTACCCACCTTATCCTCGCGCGTCATTGGGACAACTGTCTTTTTGTCACTAGCCTTAGGTGAGATTGGTGTTGCGTTATCAATGCTCCCAATCGGCTTGTGGGCATCTTCGTTGTATCTCACGGCGATTCTCTATGTAGGCTATGGAATCATTCAGAATTACTTCATCGGTCGACTCTTTGCCAAGACGCTGCAGGAGTATATCTGGCTCGTCTTGTTTGTCTCTACGTCACTTCTAGTCCTTCTGGAGTGGAAATAACCGGCTTCGGGTTGTCTTCGTATGTAAGGGTGGAGCAGAGACTCGCGAAATTTTACTAAGTATCTCCACCATTCCGCTTTTACCCTATGGTCATCCCAACACCAACTTCACTACTAAAATAGTACGACCAAAAAGCAGGAAATAATCGAGTAAAAACGTAAAAATAGGGAAGTTAAACCTCTAAAAATGCATTCGACAGATCAGGGGAGAGGGAAGTGATCAAACTATATCATTCACTCTGGAATTCCCATTACTAAATGTACCCAACGCAAGAATATTATAAGACGTTATGAGATATTTCACGACATGTGGAAAACTCTGAGAGAGAATCGCAGAATACGGTCGAGACGAGCGTTCAAAAGAAAACCCGAACACATCTACCGGGCATTTCAGGTGCTTGCAGAGAGTTTTCGAACTGGAAGCTACTCGCGTCTTTTTCCTTGCAGGAGATCTCGAATAGTCTCAATGGCATCAAGCGCTCGCCATTCATTGAATCCCTCTCTCCCTTGGAATTCAGATATCAAGTCATTAAAACTGACTTGTCCTACGGCAAGCAGTCTCATGATAAGGAATTCAGAATATACGTGTGTATACGATTCTAAGACGGTGGCTTTAGGAATTTCCCGCATGCGAGGAGTACCGAGCTGACGATGTAGTTCATCAAGCTCTTCTGTGAAGGCTCTTCTTAATATGCTATTACTTTGTTCTAAATAGAGAGCTTCTGAACTTGTTGGCATATGTGATAAATTTTATCTGAATAGTTGGAGCAGTCAAGGTATATAGTACGTCGTACAATATACCTTTTACGACGTAGTTTCTGGATTGCCGCTCAAACAGCAATCCTGCTTGTGATCACATTCCATCCCATCGTATTTTTAACCATCTATTGTTGCCGATTACAATTCTCTGACTTCCCGCTGATTGTGTTTAAGATCCCATGTGCTCCGTATATTCAACCCTATTTTGTTAAACTCCCACAAATCGTCAAAGGTAAGAAAACCCGAAGTTCAGTCGCGCTTCGTGCCACTTTAGTGCATAGAAAGCAAAAGCAAAAGAAGATAGATGACTAACCATGCTCCCTTCTGCCAAATCACCCGATTTTGGGCGTTTAAATGCCTTTTGGCCTGGTAGATCGTGTATTTGTGTAGTTCATGACCGGCTATTTTGACATATTTGCGAAAGAAACTTACAATGACAGACATATGACAGATACATTGAAACCAGTACCAGAATCAGAAGTAGCTCGGACAACAGTGGCAGAGATCGATGCACGTTTAGACTACTTTAAAGGAATTTTTAAATCAACGTTACCTGAACGAACACTTAAAACGCTGGGACGCTCAAAGTATACAAAGCGACAGCCAGTCCCAGAATCTGAACTCAAAGTCGGGGAGTATTACTTAATTCGAACAAGAGATTCGTCATTACAAGAAGTTGTCATTCCGTTTAAACTCGCAACCGTGACGAATGAGGATGCGTATGGCACGCTAGTCACACGACTTCGTGCGGACACACATGACGAAATACTTGGGGCAATTGGCGGTAATCAGATTGAAAGTATTTCTATTACTTCTGATGGCTTACGAACGTTCAAACCTGCAGATAAATCTCAGGAGAAGGATGAAACTAAGCCTGATCTAGGTCCGTTCATCGCTGGACATCTGGCTTCTAGGGATGCAGACTATGTGATATTTCCGCTCACCGTGGAGGAAGCTCAAGAAATTCGTCGTCAAATTGTTTCAAGTCTTCCACCAGAAAAACGTGATTAACACAGTCAACAATTATCTCACTCAAAATTCACCATCCAAGTTGTTTTCACTGCTATCGTTTCCTGAGCGCTCTATTCCCTATTGTTCCTGACCGGTTTTTGTCGCACAATGAATTAGATTTTGAGTGGTCTTCGTAATTATTTCACTTTATTATAACTACTCAAGAAAACCTGATTGTTCCAGAGGAATAAATTAAACAATGGTAATTGTAACAATTGTGTTAAAAAGGATGGATAGGTCCACACAAACACCTTACCGGAAAGATTGGCACCCAAGCACTCCCTAATGCCAACTTCGAAGTCGACATATTATAGGTCCTAAGATTGGAGGGTAACCCATGAATGCAAACACAATCCTCACTCCCCTGCACGGTCAGATCATTCAGTTTTTAGATCATATTGAAGTAGAACGCAATTTAAGTCGATTGACGATTCGAAACTATCGCCATTACCTATCACGCTTTGCAGATTGGTTTGCACAAGAAGGCTTTACTGACATTACCCAACTTAATTTGGACATCGTGTTAAAGTACCGCGTCTATCTGTCTCATTTTTCTGACCTCTACGGTCGCGAACTTACTAAAAAGACCCAAGGGTATCATGTCATTGCCCTACGTTCTTTTTTAAAGTATTTGGTAAAAAATGATGTCCCCGTGATCTCCCCGGAGAAAATTGATCTTCCTAAAGGAGAGGGTTTGCACATGCATTTCCTGGATGAAACCCAAATCGAACGTCTGTTATCCCAGCCATTAATCTCCACGAAACAAGGCCTTCGGGATCGAGCGATCCTGGAAGTCCTCTTTAGTACGGGACTACGTGTGAGTGAACTTGCCTCTTTGGATCGGGAACAAGTGGATACCCAACGGCGTGAGTTTGGGGTGATTGGAAAGGGAAGACGTGCTCGAGTCGTTTTTCTATCTGAGCGTGCTGCTTCCTATGTGGAGTCGTATGTCGTTTCCAGATCAGACCACTACTCTCCCCTGTTTATCCGAATGAACCGTGACGATGCTCCTGATACCGATGGAGAAGCCATGCGTTTGACCGTGCGTACCATTCAGCGCATTGTGGAAAAGTATGCCAAGGCTGCCAAGCTTCCAATTAAGATCACTCCCCACGGAATTCGACACTCCTTTGCCACGGACCTACTGCATAACGGAGCCGGACTTCGAGATGTCCAAGAGCTGTTGGGACATAAGAATATCGCAACCACCCAAATCTATACCCATGTGACTAGAGCTGACTTAAAAAAGGTACATGAGAAATTTCATAAGAAAGAAGAAGCTGAATAACTTATCTTGTATTTCGATGTAAGAATCCCAAAACAGAGGTTTTTTTGGTACGATTTCCCAGCTTAATCTCTTTTTTGAAACGAGGGTCACCTTCATTGTCTTTCCCATCTGCTCTATACCCAGATTTTTCGGCTTGAATACTAGTCCACCTCTTAGGAGTGCTCCTATCCCGTAGGATTATACGCAGCGTATCCACATTCTTACGTTGCCCCACTTTTTCCCAGATCGAGACAACTAATTTTTCACTTTGATCCAATAATGTAGATCCAATACCCACTGATTTTAAGTCCTCAAAATTGACCTTGATGTCAGACCAATATTCTACAGTTCTAGTATCAAGTTTTCGTTTGAGTGCATCTATGTTAAGAGATCCTGATGGATCAGCAAAGACTGCACGATGTGCAACAATATTGTACCTTGAGTCGATAATACGAACATCGATACTAAAATTTCGTTCATGAACATTCATGGGTTTTAACACGAGTCTAAACTTTTCAGATTTGCCATTGACCGTTGTGATGTCAAATGGTGAGGATACTACTTCATTTGTAGGCTCGTTCCCACTAGCGGAGTCAAGAATTTCCCGAGTTCTTTCTCCAAGATCAACAAATGCTTGTTCTAAATTATGTCGATTGCTAGTTCGAATTTCTTTGGATATTCCTAAGTCTTGGTCCATAGTATTCTTAATCTTTCTTTCTACGGAAAAGGCCTCCAAACAAGCTTCCCCTTCCTTTCTCTTTCAGTGGAACATATTTTTCAAAGTGAGGTAAGTTATGGGGGTTTTCATCAGCATCATCAATTCTGTTATATCCATGCGTCAAAGCCTGTTTACTTGTCCATCCTTGAGGTCTGCTATGATCGTCTGTTACAAGTCGTAGGTAATCAAAGTTCGAAGAATCTGACAGCTCTTTCCAGATTCGAAGAAGGAGAGATTCCCTTTCTTCAAAAATTACGGAACCGACACCAACGCCTCCGAGAGATTCTTGATGAATATGAAGTGATGAGTCATATTGAACACCCTGTTTTTTTGTTCCCTCTATCTCATGTGGACCATTCACAATGAATTCAGCCGCAACAATAGATTCCCCGTTAGAGTTCAGTAGGTCTAACAAAATATCCGGAGCGACTGTTGTCAACTTCATTTTGTCCAGCTTAAGTCGATATTCATCGACGTTTCCAAATCTATCTGTGAGGCGCAAAGGCTCAGAAACTATAGCATTAGTCCTGGCAATTGATTCTCTCGAGTGGAGAGCGTTCACTACTTTGTCTTGAAGTTCAGTGAATGCTCGACGCAGAACTACTTGATTCTGTTTCTGTATTTCATGACGCTTTTCTGTTTCATCCATAGCTGCCTACAGAGTCTCATAGGATAACGTCACTGTCATGCTAAAGGTGGTGCTACCAGGTTCGACATTTGTTGGAAGTGCGGCACTACCCACTCCACCACGTCCCTCCAGTGCGACATCTTTTGCCATCATGGGATAGGGACTGATGCCACCACCATTGGTGTTTTCGATCACATTGACGATCTTTCCAAGACGTACTCCAGACAAACTAGCCAACTCTTCTGCTTTTTCTTTGGCCCGCTTAATAGCTACCTCTCGGACTTCTTTTTCTACTTCCCTGCGCTTATCTTCTGAAAGAGTAAAGGTAACTCCACCAATCTGATTAGCTCCATCTTTTGTGGCCGTATCGACGATCTGAGTAACTTTACTAAAATCTTTGGCTTTGACCTGCAAGTTTACATTGAGCGCATAATTGGTAATGGTTTGAGTACCCGTTCGATAGTCATAGTTAGGATAGAGACTATAATTAATCGTCTTGATATCCTGTTTCTCAATTCCCATCGTCAAGAGATCTTGATTGATCTTATTGATGACCTGATTTCCACGTTCCTGGACTTTTTGAACAGAAGAGTCAGCGACTTGAATACCAAGATTAATCTCGGCTCGATCAGGGACTGCCGTGATCTCCCCTTCCCCAGTCACGTCAAAGGTCGATTGCTTGTTCGTAGTTGTCTGCGAAATACTTAACGGCAATGGTCCGAAGACACGTGCAGCACCAAGGATTAAACCAAAACCAAGAACTGTACCTGCCACAGAAGAAAGTAGTGCTTTTTCCATAAGTTCTCCAATTTAAAGAGATACTGTGTTTTTACCAGAATACCACAGAATACCCGAGGTATAAAAGAGTCCTATTAATCACGCACCACAGAGACATCTCGCCTAAGTTGATCAGCACTTATCTCTTTCTTATAAGGTACAACTGCTGGCTGATATTTAGGATGGAGTGCCATAAAGTAGTAAACTAGAGAACCGCGATTATCTATTTGTGAACCAGCGTATTTATACTCATTTCCAAATATGTAGTAGATACTAGTGAAATTTAGTCTTTCTGGATGCATAACAAATAGTCATTAACTTCGATCATATTCCCTAACTTGATAGAGTTCATCTAAGAGTAAGTACGACGTTCGAAGCCTATTGAGCCGAGGGTCAGCATCGACTACCCAAGGAATGAAGACATAGGATACTCCATTATCAGTATCTTCATTGATCCCTGCGAATTGTCGAATTCCGAATGTGTGTCCGTCATCAATTTCGTATGTCCGATAGAGTTCTAGATTATTTGGTGTCATAGATATAGAAATGAATATAGCGTCACCGAGTGGGTTTATAGTCGATGTCTTCTGCGATTTTTTGCAATCTCCAAAATCTTTTGCATTCTCTGTTCTGGAGTGCGTGTGTTTGCATCCAGATGATAGGACAAGGTAATTCCATCAGTTTCTGTGATACCTGAAATTCTCCTCCCCTCCTGCGACGTTGGGAATAATGCTGTGACCACAATTTTGTCTTGATGTCCATCTGGTAAGGCGATCTTATTTGCTTCCAGCAGTCCAACTGCAATGTATTGAGCGGTGCGGCCTATTTGCCGTTTCTGATCAGCTTCTCGGGTGTAAGAGGTTTCTCGAATAAACGCAGTTGGTGCATGTAAAGCTACCCCTACTAAAGCATAGAATTTGGGGTCGAAATACAGGTCGAGCAATAGATCGAAGCTTTCTCCATAGTGGCGAGGTCGAACATGAACGCTTAACTGATCGCTACTTTGAACATCATACGCACGAAGATTTTTTATCAATTTCTGATATCTCTCTAAATCCATAGAACTGGAGTCTACAAAATCTTTTTTTTCGAATCAATAGCCAATCCTATACTATTGGATTGTAGGGTTCTTGTGCATCTAACTATACAGAAAATAATGATGGTTATTCCACCGGATCCGGATGGACGGCAGTCACCGCATCCAATACTTCCTCTGTAGTTTTCTTGGTTGTTGCACAGGCAGTGATCTTATCTCCCTTTGCCATCCGCATCAAAATTACGCCCTGAGTTGGACGCTTTAAGATCGGAACATTCTTTAATGCGATCTTAATGACTTGTGCAGACTTCGTGGTCAACACTGCCTCATCAATCGTCTCATCGACGATTTTGGCGCAGGCAACATTACCCGTTTTGCTCACAATCTCACTGACCTTGACGCCCATACCGGAGCGCTTCTGTAACGGATACTCGTCTAATTCTGTTCGTTTACCCATTCCATTTTCGGTGACAACTAAGAGATGTCTAAAGAGCTTGCGACGTTTATCCGCTGGCTGTTCGAGCTTTGGTGGGAAACTTTCGACCCCAACCACATAATCTTCACCTTTGAGTTCAACGGCTTTTACTCCCTGGGTATCGCGCGCAGAGGACTTAACTTCTTTTTCGTGGAAGCGAATACTCTTTCCCTGTTGGGTAATGATCATGATGTGATCATCGCCGGAGGTTACACGTCCAAATACTAATTCGTCATTATCCTTGAGGAGGATGGCAATGATTCCTGAGGAACGAATATTGGCAAAGTCTGCTAATGGGGTCTTTTTGATTAATCCTCGAATGGTAGCTAGACAAATGAACTTTCCCTTAGGATCTTTCTCATTCATGGTCAAGATTGCTTGCAGATGTTCTTCTGCTTGCAGGTTCACTAAGTTCACAATCGCCTGACCTTTGGCAATTCGACTACTTTCTGGGAGTTCATAGACTTTGGTTTTGAACACGCGACCTTTGTTGGTGAAGAGCAGTAGACTGTCATGGGTGTTACAGACTAATAGCTCTGATACAGCATCTTCATCTTTGGTGGTCATTCCAGAGACTCCCTTGCCTCCGCGATGCTGGGAGCGATAGGCGGTCGGATTAAGTCGCTTGATATAACCGGTCTCCGTGACGGTAATAATGGTTTCTTCATTGGCAATTAAGTCTTCTTCGGTGATTTCTCCCAATTTTCCCTTGTGCAGTTTAGTGCGTCGTTCATCTCCGTGCAGCTCTATCATTTCTTTGGTTTCGGAGATAATCGTCTTTAAAATTTTCTTGGGATCATTTAAAAGTGCTAACAGTTCATCGATAAACGCCATGATCTGTTTGTATTCATCCTCAATTTTCTGTCGTTCCAAGGCAGCAAGTTTGCGAAGTTGCATGTCCAAGATGGCAACCGCCTGAATCTCTGAGAGTTTGAAGCGTTCCATCAATGCGGCTTTGGCAGTATCACTGTCTTTGGAAGCACGGATGGTCTTAATGACTTCATCGAGGTGGGAGAGTGCAATCAACAATCCTTCCAAGATATGGGCACGAGCGCGTGCGGCACGTAAATCAAATTGAGCCCGACGGACGACCACGACTTGGCGATGCGACACATATTCCATCAAAATGGTTTTGATGTTCATGAGTTGTGGAGTGCCTTCGGAGGAAAGAGCCACAATATTCATTGGGAAGGTTGTTTGCAGTTCGGTCAACTTGAATAACTGGTTGAGAACCGACTTTGGACGTGCATCTTTTTTCAGATCAACCGCAATACGCATTCCATCGCGATCGGATTCGTCCCGTAGGTCGGAGATTCCGACAATTTTTTTGTCGCGAGCAAGTTGGGCAATCTTGGCAACGAGTTTTGATTTATTCACTTGATACGGGAGTTCCGTGATAATGATCTGAAACTTTCCTGACTTTGTTTCGACAATCTCGGCTTTTCCTCGAACTAAGATTCTGCCGCGCCCGGTAGCATACGCTTCTTTAATTTCTTTAAAGTCATAAATCATTCCCGCTGTCGGGAAATCAGGGCCTTTGACAAATTCCATGATGTCGTCGAGGTTGGCTTCCGAATCAAACTCGCCTGCAATGCGATCTGCAGAGTCAGTTTCAACGTTGAGCGGAGTCTCCCCTTCCCCAATTTTTGCCTGGGTCGCTTTCCCTAGTTCAATGACTTTTAAGAGAGCATTACAGACCTCCGTCAAGTTATGGGGGGGAATCTTGGTCGCCATACCGACGGCAATTCCTTCGCTTCCCATGAGGAGGAGGTTAGGAAGTCGAGTTGGGAGAACGGTTGGTTCCTGGAGGGAGCCATCAAAGTTATCCGCAAAGCCAACTGTTTCTTTGTCAAGATCGGCTAAGAGTTCTTCCGTAATCTTTGAGAGTCGTGCCTCGGTGTAACGCATGGCAGCTGCACTGTCACCATCGATAGAACCATAGTTACCTTGCCCATCCACGAGAGGATAGCGCATCGAGAAATCTTGCGCTAACCGGACCATCGCTTCATAGACGGGAGCATCACCATGGGGGTGATACTTTCCTAAGACTTCTCCAACGATACGTGCAGATTTCTTGTAGGGGGTATTCCAACGAATGCCCATTTCCTTCATCGCGTACAAGATACGGCGATGCACTGGCTTTAAGCCATCACGCACATCCGGAAGAGCACGAGCGACAATCACACTCATGGCATAGTCTAAGTACGACTTTTGCATTTCATCGATAATGGATACCGGTCGGATCTTTCCGAATCGGCTATCGTAATCAGCCATTGATTTTGGTGCGATCTCTTCTGATGTGATATTGGTGTCTGACATACTCTATCTTCTCCTCGCTGGATTGCGAAAGACTTTGAAATAAAAATGAATTCCGTTCTCAGTATATTCGTGGTCCCATTGTCCGAATATTTCAGTAAACAACTGACTTGCTATGAATTGCAACATTTTAGGATGTTGAGATGAAAACCTGTAAACAACATCTTTGCCTAATAATTGTCCAGATTGAGCTCGAGCAACTAAGTAGTTAAACAACCGCTGGTAGACTTTTCTAGTCTCTTCAGGTCGCTTGTTTTCAGGTTCTACATTTTCAATATAATCCCAAACCAACTCATATCGTCCTTTAGCTAGACCTAGAGTCTTTTCGATCTCCCTAGATAACGGTTGAACACTCGAGAATAAGTCAAGAATTTTTGAGCCTTCTTGAATGGAATGTACTTTCGGCTCCATAACAGTGCTTATTTTCCGTGATGTTCACAGGCGCATTCACAATCTCCATCACCACAACCTCCATCTTCCGCACATTCATCATCAAACTTGGCCGCGGATTCCTCAATTTCTTTTTCTGCAGCTTTTCGATCTGCAAATTTATGGACCTTAATCCACTTGCCTGGCTCTAATTCTTTGTAGTGCTCAAAGAAGTGTTTGATGCGATCCAAAATGTGCTGAGGGACGTCCTTGAGATCCTCATACACTCCATACACTGGATCAACTTTCTTGTCAGGGACTGCAATTAATTTGTGATCAATTCCTTCTTCATCTTCCATCTCCAGCATTCCAATCACATGACCTTTAATGCCACATCCAGGCACGAGTTTCTTACTAGATAACACTAAGACATCGACGGGATCCCCATCTTTTCCTTTGGTTCCAATGACATATCCGTAGTTTGCAGGATACCCCATGGAGGTATACAGGAAACGGTCTGCCATGAGCATTCCTGTGTCTTCATCGACTTCATATTTAACATCACTTCCGTCTGGAATTTCGATAAAGAACAATAGTTTTTTTAGATCCATAGAACTCCTTTTTGTTTAAATATCCAAGTTTGCTAACTTGGCATGTGTTTGAATAAATTTCTTTCGTGGTGGGACTTCATCACCCATTAAAGTGGTAAAGACCACATCCACTTTTGCAGCATCTTCTAGAGTAATTTGCTTGAGCATCCGGGTTGCTGGATTCATGGTCGTTTCCCATAACTGCTCCGGATTCATTTCTCCCAACCCTTTATACCGCTGAACATTGACGTTTAAATTCCCGGACTTTAACTCCGCAATGGCAACATCCCGTTCTTCTTCGGTAAAGGCATAGCGCACATCTTTTTTATTCCAGATCTTAAACAGCGGTGGCATGGCAATGTAGAGATAACCCTCTGCAACCAGCTGTGGAAGATGGCGATAAAAGAAGGTCAGCCCTAAGGTGGTAATGTGTTCACCATCGACATCCGCATCGTTCATCAGAATAATGCGATGATAGCGTAACTTCTTAATATCAAAGGTATCCCCTAGCCCAGTTCCCAGAGCAATGACTAAGTTTTTCAGTTCTTCAAAGTCCACGATCTTGTCCAATCTAGCGCGTTCGGTATTCAAAATCTTTCCTCGTAATGGGAAGATTGCCTGGAATTTTCGATCGCGGCCCTGTTTGGCACTGTTATGAACAAACACGCCACTGGCTAACGCAAAGTTGTGGGTCGAGGGAACTTCTGCATCATAGACATCCATCCGCTCGGTTACCGATTCGATCTTGGTAATGCGGTGATTAAAGTAGGCAACGGTTTCTAGAGCACGACCTTGATCCCCGTTAAAATAACGCTCACAAAAACGATCATATCGAAGTAGAGAGCGATCTTTTGTTTCTTCTCGTTTTGCTTGGTAGACAGAAAGATTAATCTCACCGAGGCTTAATTGAATATCTTTGAGGGCTTTAAGGGTTTTAAGATAATAGGTCTTGTCTAACGCATTTTTGCGAATCGAACGGAATGCATCCGTCCATTGCTCTGCCGTTTTCTGTTTTCTCCACTGCACTAGAGATATGTTTTCCCACTGTTTCTTAGCCCGGTCAGAATATTCTTTTTTTAGTCCAACATGTGTTTGGAAATAGGTTGCCACGCGCTTTGCCTGTATCTGACGGTGCTCCGGTGTACTCCAATATTTTATGGATTCCGCGCTCAGACGGGATTTTACTTCCTCCTGGTAGGAACGATTCGAGGAATAAAATCGCTTCCACGCATCTGCCATAAACTGTTTGTAGTCTTCGTCAGACCATTGTTTTTTTGCATTGACAGAAAGAAGTTGCGAAGTCGCTGGTTGTCTCATGCGATTACTCAGGGTCGCTCGATATTGCAAGCTTTGATGGACGCGTCGACTCTTTTCAATCACTTCAGGTCGGTGCAATGTTTTATGCACCTGCTCTGTGTGGAGTGCTAAGTGAAGCTCTTTGGGCATTCGCAATAAATTGTCAGGATTGTTGTTTAACTTATTAAAGTCGACATGATGGCAGTGCGCACCAGAATCTTTCGTGTAGTTTCTTTTCCATCGGTTGTACCAATCGGAGAGTAAGTGGGTAAAAACCCAGGTGTCTGATTTTGGATCCCAGGCCATTTCGTAACCATCAATGGTGATTCCTTTTTCAGCCGTGGATGAATGCTTTCGATACAAAGGCATGAGCGAATCAGAGACTAGGAGCTGGTCTGCTCGCTTGTATTCTCCGGATCTGGTCATGAATAAATGATCGGGTGTACAGGTGATCTGCACTCCATTGTCTAACTGAAGCTTAATCACGTTGGCATTCTGCTTCGTGATTCTGGCGTTGATAAATTGTTCCACCCCAATCTGTCCATTTTTTCGAATGGTATAACAGAAGTGCGTTTTTCCTGCTTGTTGCTCGGCCACAATTTCTTGGAAACTTAAATTCCTGCCATCCACCAACGCAACTTTGGTGTCTCCAGCAAAACAGCCGCCTGCGGAGTCGCCCTCGACCATATAGAGTTCGCACTCGGCAGCGTCGGAGGACTGACAGTCAGCTAGTTTCCCTGGCAAACTGGAACCTTCAAAGACGCCTTTTCGAATGACGGCTTCTTTGGCAGCTCGGGCGGCCATACGGGCACGGGCAGCCAACATTACTTTATCGACAATGGTGCGTGCTTCCTTGGGATGTTCTTCAAAGTATTGATCAAGACCTGTTTTGACGATTTGATACACGGCCGACTGCACCTCGGCGTTGTTGAGTTTGGTTTTCGTCTGGCTTTCAAACTGAATATCATTGGATGGCATCTTCACAAAGATGACAGCGGTCATTCCTTCACGTAAGTCTTCTGACGTGAACATGTCTTTCTCATTTTTGACGAGCTGATTACGCACGACATAATCCTTTAAGGACTTATTGAGAGCCGTACGAAATCCCGTCAAATGAGTACCGCCATCGGGTGTTTTAATGGTATTGGCAAAACTTTCAATTGTTTCAGAATAGGAATCGTTAAATTGCAGAGCAATATCGGCAAACACCTTAAACTTGGTTGCATCGTATTCCCCTTCCATCGAGACAACGGGGTGTAAGGGCTTCTTGGTGTGATTTAAATGCGCAACTAAGGATCGGATTCCCCCTTCAAAGTAGAAATGTTGCTCGGTTTGTTTTCCCTCATCAAAGAGCTTGAAGTACAGGCCTGCCATCAGGTATGCTCGTTCGCGTAAGAAGTCCTTGATCGTGTTGACGTTAAACACGACAGTCGAGAAAATTGACGCATCCGGTTGGAAGTTGGAGAGAGTTCCACTTTCATAGGAGATAAAGGTCTTGGCTTGGAGTGGAAAGTACTCTAAGACCTTTTTCTCGGAGATTTCTTTGACAGGTTCTCTGGGAGTTCCAATCGTATATTCTTGGAAAAAGTACTTCTTGTTGCGTTTTACCACCACGCGCATATCGGTAGAGAGCGCGTTCACTGCGGAAGCACCGACGCCATGCAGTCCTCCGGAGGCTTGATAGGCCATTTCATCGAACTTCCCTCCGGCGTGGAGCTTGGTCATGGCAATTTCGAGAGCACTGACCCCCGATGGATGCATGTCAGTTGGAATTCCCCGACCATTATCGACCACGGTGGCATACCCATCGGCGGTCAAAAAGACCGAGATTTCCTTGGCATAGCCAACGATGGCTTCGTCCACGGAGTTGTCGACGATTTCTTTGACGAGGTGGTGTAATCCAGTCGCATCTGTCGACCCAATGTACATACCGGGACGCTTACGCACCGGTTCCAAACCTTCAAGGACGCGGATATCTGCTGCGGAATAATCTTGCTTTGCCATACGAGGAAACTTTCTATCAATTTTATGCCTACCTTGTCAACTGGATCGTGTTTACCTGTCCTTCGTGTCGGGCGTTTAGACGACGTAAAAACGGCTTCTTTGAACAAGCAATGATCATACCATAGAAGTATGTCGCAGTGTAAAAAAGAGGCACTCCAACGCGAGCTTGGTGTTCACATTCTTCTCAAGAAGATTGAGGGTTTTAATGACTTCTTGCAGGACTTTTGGCGGGTACACCTGTGCCTGATGGACGAATTCATATAGCTCGTATACGGCGCAAATTGCCGTTTCTTTGCTACTTCCTATCGTTCCTGCAATCGTAATGCACTCCGAAATCGTACAGCGCCCAGAGAGGAGTGATTCCCAACTGGGTTGGTTAGGGAATGCAGTGGCGGTTTCAAACTTGACTGGAATGCGCTGACACCGCGACAGAATCGTCGGCAACAACTTCGTTGGGTACGCAGTGGCAAGAATGAGCTGGGTTCGTTCTGGAGGCTCTTCTAAGGTTTTAAGCAGGGCTTGTTGTGCGGGTAGCGTCAGTTGGTGCGCTGGAGCAATAAGGATGAGGCGTGCTTTTGGTGTGGAGGGTTTTACTGCCAAGAGACTTGCCAACTGATGAACTTGATCAATAGAGATAGAAGATTTGTCTTCTAGCGGTGCGATCGTGTGAAAATCAGGATGGGCGACGAGTCGATCAATTTTTGTCAGTGATTCTAACAGCGAAAGCGATGGGTTGTTTGTCTCAACAATGAGTGCCGTTAAAAAGGATTCCATAAAATTGTGATTGATCCGATCGACTAATCCTACTATGCTTAATTGGAAACTATGTCGGATGCTTCTGCCAATCCCCTATCTACTGGTGACGGTGTTCCCACCTTCACAACCGCATCGGTTGCAGAGGTGTTGTTGTCGGCTGGCAAACTTACGCAACAGCAATATGATGACCTCTCTCTCGAGCATATTAACACAAACAAGAGCGTTGAAGCATTGATTGAAGAAAAGAACATCGTCTCCGAAGAAGAACTCACCGAGGCTAAGTCAAAAGCCTATCACACCCCCTATATTAAGCTATCCGAAACTGGAGTCTCACCCCAAGCACTTTCACAAGTGCCGGAAAGTGTTGCCCGTCGCTATCGATTAATTCCCTTCGCGTTAAATGATGAAGATGGCTCGATCTCAATAGCCATGATCAATCCGCTAGATTTGTTAGCGGTTGATTTCGTCCAAAAGAAAACGGGGAAGAAAATAAAACTCTTCATCGGCTCTCCCTATGAGATCAATCGTGCGATTAATGAGCGGTATGCCCAAAGCTTATCGACTGAAGTTGATCAGGCTCTCAAAGAGAATGATGACAGTTCGACCGTTGTTGCCAGTGGACCGGTCATTGATATCAATCAAGTCTCCAATCATGAGATTATTCGTGAGGCTCCCATTGCGAAAATTGTGGAAACGATTTTGGCGTTTGCCATCAAAGCCAAGGCCTCTGACGTTCATATTGAACCCCATGAACATCGCACTCGTGTTCGTTATCGGCTCGATGGAATTTTAAATGAAAAACTCGTGTTACCTAAAAGTGTTCATCCAGCCTTGGTGTCACGTATTAAAATCCTGGCAGATTTAAAAATCGATGAGAAACGCATCCCCCAAGATGGACGGTTTAACTTCCGCACGCAAAACGAAGAGGTAGACTTGCGTGTCTCCACGTTACCCACCGTGCATGGTGAAAAGATCGTGATGCGGTTATTAAAAAAATCTGGTGCTATCCCCACCCTTCAAGAATTAGGCATGCGTGGAAGTGCTCTCACTAGAATTCAACAATCAATCACAGTTCCGCATGGAATTATTTTGGTGACCGGACCTACTGGGTCTGGAAAAACCACCACCCTCTATTCTGTCTTGCATGATCTTAATACCCCCAAAGTCAACATCATGACACTCGAAGATCCAGTCGAATATCAAATCGAAGGGGTGAATCAGGTTCAAATTAATCCACAAGCTGGATTGACCTTTGCCTCGGGGTTACGCTCGTTTCTTCGACAAGATCCCAACATCATCATGGTGGGAGAAATCCGGGATACGGAAACGGCAGAGCTGGCCATCCAAGCCTCACTGACGGGACACTTAGTTTTTTCAACCTTACACACCAACTCTGCCTCGGGTGCCCTACCTCGCCTACTGGACATGGGATGTGAACCATTTTTGTTGGCGTCGTCCATTACCCTTGTTATGGCACAGCGTGTGTTACGAAAAATTTCCACAGAGCGCGAAGAATATACCCCACCGGCGGAAGTCGAGCGCGATATCCGTGAGGTCTTAGGTCCGCTCTATGATGGTTGGGCAAAGTCAAAAGGCATGGAAGGAAAACCACTCAAATTGTGGCGCGGAGTGAAGAGTAAGAGTAATAATGATACGGGGTATGAAGGTCGAGTCGCGATTTTTGAAGTACTCCAAATGAATGATAAAGTGGCACGCCTGGTCCTGGAACATCGGCCAGCAGCCGAAATCGAAAAGCAAGCACAAGACGATGGCATGCTCCTCATGAAACAGGACGGCTACTTGAAAGTCTTAGAAGGTGTCACCACAATAGAAGAAGTATTGCGTGTGGCACAAATCTAAAAAAAGGTAACGTATGACAATGGAAGACATGCTCTCCCTCTGTATTAAGCAGAATGCATCGGATCTGCACTTAATGGTGGGAGCTCCTCCTACGCTGCGTTTAAATGGTGAGCTTGTTCCTATCGCTGGACTTGCTCCCCTCACCCCCCAAGTGTCCCAAGAAATTATTTTGTCCATTCTCTCCCAGGAACTCAAAGATCAGCTCCTAGTGAACAAAGAAGTTGATTTTTCCTTTCAGCATAAAGATTCGGCGCGTTTCCGGGTGAACGCCTACTACCATAAGGGAACTGTTGCAGCCGCCCTTCGTTTGATCCCAACCAAGATTAAAACCATCGAAGAATTGCATTTGCCCTCCAGCTTGCATCAATTCACGACCCTCAAACAAGGATTCATTCTCGTCACCGGTCCTACCGGTCAAGGAAAGTCATCAACCCTAGCGGCGATCATTGATGAAATCAATCAGACCCGTGCGGAACACATTCTCACGATCGAAGATCCCATCGAATTCCTCTACACGCCGGCTCAAAGTATTATCTCCCAACGCGAGCTCCACGCCGACACCCATTCTTGGGAAGTCGCACTCAAATCTGCCCTGCGTGAAGATCCCAATATCGTGTTGGTGGGTGAAATGCGTGATTATGAAACCATTGCGGCTGCTCTGACCGTGGCGGAAACCGGACACTTAGTTTTTGCCACCTTGCACACCAACTCTGCGTCGCAAACAATCGACCGTATCATTGATGTGTTCCCGGAACATCAACAAGGACAGGTTCGCATGCAGCTGGCAAACACCTTGCAAGCTGTGGTTTCCCAGCGCTTGATTACGAACTTAAAAGGAGAACTCAGTGTCGCGGTTGAAATGCTGCTGGCCACAAGCGCGGTACGTAATATTGTTCGTGAAGGGAAAACCTTCCAACTCGATAACGTCATTTCCACTTCGGCGGAGATGGGTATGATTTCGCTGGAAGTGAGTTTGGCAAAATTGGTCAACTCTGGTGAAATTTCGTTTGAAAAAGCGATGGAAGTAGCCACTTGGCCCGACCAATTAGCGCGACTAGTGAAACGTTAAAACGCGTATGCAAATTTATAATTACAAAGCCCGCACCCAACAAAATGAAACGGTAACGGGAAAAGTGGAAGCTAACTCGGCCAGTGAGGCAAACTTAGTGCTGCGTGAACGTGGGTTATTCGTGATTTCCATTGTCGAGTTCCATGAGTCATCCATCCTTGCTCTCCTGAAGTATTCCAAAGTTTCCAAAAACGATATCGTCAATTTTACCCGTCAGTTATCCACGATGGTTACCGCAGGCCTCCCCTTAACGGAAGCGTTGCAAATTTTGGAAGTACAGGCAAAACCTGTCTTAAAGAAACTTCTTTCTGCCGTGCGTCGGGATGTGGAAGGTGGAATGACGCTGGCCAAAGCGTTGGAAAAACATCCCAGTGCGTTTAGCACCGTCTACATTTCGTTAATTAAAGCCGGTGAATCGGCAGGTGTCCTGGACCAAGTGTTACATCGTTTGGCGGATACCTTGGAAAAACAGAAAGAGTTTGCTTCCAAAACCAAAGGGGCTTTAATTTATCCTGCAATCGTCATGCTTGCGATGGTGATTGTCGGATTTGTGATGATGATTTTTGTGATCCCGAAAATGACGGAAATGTATAAAGACTTTGGCGCCGATCTTCCCATGCCTACCATGGTCTTAATTGGGATTTCCGATTTCATGGTGTCGTACTGGTATCTTGTGTTAATTCTTGTCGGTGGGGGTGCCGTCGCCTTTAATGCATATCGCAAAACTCCGGCTGGGAAATTAAAGGTGGATGAATGGATGTTAAAGTTACCCATCTTTGGTGAACTTCGTGCCAAGATTGCCTTAGTGGAATTAACCCGAACCTTATCCTTATTGATTTCTGCGGGTATCTCGCTCTTAACAGCGATCGAAATTTCTTTTGATTCAGTAGGAAACATGGTCTTTCGCAATGCGTTAGTAAAAATTGCAAAGGATGTCGAAAAAGGTCAATCACTCTCCAATAGTGTTGCTAAGAGAGTTGAATTTCCAGTCCTCATGTCACAAATGATCTCTGTCGGTGAAGAAACCGGAAAACTCGATGAAGTCTTACTCAAGTTATCAGCCTACTTTGAAACCGAATCCGAACATGCGGTCAAAGGATTGACAACCGCTATGGAGCCTCTTATTATGATTGTATTAGGCATCGGAGTAGGTCTATTGATAATCGCAATCATCTTGCCTATCTATAACCTCACGAGCCAATTTTAAGGAGAACGTCTATGTCCACATTTCCCCAGTTACCCAGGTGGGTATCCTCGTTTCGATCAAGCAGGATCGGGTTCACCCTGATTGAATTGCTGGTCGTAATTGCAATTCTTGGAATATTAGCGGTGGCTGTTCTTTCAACGATCAATCCCATTGAACAGATTAACCGAAGTCGAGATACCCGTACGCGCTCGGATGCGGCTGAAGTCCTATCCGCTGCCGAACGCTATTACGCCAGTCGTGAAATTTATCCATGGAACGTCGTTCCAAGTGGAACGAATACACTTCCATCCACTGGATTTTATTGGAACGCGAATACGAGTACCAACAACAACTGGCTAACGGAACTGCAAACTTCCGATGAAGTTAAGGCGAATTTAATTACTCGTGTAACCAATGACAGACGCGTAATTGTTATCAAGAGTAACACCGCTGCAGCCGTAACCTATGTCTGTTTCCAACCGACATCATCCTCACTGAAAGCAGAAGCAAAAAAGAGTTGTAACGGATCCACATCGGTGACCATCTCCGATGGTGGTTCCAACTCCATCAACAAATGTGCGGCGAACGCAGAATATCTCTGTCTCCCGTAAGTGATGGATTACTAGTGAAGCACCTTAATCATTCAAAGACAGCTGCAGTTGCAGCTGTCTTTGTTTATGAGTACACTCCAATCATATGCTTTTAGCTGTTGCCGTGATCTTTTGTTTAGGACTTGCCATCGGCAGTTTCTTGAATGTCGTGATCTACCGAAGCGTAAATCATGACTCTCCACTTCGGGGGCGTTCCTATTGTGATTTCTGTAAAAAACCTATTGCCTGGTACGACAATATTCCGTTGATTTCATTTATTGTCTTGCGACGCAAATGCCGGCACTGTCATGCAGTCATCCCCTGGGAGTATCCGACCGTCGAACTCTTAACGGGCTTATTATTCGTCTGGTGGTATGTCGTGGGTTTTACCTTCTTTAAGTTAACCGAGTTGCCCTTTGGCTTTGTACAGCCACTGTTTTGGCTTTCGGTAGGCATCCTGTTCGTTGTCATCGTGTTCGCGGACCTTTCCTACATGATCATTCCGGATAGTGCGGTATTGCTTTTAAGCATTGCGGCACTCGCCTATCGCGGGATGTTAGTCGCCCAAGGAATCATGACCGGAGATGATTTTTTCAAATCAGTTTTAAGCGCGATTGGTGCGTTGTCCTTCTTTTTGTTTTTAACGGTTCTAACACGTGGTAAAGGAATGGGAATGGGAGATGTTAAACTTGCGTTTCCCTTAGGACTCATCTTAGGCTTTCCCTTAACAATCCTCGCAATCTTTCTCTCCTTTATTCTGGGTTCGCTGGTGGCGGTTCCGATGCTGGTACTGCGAAAAAAGAAATTGAAGAGCGTGATTCCATTTGGTCCATTTCTGATCGTCGCAAGTGTGATAGCCTTAGTATGGGGCGAACCACTACTTGCCTGGTATCTACAGTATCTATGAGAACCTTTCGTTTCTTTTTTAAATATTTGCTAGTGACTTGTGTGTTTTTGGGAGTCCTGGCAGTCATCGTTCCGTTTATTCAACTCGAACGTGCAACCCGTCTGATCAAGGATGAACTCGAATCGTTAAATCCAGATTTGGATCGAAGTGAACATCGAGAACAATCCTGTGTGAATGCTCCAGGATCCAGTCCCTACTCCGTTCCCATTGCGTATCAGTTGCGATTTTTAACTGACACGGACTATCAGGTGGAATTAGTCTGTAGCTATATCGAAGAATCTCCTGTCTTAATGCGCACCGGAAAGCTTCCTTTTTTGGTGACTAAATTGGCTGGAAGCACCGGATTCTATTATTCTTTGTCCGCGCGACAACAAAGCGCCGTTGAATTATCTGCCATCTGGTATACTCGCCAATTTGTTCTGGATGGAGTGACGGTTGAGCAGTCCAATGCCAAGGTCAAAAATATCAACCCTAAATCCGTCTGTTCTGGGTATGGGTACACGTGCTGTGAACAGGGGGTGTACGCAGGAGTCGGCGATGTGTATCCGTATGCCAAGGACTGTCCTAGTACCTGCTTTTCGGCATGCAGCCCACTTCCCTATGTGGAATCATTTAATGCGGATCCCTATCCCCTTGATGGATCTACCGTGACCATGCAAGGAACTACCCAACAGGTTATTTTTTCCTACGCCGCGAGTTCTCGTGGTCCCAAGATTGCCTATGTCACCATTGATTATGGCGATGGTTCAACGGATAAATCTGTTGAAAAAAGTGGCATCTTTACGCACCAATTCGAATGTAGCTCTAGCTGTCGAATTCCGGTCACGTTGACTGCAACCGATGTCACGGGACAGGTTTCAGTTGAAAACCCCCATGCAACCCTCTATATTGTAAAAGAGTAAAGGATATCTTATGACGCACGCTAAACGATCTTCTGGCTTTACCCTTTTAGAACTCTTGGTGGTCATTTCCATCATCGCGATTCTGGTGGGACTGACAACCGCCAGCTTTTCTACTGCGCAACGTAAAGCGCGCGATTCGAAACGTCGAGGAGATGTGAAGGCAATGCAAAATGCTTTTGAACAATACTATTCAGGCAATAATGGGACCTACGGTGCTAGTTGTGCCACGATGACGTCGGTCGGAGGGTCTACGTTGCTTCCCAACGGTTTGCCCAAAGATCCAAAGACAGGGCTGGACTATAACTGTACGGTGACGGCTGCAACAAACAGCTATTGTATTTGTTCAACGCTGGAGGGGGGCGGTGGAAATGCAACCAACACCAGCTGTGCAATGGGAACTGGAACAAACTATTGTTTAACCAACCTACAATAATATGATCACCTCAAAACAACACGGATTCACAATGATCGAACTGTTAGTGGCAGCCACCATTTTGGCGGTTTTAGCCACCATTGGCGTCGTCAGTTTTCGCAGCGCTGCAGTGCGCGCACGCGATGGAAAACGCCAGGCAGATTTAAGTCAGGTTCGATCGGGATTGGAACTCTGGCGCTCCGCTCCCGGAAATTTACGCTATCCAAATTCTAACTATGAAGGGGTCTTAACGACCTTGGGAGCTGGAAATTATCTCTCAGAACCCTATCCTCGGGATCCCAAAAATGATTCAACCTATTTTTACCAGTACGCTGCAACCAATGCGCAAGCCGGATATTGTCTGTGTGCACGCCTAGAAGGTGGAAGTGGAAATAGTACTTCAAGCAGCTGTTCCTTTGGCACTGGCTCCTTTTATTGTCTCCGCAACCCATAGAGAAAGTGGTGGTATCCCTTCTAGTAATACCATACAAAAATTTGATAGAGTGAATCTATGTCGATAGTCTCCAAGCTTGGTTTTACCCTCATCGAACTGATTGTTGCTGTGTCCATCATGGGTCTTGTCATGGGGGGAGGAATTGCCGGATATCGCAGTTTTAATGAACGACAGCAACTGATTACTACGGGAAAAGAAGTATTGGTAGCGTTGCGAAAAACCCAAGCTGATGCAGTAGCTGGAGTGAAGTCCACAAATTGTCAAACGCGCACCTTCGTTTCCAATACTTTTAGCTTTACAGGTGGTGCGTATTCCATCGTGGAGAATTGCCAACAGGGTGGAACAACCTATTCCGTCCCAACCCGAACAGAGATGATCACACCCACACTTGAAATTGTGATTGACCGAGGATCCGTGATCTTTTATGGTCAATACGGTGGAGTTGCCTCTCCCGTTCAAATAACCATTCGCAAAGTGGGAACGACAAGTCCGATCTATCGAATCAATGTCAATGCGCAAGGGACAGTGGAAGACTTGGGATTGCAATAACTATGAATCTAAAGGATCAAGCAGGACAAACCTTAATTGAGATTATTATCGCAGTGGGATTGGTGGTATTGGTCCTAACTTCAATCTCCGCAGGTTTGGCGATCAGTGTTCGCAATAATCGCCATGCCAAAAGTATGGAAGAAGCCAAACAGTATGCCCGGGAAGGCACGGAGTGGTTTCGTCGAATGCGTGACCAGTTAGGATGGGACTCGTTTGCACAAGCGGTTCGCTCGGATGGGGCTTCCGTTACTTATTGTTTAGCAACACTTCCACAAACTGGGGCGGAGTTTATTGCGCTAGGTAATCAGACCTGTTCTGCAACCCAGGTGATTTCTGGAACTGTCTTTACCCGCTCGATGGCACTCACAACCTCTGGAGGGGCAGCTCCGGATACTGTCACAGCTTTGATTACCGTCGGCTGGAGTGATGGAGGAAAACAGTTTGCATCCCAGTCCACTACAACCTTACGCCGATGGCGATAAAACGTATGAAGCAGCAACAAAACTCTGGATATACCCTGATTGAATTACTTACCGTCGTGGCTCTCTCAAGCTTATTGTTGATCACGGTGACTTCACTCTTTTTTACCACCCTCTTAGGTGGAGGCAAAACCGCATCGGGAGAATATACCAAGCAGGCTGGGAATTATGCCTTAGGTCAAATGACCTACATGATCCGTAATAGTCGGAAACTTGTCCTAAATTCCGACCCAACACCCGTCATCTGCCAAAGTGGGATGCAATCACTAGGGGTTCAGTCACAAGATAATAACACCACTATTTTTTCACTCGACAGTAATCGAATTGCCAGCAACAGTGGCAGATATCTTTTACCGGCTGATGTTCAAGTTGTCACCGGCTCGCTTCGCTTTGACTGCAGTCCCGCAAGTTATGGAACTTCTTCTTGGGATGGCTCTTTACCCAGTGTGACGATCTCTTTTTCCTTGCGCAAAGGAACGGTAGGTGTTGACTCACAACGCGATATTGTCGAACTTCCGTTTCAATCAAGTGTTACCTTGCGAAACTACTAAAACGAACAGTAGGCCGTACTTGATTCTCATGCGTGTACCTGCGTAGAATGAAGTATATGAGATCTTCGAGTGGCCAGATCGGTATTATCCTACTCTTAGTGACGGTCGTCATGCTGACGGTTGGAATTTCCGTCGTCTCACAAACCACTAGTGATGTCGATATTTCTGTGACCAATGAAAGTGCCAATCAAGCGCTCGATGCTGCGGAAAGCGGAGTTGAGAATGCTCTGGGAAGTGACTTGAATTCCTACACTGGTGGAAATACTACGGTGGGTGGAATCTCGGTCGATACCAATGTCATTCGACAAACCGTGCTGGAATCTGTCGTCGAACAAGGATACGCCGTCGGGGTGGATGTTTCGACAGCAAATAAATCCCAACCACTGATCATCAGTTGGGCAAAAAGTTCCACGCCAAGCCAACAGGCGTCCCTCGTTGTCTCGGTGTTTTCTACGTCCTCTCCATATGTCCGCCGATTCTATGTTGGTCTTGCAAATGCCACCGCAGACAGTAACCGAAATCAACGGGATGGATTCTCCAATGCCTTAACCACTGCCGATGCTGGATATTCGCTACGTACCGATATTGCCTTACAAGCCAGTGACTATCTTGTTCGCATCCGACCGCTCTATACGGCCGCACAGCTTCGTGTGCGTGGCACAAATTTGCCAACCCAACAATATGTTGTCGTTTCCAAAGCGCAGAATACGACCACGAAGGAAACAAAAGCAGTACAAGTGGAGCGAGGTATCCCGGTTCCTCCCTCCGTCTTTGATTATGTGCTCTATGCCGGAGGTTCCATTACCCCTTAATAAAGGACACTATGAATGCGGTTGGATTTGATCTTGGTTCGTACAGTCTAAAAGTAGCGGAAATTGCAGGTGATGCTCGACGTGTTCGACCTGTAAAGCTGCACCAGTTTACGCATCCTTTTGGTGTCATGCTCCCCGCTGATTCTGGTCAAATGCAGCAAATGGCTGGCATGATCAAACAGATTTTTATCGATAAGAAGATTCCTTTTTCCAACGTGCGTGCCGCTTTGCCCGAAAGTGTCGTCTCCACAAAAATCATTGCCACTCCTTCCCTCTCGGATGCCGAATTAGCTTCGGCGATTGATTGGCTGGCGGAGCAACATATTGCCATCCCCTTGGAAGAATTAAAACTGGAATATGAGGTGTTGTATCGACCGGACAAATCACGCAAAAACGAAAACATGCGGGTGATGCTGATCGGTGTGCCAAAGGCTGTAATTGACTCGTACTTGACCTTATTTGGATACATGGAGATCGAACCCGTGTTACTCGAAACGCAAGTGCTCTCCATCCTGCGTTCTACGTTAACAGAAAGTATGCCGACTACCCTAGTGGTGCATATGGGAGCTGCGGCGACCGATTTCTTTATCGTGCATGAGGGCGAAATTGTGTTCGTTTACACCTTTACCAATGGAGGCAGGCTTCTCACCCGATCGATTGAACGTGGTTTAAATGTCGACGCAAAGCAAGCTGAAGAATATAAAATGACGTATGGAGTAGATCCACAATTCCTAGAAGGTCGATTGGTTGCGATCCTAAATCCTGTCTTACAACTCTTTAAGATTGAAATTCAAAAAGCCATGCAGTATTTTGCCGGCCAATTTGGAACGCAGTCCGTTAAACGTGTCGTGCTGTCGGGCGGTGGCGCGCACATGCCTGGATTGATCACGCATTTGGCCTCCCAATTGAATGTGGAATGTACCTTGGCTCGCCCGTTTGCCCATTTTGAAACGGATACCAAAATGCAGTTACCCATGGAATCTGAAGCCTCGTTTAGCGTTGCCTGCGGATTGGCATTTCGAACCTTTTAACTGTTATGGCTACCACACAAGGAATCAATTTTTTACGGGAGCGGGTCCGACTGCAAGAGGCAGTCATCAATTCGGATAAGCGCTTGATGCTCTATACCTCGATCGCGTTAGGGGTATTTATGACGGTGGTGGTGGGAATTGGAGCCTATCGTTTCTACTTAGGTCAGCGAGTGGAGAGCATGGATTCGGCCATAGAGACCCAACAAGCACGGTTACGTCAGTTAGAACCCGTCAAACAGATGTTGTCGGAACGCAATATGTTGCTGTCGACGACGGAGGATGTCTTAGCGAAGCGTGGAAAAGGCTGGGAAGCGATTGATTACTTGTATTCCATTTTGCCTGAAGGATCTGTCGTGGATGCAATTCACTTGTTAGCTTCGGATAACTTGATGGAGTTTCGCGTGATTGCTAGCGATGTATTCGCGTATAAAAAACTCTCGGAAGTACTTCAATCGCAAACAGTTGCCTTAAGTGGCTACAACCCCACTATGGGTAGTTTAAATCGGGATAAGAGTGGAAAGTATGCACTCAATGTAAAACTCTCGGTCTTACAAAACGAGGCTGCAGTAGAACCTGTGCAGCCTGCGGATGTAGTGGAGGAAGTAGAATAAATTGACAGTATGGCAACTTTATCATTTCTTACTGGCGGTTCTAGCTTAAATACAAAAGCGCTGATTGCGACTGCACGGAAACGCCGATTTTTTACCATTTCCATTATTTCCTGGTTAACGATTGCCTTGCTCGCCGTTGTTGTCTTGCTTCCAGCCGTACAATCCATTTTGACATCCATGACTGCCCTAGCCGAAAAACAGGAAGAACTCGAAGATATTCGAACTCAGGTGGAGTCATTATCCGCAGTCGATGAAAGTGTCGAACGCCAGCGTATTGCAGTACTACAGGCTGCACTCCCTGCTGAAAAGCCGGTGTTACCTCTGCTCTATTCTTTAGATAAGCTAGCAATTCAGTCCCAAGTAGGCATTGCAAACTTTCAAGTGAGCCCTGGAGAGCTTTCCTCCTTGACCAAAGAAGGAGCTCGTACGGAGTCGACGTTGGCTCCCGGGGTTTTCTCTCTTCCCTTGCAAATGCAAGTCAGTGGCACGTTTGCGAATTTAAACAGTTTCTTTAAACAACTCGACACGATTGTGCCGCTTGTTCGGATTACGACCATTGAGTTTGAAGGTGCAGATTCTGGAGCGTCCGGCGGTGCTAGCGCAACAGCTTCTGCCGTCTATCAGGCAAATGTGACAATGGAATCCTTGTTTGTGTCGATTTCACCAAATGCATCTGGAGTTGTTCAGTCAACCTTGAGTTCGGAACATGTTGCCTTATTGGAACGACTAACCACATCCTATGCGGAACGTCAGACGGATGTTGCATTACAGACTGTCTCAATCTCTACGGGATCGGCAACACGAAATATTTTCAGTCAATAAAAACGAGTAAAAAAATGGAGTAGTTAAGCCTCAATGGCGGTCTCTACCGGCTGTTCGTCATCGGCGACCTTGATGATCACGTGACGCTGTTCTTTGACGGCGCGAACTTTGGCCAACGTTCGAATGGCATGAATAATTTTTCCATTTTTTCCAATGATGCGTCCGGTGTCTTCTGGAGCAACTTTGAGGAGGTACACCTGCGTATCCCCATCTTCAACCATTTCAACCGAAACGGAGTCTGGGTTGTTTACGAGATGGATGAGGATGAATTCGAGTAGGCTTTTCATGCGGCTTTCTGTGAACGAGTGTAGAGGTTAGCAACCGTTTCGGTGGGTTGAGCACCCTTACTAATCCACGCATCGTATTTTGCTTTATCCAACACTAATTCCTTGGTGAGTGGACTGTAATGTCCAATCATTTCGATGTACTCACCATCGCGTTTGGTTTTAGCTTCGATCGCAACGATACGAAAGTGTGGCTGATGTTTTTTCCCGGTTCGAGAAAGTTTAAGTTTGACCATAACTGTAGTTCCTAAAAACTTGAAGTGAAAGTATATCAATTATTCCCTAGTTTCTCAAGAGCAAGCTTGGCAGCTTCTTGGGAGGCATCTTGTTTACTTTTTCCGACTCCAGAGCCAATCGCTTCTCCGTCAATGCGGACTTCGACGGTAAACGTCTTGAGGTGATCAGGACCAGATTCATTCACAGTCACGTAGATAGGCGTGGACTTTCCTTGCGCTTGGACAAGCTCTTGAAGGGTCGTTTTGTAGTCTTTATACGTCTCATCTTTGAGAATTTGGTCAAACCGAGGGAAAAGTACTTCTTGCAAAAAGGAGACACAGACGTCAAATCCTTGGTCCAAATAGAGGGCTCCGAGGACGGCCTCAAAGGTATCGGCAAGCAAACTAGGGTTCTCTCGACCACCAGAACGCTCTTCCCCTTTACTCATTTTGAGTTCTTGATCCAACCCAAGTTCCTTGGCAACTTCTGCAAGCGTCACGGTTTTGACTAAAGCTGCCCGATAGGACGTCATAACGCCTTCATTGGCAGCCGGATACGCTGCGTATAAGAATTGGGTGGTGGCTAGTTCCAGGACTGCGTCCCCCAAAAACTCTAAGCGTTCATTGGATTCTGTACTATCTGTTTCGTTTAAGAAAGAACGATGTACTAAGGCAGTTTGGTATAAAGAATCAGATTGAAACGCAGGTAACATACTATGTACGCCTTCTTAGGCGAGCTCATCTTCAATATATTCTGCCAAGACACCGATGGTGGGGTTTTCTTCAAGGTCTTTAACTTTGATTGGAAATTCAATTTGTTGTTTGACACGGGCAAAAAATTCGGCAATCTCGACTGGACTCATGGAGAGTTCATCAAATTCCATTCCGGGACTAATGTCTTCCGGATCCACTCCAGTCACTTCAGAAAGCATGGCTTGAAGTTTTAAAAACATGGGGTTAACGGTCGGTCGTTTGTCTGTCATAAAGAACCAGCAATTTTACTTAAGACTGCATTTACAAATTTACTCGAATGATCAGCGCCAAATTCCTTGGCGATTTCAATGGCTTCATCAATGATGATTGCCGGTTTATTTTCTTTCTGTAGTAATTCAAACACTCCCAGCCGCAAGATTGCAAGATCAATTTTATTCATGTCTGCAATCGACCATTCGGTCGCCACCAATTTGATCTTTTCATCAAGCTCTGGGATTTTTGCGACGACTGCCTCAATCTCCGACGTCACCACCCCAGCAAAGCTGTAGGTATACAGTAGTTTGACTTGGGAGATTCTGTGAAGATGTCGAGGGTCATGAGATGTTTTCATTTCTGCCCTCTTTCACCTATTAGGAATTAACTTGTTTCTTCGCTTGTTTACGCGCACGTTTGCCAACGAGTCCATTGATTGCTTTGGCAATCAGTTGAATCTTTGGCTGACCGGCTTGTCGACGACCAGAACGATGTGTTGAGTGGCGTCGTTTTGTAAGTGGACCCATACGTTTCCTTAAAGTAACTATGTACACTAGTAGTGTACTCGGAATCAATTTCGTCATGCAACCCCAATCACTGCACCACAATTTTGGGGGCGACAAGCGTTTGTAACATAGGTGCGTTCGTTTTGCAAGTGAGTCATGTCACAGGGAATGGACGTAGATGCTTATAGATTGACGAGTTCAACTGTATCTAGTGCCAGATTTACCTTCAACGAGAGCGTTTCGTATCCCTGACTTGCATGTATAGCGAGATTGACGGAGTAGATGCCGTCTTTCTGTACAACCAGATAGTTGGACTTTTGGAAATATGGTTCAAGATCAGGTCTATTCTTTGAAATCCAGTCATATACTCTCCACAGTACTTGCGTTTTAGGGTCTGCTTCTGCCTCTTGCCCGGTTAATTCTGACATCAGTAAAAATGCAAAGCGTTCTTCTGCATCTAGAACTCTGACATCTACGGAATAGAAAATGGGATCATTTTCTTGAAGGCGTCGACCGATGGTTAACTCTGCTCCAATTATCAGTGTTTGTGCTGATCCCAATAGTCCAACTGCAATCACTTCAATTTGTCGTAGAGTTGGGGCTTCAGGTAAGCCATACTCTTGATAGAGCCTCTGAACATACGGATCTTTAGTTGGGCGGGGAATATCGAATCCTGAAGGTGAAGACATAGTTGTACTTTCTACCCAAAGTATAGCTTATAAGTCAAGAGAGGGTAAGCATTCACTACTCTCTACGAAGTGAACTCTTTGGATTGTTTCAATGCTTCCCCTTTACACAGTTCAATTAACTCCGTATCAAACCAACTGGCGAAGCGCAAACTTCCGAAACCGTGTTGCGCCATCCCCAGGAGCTCTCCCGATCCGCGATGGCGTAAATCATACTCTGCCAGACCATTTCCATCATAGGTCCCAGCAAAGAATGCCAAGCGTTTCTGCATCTTCTCGGTTGCCTCTTCCTCATCCAGTGCGAACAACGCATCCTCCGATGGGGATGGTGGTGAGGTGAAGAGCAAACAGTAGGCAACTTGTCCTCGCCTTCCGACACGACCACGTAACTGATGTAGTTGAGCCAATCCAAACCGCTCTGCACCTTCAATCACAATGATGTTGGCCTTGGGAAGATCTACTCCCACTTCCACAACTGGGGTGGTTACCAGGACATCTGCCTTGCCATCCATGAATTCACTAAAGATGGCATCTTTCTCATCGGCGGAGCATTTTCCATGGAGCAAGCGTAATCGAAGTGTAGGGAAAATGGTTTGCAGCGTCTCAAATTCCTTTTTTGCTGATTTGACGGTAGAGAGCGTGTCCACAGCGGACTCAGAAATGAACGGGCAGACGATGAGGGCTTGTCCGTTGGTTTCTTTCAGTGTTTTTTCGATCCACTGATAGGAGCTCTTGCGCTTTCCTGCCGGCACCACCCAGGTTTTGATATTGGCATTACTCTTGTGTGGAACGATGAAACTCACGTCACGGTCCGCAAGGGCGGTGAGGGCAACGGTACGGGGAATGGGTGTGGCGGTCATGGACAGATAGTGCGGTTTGTCCGCTTTAGCAAAAAAGATCTCACGTTGTGCTACACCAAAGCGATGCTCCTCATCAACGACGACCACCGTTGGATGTAGTGTATTCCCTGCGGCGTGAAAAAGAGCATGCGTGCCCACTAGAATTTGGGCATCGGTATTTTTTTCTTTCCCGGTGTACAGACCTAGGGAGATGGAGGGGGTCGCGCTTTTAAAGAGCTTTTGTAAGGTGGCAAAATGCTGCGAGGCCAAGATATTGGTAGGACAGACCAGTGCTGCTTGTTGACCATGGGTTGCGGCTACCCATAAGGCAAAGGCAGCGACTGTCGTTTTTCCGGAACCCACTTCTCCCTGCAATAACCGATACATCGGATGCGGGCTGGAGAAATCGGTAGCAATTGCTTGAATAGCTTCTGACTGTGTCGACGTTAAGGAATAGGGCAAAAAGGAATTAAAGGTGTCCATCTGCTCCGATGAAATCTCGGTAGTAAAGGGACTGATGGTTTGTTGTTGCGCAGCTTTTTGCTGTTGGAGGGCAAAGATCAGAATCGACATCTCATCTAAAGCTAATCGACGCTTTGAGGCTTTCAATGCAGAATCTGTTTGCTCTATTGGTATGGTTGTTGGCAAATGCAGCGTGGTGAGTGCCGTTTGCAACGCAGGTAATCCCACACGTGTTGCGAAGGCGAGCTGACGCGCTGGCTCGTCCAATTTGACCTCCGACAAGACCGACCCGATCAATTTACCTAAGTACTTTGAATTGATTGTTGCGGATTCATGATAGACCGGGAGCACCGATCCAAAGGGCGGAGGTGCTGTTTGAAATGTGGGGTTGGTGAGCGTCGGTTTGGCGTTAAACCAGCCGACCTTTCCTCTAAAGTAATACGATTCCCCCACGGTTAACGCAGAGAGGACAAAGTCCATGTGAAACCACGTTAACTCCATGGTTCCAGATTCATCGGCAACCTTGACCTTGATCATCCGTTTAAATTTGAGTTTGACAGGAGTTTTGGATACGACTTGGCCATAGATACATGCCTTTTGATCGACAACAATATTCTTAATAGGAGTCAAAGGTTCTACGGGTTCATAGCGAAAAGGAATGTGATAGAGCAAATCATGAACAGTCTGAATTCCTAGGAGTTCCAACTGTGCAGCACGTGCAGGTCCCACACCAGGAAGGGTTGTAACGGAATCACTAGGTAAGAGTGGCATGGCATCTAGTCTACCAAACAACCGCTACTTCACAATGTCATTCGGACTAAATGAGGAACAAAAGAGTTTGAAAGATACCACCAAAGACAAAGATCACCATCACGGCAGCAATCAAAATCTGAAATACTAGTCGAGTACGTTTTCCTAACATATTAGCTCCTTAAGTACAATCTATCTCCATTGCCTACTGTGTACGGAATTTCAGTGAGTTGAGTGGTTATCAGCGCAACAATATAAATTCCTGGAACTGTTTCCGGAACATTCGTACTAATGATTTCTACCACGTTTCGGTATCCCGCCCATTTCCCAGTATCATCATCTAGGACAGACATGATGAGAAAATCATACTGGCGTAAGAAGGATACAACTTCCCTATACGGAACATTTTTCGGAATTTTAGGGAGAATTCCAAGAAATCTATCCCCTTCCGAAGCGGCTAAATTAAGCTCTTCTTCGGTAAACAAATGATTGTGTTTGGTCGTCACTTGCTCGAGGGCTTCTACTCGAATCATATGTCGAATCTAATCGAATAATACTGTCGCTTCCCTACTTTCAGGGTTCCTGGAGTTGTGACCTTTTCTTGCGGGTCTGTCTTCTTTTCACCAGCTAGCGATACCCCACCCTGCTCAATGAGACGACGTAGATCATTGTTGCTTGCCTCCGGTTGAGCAAGCTTTACTAGCTCAATCACTGAAATTTCTGTAGGAACTACCAACTCTATAGCCTCCGTCACCTCTTTATTCTGCACTGTTCGCTCAAAATGATCTTGAGCGGTAGTGGCATCTTCGGCAGAATGTAGGCCTGAAGTAATGGTGAAGGCCAATTTCTTCTTGTACTCCATGGGATTCGTTCCCGATTGCATCGCCTGTTCCATTGCGGTGATCTCAGCAGTTGGGACATCAGTTAACAAGCGGAAGTATTCGATGATGACATCATCGGCAACCGACATGAGTTTCCCGTACATATTGGTTGGGTCTTCCGTGAGGGAAATGAAGTTGCCAAACGACTTCCCCATTTTCCGTCCATCTGTTCCATTGATGATTGGAGTGGTGAGTACCCATTTCTCATGATCGTTGTAGATGCGCTGAAGTTGTCGGCCCATCATCATGTTGAAGGTTTGATCGGTTCCGCCAATTTCCAGGTCCACATTCATTGCCACTGAATCATACCCTTGAAGTAACGGGTACATAATCTCATGACCAAAGATCGGTAAATTCTTTTTT
Source organism: uncultured Pseudomonadales bacterium (assembly GCA_964635905.1). Taxonomy (GTDB): domain Bacteria; phylum Patescibacteriota; class Microgenomatia; order UBA1400; family UBA12028; genus JACOVC01. Next base: position 334,635 of record CAZWPK010000001.1, read on the forward strand.
AATCGTTCCTGAAACATGTCGCGTTCGATGAGCTGTTGTACTGTCGTTTGAGCCATCAACTTTACAATATCCGCATAGGTTAATTTATCCAACCAATCTCCGTTACGAACCACAGTGATTTTAGAGAAGTCTAGCACCTTTTGGGCTTGTTCTTTCCAAGATGTGAAGTTACTTTCAATCTGTTCCTCGGTTAAGACGGGGCGACTACTATCTCTTCCTGTCGGATCCCCGATACGGACCGTTCCGTTGCCAATTAACAAAATCACGTCATGTCCAGCCAGGGCAAACTGGTTTAATTTGCGTAGACCCACCGAATGCCCTAAATGCAACGCATTTCCGGTTGGATCAATGCCCATGAATACTTTGATAGGTTGAGACTTCATTTTTTTAAGTAGTGATGCAGAATCCGGCAGAACCTGTGCTACCCCACGGGTGAGTAGTTCTTCTTGATCAATGGATGGAGTGGATGACATACGTTTCCTTTCTTCTGATTGTATCGTAAATATTTTTAGTTTGTTAACAGTTCACAACTTGTACAAAAGACATAAAAAAACCCGCTGTTGCGGGGAATTTTCTTTGCACACAAGATCCCCCTAGGTGTTAGGCTGATAGTGATAAGAGGAAATGTGGGTAGACAGTTGCATAATGGATAGTATACACTTTCAAAAACCTATCTTTCTACAGGAGAATGACCGAACAGTACTCCCCTTCCCCCTCAGAAAAGTTTCGCCAATTGACGGCTGATTTTCTTGATCTAATCGCTATTACAATAAGTAGACGTCATTTTGAAAAAGAATTCACCGACAATGAGGTGCAACTGGCTACTCAACGTGAACAGCATGACCAGGAGTTGGAGAGGAAAGCGAAAGCAGCTGTAGGAACGTATAGCGTTAATACTGTTCGTTACGACGCACTGTCCGGCCGCTACCGTATCCGTGCCGACATCATTGTCGGAAGCGAATCAATTGAAATCCCGTATGAAGTATTGGAAAAAAATATCCATTGGATTCCAAATGGAACTGGGACACAGTCGTTGACGATTTCACCTGATCATCAGTTTTCTGCAGTACTTTGGGAAAGAAACTATTCTGACGGTGAAAGAATTGTCTTTCCAAGAGGTCGAAGAAACTAAAAGTTCAGAATGATTATTCCTTAGGCTGAATTATCGCAACTTTCTTTATTTCGTTATTCTCATTTAGGTACCCAGAAGGTGAAAAATAGCGATAAAAGACTTGAAACTCTGGATGAAATCGCATCGATAGTAATAACGCAAGTGCCGTAATTTCCTGCTCCCTCATCTCCCTTCCAGAGCCCACGAAATCAAATAATGGTTTGCATTTCCTCCACACCATTGCATGAGCTTGCATGACTGCAATCGGGTTAGTATGTGTTACCCCAAGCTTTTTGAGAAAATCTCGATCTGATACGGGGGATAAGAATTCAGGAGCAACCAAAAGCATCTTAAAAACTCGAAACCCTATAGTATTAAGATCTTCTGGGGGAAGTACACCTTCTTTAAGCCGCTGGAGAACGTGGTAACCTGTCAACCTGTTAAAGACGATGGATCCTAGTTTATCTTGGGACTTTGTAATTTGAATAACTGCATCTGCTAATTGTATAAACTTACTATTTGCAATTGCTATTTTGGTAGGATCATCATAGTCTTTTCCTGTTTCAGGATCAGTAGTCCAGAGTTGGTATGCTTCTTGGAGCGTCGCTCCGCTGGGTTGTGTGTCAAGGACTTGCCGAAGTTCATTACTAGGTCCAAATGAAGCAAAATGCGACAACAGACCGCCGGGAGTTAATCCTGCTGATGACTTATGCAACACCGAAGATAAGCTTGGATTCTGATTTACACTAAACGCTTCTTCATACAGCATGCGCACTAAATACCCATCATCAGGCTCTAAAGGATACCGTTCTCGTCGACCAACAATTTGTTGAGACTCCCATAATTCTAGGTCATCAGGATGGTTGCTAATTCGAGGCTTTGTCACTGATGCAATGTTTTCAGAGCTAATGTCATACATACTCTTAAGTATGGAGTTCAATGGTTCACGTTCAAAAGGATGTTGTGGAGGTTTTTGTTGAAGGATTTCTACAGGATATTTTGCTGCACGAGGATTTAAATCTGCTGCCGTTAGAACGATTCGCTCATTCTCCGGCTGGGGTTTTTCTAAATCTGCATGAGTAAGAACGATGTGTGGTTTTGATTTTTCGTCTCCCATAGTTAGATGTGCCCAGGAGAGGGATCGAACCTCCACGCCCTTGCGGGCACAGGATTCTAAGTCCTGCTTGTCTGCCAGTTCCAACACCTGGGCATAAGGGTATTATACCGTTTTTTTACATATCATGGGTACGTTCTCGATAGTGCTCACTTTCGTGGTGGCGAATCGTACATAATGATGAGATCTGTAGAGAAATTGTCTTAGAGAGGTTTGAAATTACTCTCTCGGATAGGAATACACCTACACAACCACCTAATCCGTAGCGAGTGTATGCTCTTCCTTCTACAACATACGTTGGCTCATCAAAATAGGAACGTGTGGAACCAAGAACAAGTAATTGTCCACCTATTTCAAGTCTTTTAGTCATCAGTAATTCAATTGTCTGTGAAATCAAACTCGGACTAACGTATTCTGGGTGCGGATTTGCATCTTCAGTTTTGTAAGAAATTATCGTTGTTGTAGGGTTGAGATATTCAAGAAAATTCATGGTGTAGGTGTGTCGATAGTATTCTTCTCCCACTAAAAGTGGTCCATTATAATTTTTCAAGAATTGTAGCAGTGCACGGAAATAGCTCGAATCAAAAAGGCTTGAAACTAGTGCTCCTTTGAATACCTCAAAGGGTAACTGTAATGCGGGATTTTTAGTATTGTATGCAGTAAAAAAAGGATGAATAAGGACAGGTAATACCCCATCATATTGTACAACTTGGGATCGTAGGTGCTCTAGATCATGTTTTGATGTAGTTGGAAGGATCTCGTATGCCATACAATAAAAAAACCCGCAATTTCTCGCGGGATTCTTTAAGGTTAGCACGTAATTCCCGGTGAGGAAGAACCTGCCAACATGCTCATACTATATCATGGGAACTATGGGCTGTCAATACCACCTAAATTAGACTCCCCCATCAGAGAGGATCGTGTGTTTTGATGTATGACTATAAGCCTATTTGGGTGACACGTACTCGAGGAGATTCGCATCGGCTTCGTTTGCTCTCCCTTTTTCTCGATCGTTGTATTCCATCTCTGCGATCCATTGATTCACGGAATTTGCCCAGGTTGTACTGCTAGGAGTGTATTTCTTCATGATTTGATCTGGAGTGACCAGGCCAATATCGATATAACGTTCCTTGAGTTCTTTTGCGACACGGTCAAAACTGGCCTCATAGGTATCAAACCCCAGTTCTCCTCGTTTATGAATTCCAAATCCAAAACAGTTTTTTAACTCTGGTTTACTATTTTTACACAAATTGCTCTCTTGCATCATGATTGCCGGTAGAAGTCGGTAATCTACTCCATAACGGTCCGCGGCTGCCACGAGCTCTTTGGCATAGTACTCGGGAGGAGTTAGGGGTGAATTATGGCGTTGTAAGAAGTTTTTAACGATTTCTACGCGAGCATCGGCAACCTGAACATCAAAGCTTAATCCAGATGCCTGGACAGGTCCAGGCTGGGTGATCACAGTTGATTGCCCTTGAGAGCTGGGGAAAATTGACGGGAGTGGGAGTAGACTTTGACGTGCTTTAACGACGGGGAGAATACCCATGGCAGAAAGACCTACAAGAGTCAGAATGGCAGCGCCAAAGAGGGCTTGTTGTCCGAATCGAGAAACTAGATGCCCAGGTAGGATGAATTTAGAACGCACGGGGGAAACAACGGGAGCCTCACCATCCACAATAGAACCTATTGTCTTGAGGGGCTTGTCTTTGGAATAAAAATATTTCGGTTGCTTTGTCATAGTGAAAAAGCGTAGTTTACTGTATCATAGTCTCTCGACTGGGTCAAATTGATCATCTGCGGTTTAGCTTGATATTTCCAGCTTTTCAGTTCGTTGTAAAACCTGTAACGGGAGTAAAAAGTGTACTATGGCGTATTTTTCTAACAACACAACAATGTCTACTCTGGTTTCCATGAGTTCCGCGTTACGAGACATTAGTTCCGCGATTAGCTTACTACTTTGGGACCAAGAGACGTATTTAGCTCCCAAGGGGGCGTCTATTCGAGCAACACAACTGGAGACATTGTCTGGCATCTATCATGAAAAAGCGACCCGCAAACAACTCGAAAAAGCTATTCGCAGTGCCCAAGAAGAACTTGCCAAGAATCCGGAAGCCTTTTCAATCCATGACAAAGCCCTTATTAAAGAGATGTGGCGAGATTACACTTTAGCCTCCAAGCTTCCTCGTTCCCTGGTTACGAAACTATCCAAGCATGCTTCATTAGGTCTGGAAGCATGGAAAACTGCACGAAGCCAGAATGATTTTTCAGTCTTTGAATCAGAATTATCAACCATGGTGGAGCTCAAACGGAGCGTGGCAGAATACATTGGTTACGAGCAGTCTCCCTACGATGCATTGCTAGATGAGTATGAAGAAGGACTAACGAAACAGTCCGTAGAGTCAGTATTCTCCGTACTTAAACCTCAATTGGTATCCCGAATTCCAGTTCTTGTAGAACAAACACGAAACTACGATACGTCCCTGTTTCATCAGTCTTTTGATGAAGATACGTTATGGAACTTTACATTAGACGTTTTAGATCAAATCGGATTTGATCGGGAAGCTGGTCGCCAAGATCAGTCGACACACCCCTTTACCATGGGGTTGCACCCCACGGATGTGCGTTTAACAACCCGTGTATTATCCCATAACCCTCTCTCAACACTCCTCTCCACCATTCATGAAGCAGGTCATGGAATGTATGAGCAAGGAATTTCCCCAGAACTTGCAAATACTGTACTCGGTCGTGCAGACTCTCTTGTCATCCACGAGTCGCAGTCACGGTTCTGGGAAAATATGATCGGAAAATCGCCGGAGTTTTGGCAATGGATCTTTCCCCGCTTTCAGAAAGCATTTCCAGAGCAGCTGTGTACTGCAAGCTGGCAATCAGCATTCAAAGAAGTAAACACCGTGAGTCCCTCGTTGATTCGTGTTGATGCGGATGAAGTGACCTATCATCTACACATCATCATCCGGTTTGAAATTGAGTCTGCGCTCATAGAAGGTCGTTTGAATGTCCGAGACGTCACAGCTGCATGGAATGAAAAATATCTGGAGTATCTTGGGATCGAAGTGCCTTCCGCTGCGATGGGGGCCCTACAAGACATTCACTGGTCGCAAGGGTTGATGGGGTACTTTCCAACCTACTCCTTAGGAAGTTTACTTTCTGCACAGTTATATACTGCGATGCGCAGCGATCATCCAACTCTGCCAGAGTCCATTGCACGCGGAGCATTTGAACAACCCAGAGCGTGGTTGCAAGAGAAAATCCATCACCATGGAAAGGTCTATTCTTCCAGTGAGGTGGCAACAAATGTCACGGGAAGTGCGGTCACGGTACAACCATACCTGGACTATATTGATCAAAAATTTACGTTACTTGAGACACTGTAATAAGGATGAATACAGTACAATCTGCCAGAGATCAATCTCAGCTGGCTGGACTATGTATAACTGTTTCAGTTGTTTGGATTTGTAGAAATTTCATTGTGAATGTTTTGCACTGATCGAAAGATCGTTAAGTAGGGGTGTGTGAAGGATGTTCGAACCTATTTGATGAAATCAAAAAGTCTCGTTCCCTACTTGTTTCCGTCTTACGATTAGCAGAAGTCCAAAAAGACCATTGCCAAAAATCCAAGCAATCGGATAAAGTGCGGTCGGAATTGTATACATTTGTAATGCAAATGCAGCTAGTATAAATCGTACAGTGTTCAATAGATAAAAAGAGAGTGTTTCTGTATACGGCTTATTCCATGACTTACGGATGGTGGGAGCGAAACCTAGCAAATCAGTAGTTGTCGCAAGAATTGCAGAGATGAGAGGTTGCTTTGCAATCAACCAAAAGCCGAGAGCAATGAAGGCAAGGATAAAAAACATTGTATCTGTGGTTGAAATATCCTTTTTCCCTTTTCTGGTCAAGCCTATGATGCATACCACTGTGCAAAGTAGTGCAGCAGCCAGTGTAACATATGCTCCTGCCCCAGCACCCGAGCTAAATTGGACTCCAAATGCAATGAAAGTTACGAATCCCCAAAGAAACCAACTATAAACGTGAGGAATTGTTTTTCCTTTAAATACGTCTCTGATATATGGAACGTATCCTACAAAAGTCAAAATTACAGCAATGGCTCCAATAACATTTTTGAGATTATCCATGATTAGCAGTATATCAGGAGTTTATACGAACAATAAGCGAAGCATGGATTGACGGAGGATGTTCGAACCTACCTTAGATTATTCACGAGCACATATGCCCTGAACTAATGAGAACCTACGACATTTCGCTTATAGTGCCAAGAGAATGAAAAGTGCAAATGCAAAACGATAGAGAACAAAGGGCAAGTATCCTAGACGTTTCACACTTCTTCGCAAAAACGAAATACTGACTATGGCACAGCCAAAAGCAACGAGTGCAGCAAGCAGTGTCATCTCCACAATGCCTGGTTCTAGTACTGTCCCCTGTAGTTTAATCATCTCGTAGAGACCCGCAAGTAAGAGTGCGGGGATACTCAGAAGGAACGAATACTCCAATGCTTGTGAGAGATTCATTCCCTGGACCATTCCTCCAGCTGCAGTAATCCCTGACCTAGAGGTACCTGGAATTAGTGAAATTGTTTGAAATAATCCCATGATAAACAGCTGTTTGGCTCCCACAACCTTATCAGATTTGCCAGCCATTCGCTCGGCAATTAAAAGAAAGATTCCGACAATCACCGACATGAAGGCAATTAGGACGAAATGAGAATGAAAGAGTGAGACAGTATCCTTGAGAAGGAACCCGATAATTACTATCGGGATAGAGCCGATCCCAAGTTGCACAAGTCGAGAATCTTTTAGCCGACCAGGTTTTGATACGGAAGCAAAAAATTCGATAACGATGGATTTAAGTACTGAGAATTCGGAGACGATTAATCCAGCAATGGCACCAAGTTGCACAATCACGGTGAAGAATTCTGATGGATCCGAAATTCCAAGCAAGCGCTGAGCTACAAGCAAATGTGCTGTGCTAGAGACGGGAAGAAACTCTGTAACCCCTTCAATGAATCCTAAGAGAATGGCTTGCAGTAGTGTCATAGACTGACATTGTACCTGATACAGTGCTGCTTTTGATACTTCCTCACTTTAATCGAGATCTCTTGAACGTAGCTGGCAATAGTTTCTGCTAATTGTTCGCTTGGAGTAAGCTTCGGTAGGTGTCATACGCTACTGTCGGATTTCCGTTCTTGTCTAAGAATGAGAATGGGGCGAATGTTCCAGGTGCTCCTTGCAAGAGAAACGGAGTAACCGCTACGATGCGCTCATCTTTTTGCCATATCTGTTCATACGCTTGTTTAAAGTACGCACGAAAGCGTGTGTTGGTTAATGCTTGCTGATTCCAACCAGTTTCCGTGATATAGACCGGAAATTCTTTTTGCGTGTACTTTTTGATAAACACCAGTTCATGTTCGTATCCGCGAAGACTCATTTTGTCCGTACGATTCGGACTACTTGCGAATGCAGGATTGGGATAGGAATGGGAGTTCCAGCCATCAAACTTTTCCAATAGATACGGCTCATGGGTTAAGGCTTCTTGCCAATAGCTAAAAGCTTCTTTGGTTCCGTTATGCCCATCAGCAGCCAAGTCCATGGCAGCGGGAAGCACGGTATAGGTTTTGGATTCTGTTTTAAACCAGTCTGCAGTAAAGGCACTAATGCTAGCATAGGAGGTTGGGTCGATTGTCCCACCCCATTCTTTTGCATGGTTGGGTTCATTAAAGGCGATGATGGTTAGTTCCGGACGATGCCATTCCAGTAACGTTAGAAATCGAGCCATGCTCACAATATTTGCACGGGTAGGAACCACCCAATTCCCATTCTCAAAGCGTGTGGTAAGTCGAACAATCGGACGGATTTTCAAGCGGTGGCACTCGGCAAAAAATGTCTTCCATTCTTCCTTTTTATCAAGGTCTGCTAAGGTAAATGGAACGGTCACAAATTTATCTTTGTCATCGCCGTTTTCAAGCAATGCGTCCGCTTTTCCAAGCTCAGCCGGGTTTAGGATATGGATCCCTAAAATCTCACCCCGAGCTTGTACAGGCATCACAACAACTCTATCCATCACCACGATGAATATACTCGAGAAGAGTAGAAGAGATAGGAGTCGTTTCATCCTACCTTCTATTTTACCCTACCAAGGCAACAAAATGGGTAATAACCCGTGAAAAGACGAGATAGGATGTTTTTCTAAATACCAGAAACTGACTTTTATTTAGGCCAATCCTAGCAAGGTCCGTACTTCTAGTATAGTCGCTTCTGCGATTGCACTAGCCTTCTCAATACCCTGCGCAATCACAGCGTCAACAAAGTCGGAATCTGCTGTTAATGCCCTTCTTTTTTCCTGAAATGGAGCAAGCTGCGCAAAGATTGCCTGAGCAATGGTGTCTTTGAGTTCGACAAACTTTAAGGTTCCATCTTGGTATGCCTGTTCAAATGGCGCAACTTTTTCTGGTGCAAGCAATTCTAGGAAGGTAAATAAGGTTTGCAATCCTACCGATTTTTCTCCTCCCGCTTGTGTTGCTGTGGGAACTGCACGAATCTTTTTGACAATCGTGTCTAAATCATCGGTTAAATTAATGTAACTTCCTTCGACCGATTTGCTCATCTTCCCTTCTCCTGTCAGTGAAGGAATGTATTCTCCTGTCGTCTTAAAACTTTTTGGTTCTGGGAAGGACGTGCCGTAATCTTGATTCATTCGGCGCGCAATTTCGCGTGTAACTTCCAAATGGGGTTCTTGATCAATTCCAACGGGGACTAGCTGCGCTTTATACGCAAGAATGTCAGCTGCCATCAAAATGGGATAGTTTAATAGCGCCATGGTCGCATGATCCGGATGTTGTTTCACCTTATCCTTAAATGTTGGTAGGTGTTGCATCTTTGCAATGGTAGTCACAGAACTAAAATAGAACGCAAGTTCCAAATGGGCGTTGACTGCAGACTGCTGAAAAAGAATGGAGCGCTTGGGATCCAGTCCTGCGGCAAGGTAATCAACAATCACTTCTCTGCGATTGGTACGTAGTTCTTCTACATTATAAGGAGTTGTGAGGGTATGCACATCGGCAACCATAAACAATGTTTCAAACTCCGACTTTTCTTGAAGCTCCAGCATGCCTTTGACTGCCCCTAAGTAGTTTCCTAAATGGAGTTTTCCAGTGGCACGAATGCCTGCTAATACGCGTTGTTTCATAACTCTCCTTTATTGTTAGCTTCTATCATAACGTTTGCTTGTGCGTTGCACTAGAATGGTGGTACCAAAGATCCTCCACACTGAGTGAAGAAATGCGCAGTGAATGGTGTTTGAGTTTGTGTGCCAACATGTTTAATTCACGCACACTCAAAAAGGTATCCGTTAATACCACCTTCACTAGTACCACTGTTTTCCCCACCTTCCCGATCCGATCCGTAATCGTACCAACGGCATCTTTTACTTTTTGTTCATCTAGTCCAACGACCAACTGAGGATTTTCAGTCCGTAGTTTCTGTTCGATTTCTTGTTTCATAGTTTCTCTCCAATACTTTCTACCTCGCTTTGATGCCTACACATGCAAAAAAGCCCTTGCGGGCACACCAGACGAATCCAATGTGTCCACAAGGGCCTTCTATATTTGGCGGTACCACCTTGCGCTCGTTTCCAATTACTTGAAAACGCTTTGTCCCGACTGTTTTCAATCTGAGCATTTCGGGTGCATTGTATAACGGCAATGAATCGTCCAAGACCGATAGCCTTGGCAGTGTATTTCAGGATTGAAATTCAAGAAGTCCCAACCGATTTCTTGATCACTTGTACCCGAAGTATATCGTCTTATGTGCGTCGAATCTAGTGGGAAACATTCGTATAAACACTGTTTGTCGAAACGTTTGCTTGGATAGCCTATTTTATCGTTTGTAGAGGAATAAAACGTAAGGTTTGTGAGTCGGGCGAGATTCGAACTCGCGACATTCTGCTTAAGAGGCAGACGCTCTAACCAGCTGAGCTACCGACCCAATACCATCAGATGGATATTTTATCACTTCTTACGGGTTTGTCGTTAGTCTCTACGACGGAATAGAGTGTAATTTAAAATTGCTTCGTTAACGCGTTTGGGATACCAATAGAACCGTTGCTTGGTGTCGGAATACCCTCGCTGCGTCTTGATTAGTCGGGCTAATTCAACCCTGGAAGCATTGATGGTTTTGTAGGTTACTACGTTTCCACTGATTGAAGGAATTTGTTCAGGAACCGTAACAATTCGACGTACTTCGTAAAAGATTTGTGTGGAGCTGCCAGGCAAGTTTCCCCAAGGCATTTCACTTACTACAGAGAAAACGGTATTTAGCTGCTGTCGGACATTTTCTACTTCTTTAGGATTTGTTTGTTGTTCAAATTCAGTTAGTCGTAATTGTGCTGCATTGAGTGCTCGGCTTTCAGGACTCAAATGCATCCCATTTTGCAGCCCGTATCTGCGAATCAAAACATCATCCGGATTAACATGCAATTTTTGAGCTAACTGTGGAGATAATGAAGCTGGATAGTGTACTAACAATTCTTGAAGCTCTTGAAGAGCAGATTCAAGTCTTCCTCCGGATATGTGGGAAAATATCGACTGGCGGATGTGTGATATATCTAGGTTGTTTTTTTTCATGTTGGAGGTTTTGAGGAATGCCACTGCAAACCACAAATCGCTTGCAAGTTGTTCTTGGAGTGGATATTGTTCGGATAAGAGCAGCTGAGTAAGCCCTGACATGCGTTGGTAGTAACCAATATAGAAACCTAAGCCAGCATCCTTATCCGTTCCAATTAGTTTACTTTGCCAATAACTGTTTTCTGAGCCTAGCGTAGATCCAATACCATTGGAGGATTGTTTAAAAGCTGAGATGAGCTGATTTGTCTGTGATGCGGCTTCCGACTGCATCATGATTAAAAATAGGATTGCTTTGTGTCTGTGCGAAAGATGTGCTGTTTTGGAGTCAACGTCCGAAGATAATTCTTTCCAGTGTAGTGCTCGAGGATCTCGAGTTGCTCCATGTCCGACCACCCCTAGAGCAACTGACATCATGATATGGCCTGGATTTAATGTTTTCTCTACGGCTTGGATAAACGGAGTTGCAAGAGCAGATGCCGATGTCGTCGCAAATTCAGCATTTGTAGCTGTATTGATTCGTTCTTGAAATGCTGTTGAATTCCAAACGGAATAAAGTGTTTGCTCTTGAATCGGAGGGATTCGGGAGAACTTCCGATTTATATCCATTCGTTTCGCAAGTAATAGAAGACGAGACTGAATGCCCTTGACTCCAAGGGCGGAGTTTGAAGACTGATCTAGATCAAGTGCTTGAATCTGTTGATCAAGTTCTTGCAGTTCACTTGTCATCTGCTGGTGTTCGGGGCTAATTGGCATAACAACATCCCTACTTATCGAGGAGAAATTATAACATTTCAGTGTTTGCAAGCGAATTGCAGGGGGCATTTAACATTTGATACAGTGGGGTGAGGGATTAAAATCTGCAGTAGCCATATCCTAGATCAGACTCTATGCCCAACTCCATCCAAGAAATCCGATACATAATCGTGGAAGATGATGAGAACTTTCGTCGGAAACTGATCGATGTGTTTTAGCCCCTCGGCTGGATCTTGGTTACACAACTGACAAGTAAATCTGAGGCTTTAAACTATCTTTCCTCAGATCAGTTCCCTACTGTTCAAGTGGCCTTCGTGGATGGGAATCTGAGTCCAGAGTCCCAGGAAGAGTACGATGGGTATGGGGTCATCTCAAACTATAAAAAACAAAATCCAACTTTGATCTGTGTTGGAATTTCCAGTGAATTTAACAAACCGTATGGAATTGATGGGTATCTAGGAAAAAATGATGTTGAAAACCAAGCACAACGTATTGATCAATTAGTTCGACAGAGACTTCGAACCTAATGTACACATCATATGATTCTTCACTTGAATCATTTTGCTGCCTGAATCCCCTGCCAGTCTTGATAGGTTTTGTCCGGATTTGCATTCTTAAAATCAATCCAAGGTTGGTTTAGATTGACGGTACCAGCCATATGACGATTTCCAGCCTCGTCAAGATAGGGACAGTTCTCACAGCCAGAGCCACAGCAGCAGCCTTGGGCAAGTAATGCATCGATTGGGGTTGCGTCATCCATAGGTTCTCCTTGTTACTTTGTTGTGTGGATCAGTTTGTGGACCAATTCTAAAATAGTCTGATCAGTTTGTATACCCTCGTCCTGGGTGAAGTGTCCGCGGTTGGGAAGGATGGTCACTGATGCATCCAGCGTTGATTGGAACAGTTCTGCATTCTGCAATGATACATACGGATCTGTATCAGAGAAGAGTGCCTGAATCTTGTGGGTATGGGAGAGGATCTTTGCGTAATCAATCGGAGTATGGAGCCAAGGCTCGGCGATTCGTTGCTCTTCAGTCGAAAGATTCTGCAGTGCATACCACCCAGCCACAGATAGTACTCCCCCAACTTTTACCTTTTCTGGTAGGCGCTCAATGTAGCGTAAGATGGCCTGTACCCCGACACTGTGACCAATATAAAAGGTAGAAGCGGTAGGCTTTGGAGTTATTGAAGCAATCGTTTCCACCCAGGATCCTATACTAGGATGATTGGTATCTGGCATTGCAGGGATCTGGAGATGGATTTTCTGTTTGGAGAGTTCAGCCTGAAGCCAGGGATACCAGTCACTTTCTGGTGTTGCTCCCCATCGATGAATGAGAACGAGAGTTGTTTTTGTCATGAAAAAGTAATGCAATCGTGCAGTGCGCCCAGAAAGATTCGAACTTTCGGCCTCTTGTTCCGAAGACAAGCGCTCTATCCAGCTGAGCTATGGGCGCAAGGATCTGGGTGGTGGGAACAGGAGTCGAACCTGTGTCTCAGGTTTTTCAGACCTGCGCCTTGAACCGCGTTGACCATCCCACCAATGAGATGAAGTATTACTGTGGGCCCTGAGGGGCTCGAACCCCCGACCTACCGGATGTAAACCGGGCGCTCTACCAGCTGAGCTAAGAGCCCTGATTGTGCCCAGGAGAGGACTTGAACCTCCAAGGATTGCTCCACACGCACCTCAAGCGTGCGCGTCTGCCAATTTCGCCACCTGGGCAATAAGAGGATATTATACGGATAGAAGACTTGTTTTGAAAGAGGAGGTCTGGAACACAAGACAGAGTTCAAGAAATTGCGCAATGGGATGATACTATTGGCGCCACAGTTTCTGGTTATCAAAAATCTTTGGAATGGTTATCGTACCATTCTCAAGACCAAAGTAGGCAAATGTGTTTTCTACTAACACAAGTTTTCTAACGAGAGAAGGAGGGATTGGATACTTTTTCCCCTCATGCATTAGATAATAATGGGTGCTTTTTTCTACACCCGTTGCACTTTCTGAAATAATGCGACCTTTACGAAGTCCTGATTCAATCATATTTTTCTCCCGCACTACACTACGCAACGACTTCCTTTCTGAAACAAGCTAACAAATTTCAGAAGGATTCAGCGATAGAATAACATAGACGTTCGGAAAACTACGTAAGAATAGTATGGATAGAAAATATACCTGGATTGAAGTCTGCCGATCTAGGATCTGGACCCTATTTTGAGTTATCCGCTAGACAGGCTCTCCCAAAAATATCGATGTCTTTGCATCAAGAATCCGTTGGGAGTGTTGTGTGTGCACTTGTACGAAGATGACACCTTCTGCCACTTTGCTTGATTCATAAGATGGACCAAGTTCTACGCTGAGCTGCTTTGCTGGTGTCCATCCACATTTATGCTAAAACTCAGAGTTTTTAGGTTCGCAAATAAGTATGGAGAAATCGGCAGAGAATTGGCTCATCGTTTGACTGTAGATTGAGAGCATTTCTCGACCGAATCCCCTGCCTTGGAATCTAGGATGAACACAAAGCTCACCGACATAGTTTGCTTGTAGAGTTTGCTTCTGTACAACGATAGTTCGGATGACCGAGAGCAAGTGAGCCACGATCGAGAGATCATCAAAGAGTACCAAACGTTGAGGAGATAACTGTTTGTCTTCAAAAGGATAGATACTGTCCACTAAATTCTCTGGAAAGAAAATTGAATTTAGAAATGCAATAGTTTGCCGTTGTGACAAGGAAAGATTCTTATCCTCTATCCACAGCAATTGCGGTGATTCAGTTCTTTTCATTCAGTGAGGTTCCCTGTTATGAATGAAGCGTGTTGTTGTGCCCGGAAGAGGACTTGAACCTCCATGGATTGCTCCACACGCTCCTGAAGCGTGCGCGTCTGCCAGTTTCGCCATCCGGGCAAGATCCTTATTGTATCAAGAAAAAGTATGGATTGATTAGTCTGCTTTCAGAAATCGACTATACATGACTATCCGAAATTATTCTTCCGTAGCGTGTTTGACAATTCCATCGGGGAACAGTTCTAAGGTTAACAGAAGGTTGTCTGCGGCATCATATTGGAAACTAAACACTCGTGGATGTTCTGTAGTACCTGTTGCATATGTAATCACAGAGATAGCTTCTGGTAATCGGATGAGACGATAGAGTTGGGTTCGTCTGCCCTGCTCCCACTCAACTATAACCATGATCTCATCGGTACCAAGGACTGGTTCTGATTCCACATGAAGTAATGCATAATTAGCCGGCATATTTGCTCGTAGTTCATTGCGTTGTGGTTCTGATTGCGACAAGTTAGAGCATGCGGAGAGAACTCCGGAAACAAGTATTCCACTGACTGTGAGTAGACGTTCCGTTGTGTTAAGGTGTCCTTTTTTTTGTTCTGCTGACATAGTCTGTGTAATAGTAATAGATGAACATAGTGTACTCCGATCATGGATTTTTGCCAAGTATCTGCTGTTTGGCCTGATTTTTATGCTACAATTACAAAATATTTGCGGTAGTAGCTCAGTTGGTAGAGCGTCTCCTTGCCAAGGAGAAGGTCGCGAGTCCGAGTCTCGTCTACCGCTCCATGCGTGTCTAGAATATGTCCCTAAAAGGGATAGACTCGTTGAATTCATTTTCACCATCTAGTCTCATTCGGAAAGATTTCGAGTTTTTTGTTATGTGTCGTATACTATCGGGATGTCTGAACATAAAATATCTGTAGCTGGAACAATTGAGAATGAAGGTAGACATGTAGGAGTTCTTGGAAACGGATTACTATTAGTAGAAAAACGCAAAACAGGACTTCTAGCACTCCCTGCAGGCCATTTGGGAAATGAATTGCCGATTAATGGCATCATTCGAGAAATTGAGGAAGAGACTGGTCTAAAAAGAGCGCAATACACTCTATATCCCCAGCCACTCATCTACACAGTAGTATACCCAACTAAAGTCTCTTTAGGATTGTTATATACTGGGAAAACGATTCATCCGATCCAAAGTCAGGGGTATGAAGTAGATTCTGAGGAAATTTCCTGGGTTCGACCGTACTCAATTGATGAGCTTCTTCAATTACTTGCACATCCTGAAAAGTTATATAAACCTGAGTTTAATCAGTTGTTTATTGCCCAAATGCTGCTTGGATGGATCCAACAAAAGTATGCGTTTGAATCACTTTCATTTCAAAAAAGTTTGGCGCTCGACTACGGGATCACCGAGGCACAATTGTTGGGCTTTGCTCAAGTAAGAGAATAGCCCTTTATCCAACATTGTTTTTTTGAAGTTAGATCTCGCCTTCCGGCAGCTGCAGCGTTGCACTAGGTGTAGATGGAACAGGTTCCAGTGATGGAATTGGGGTTGGTATTGGACTCGTCGATGATTGAGGAGTGGGAATAATCGGAGTGACAGTCTGGCCCTCTCCAATACTTTGCTTGCCGGGCTGCGCAAATAATGCTGTCCATCCAAATAAGAGATCCAATGGAGCTGGTTTTTGTAGGCGGATTGTAAAACCACTAGCAGTTCGCTTCGTGACTAAGAAGGCAATGTCTTGCGATAGCAATAACTCCTCTGCAGACTCGTCAGATTCTGGAGTGCTCAACAACGTTGCTTGCACAATTGGAGTTACGGAATACGTTTTGCTAAATGGTACAGTTACCTGATTCGCGCCTGATTTAATTACTGCAGTACCGGCCGAATCGGAAGCAGAGAGAGGAGAGTTTGTATAGGTGACGTCGCCTGCATACGTCGAAGCTCCATTAAAGAGCGTGGTTCCCAGGAACGTGGCGTTTCCCATGACCTGCAATCCCTTCCCTACTTTGAGTAAATTCAAGACAGTAAGGGAATTCAGTGTGTGATCTTGTGAATCGGAGAACACCTGCGTCGCACTAGTGGTTGCCGTATATTGCGCCGCCAGAAGCGATGACAGTGTATCTAATCGGTTGGTAAAGATCTCCATTCCTTCAATGCGATCGGCACGAATTGTTTTGGCGACCAACAAATCCGTGATCACTTGTGGACTGATAATATCGCTATAGGCAACAACGCGATCCGCACTTACGGCTGTATTGCTTGTCCGTGTAGCATCTTCTTTTTGAGAGCGAAGGTACTGTAAGATATCCCATTGGAGTGTGGATAAAGAGCTTGTTGTATTGGACCCTACATCATACTGGCTACTGGTTAATCCTGACTCTTGGTTATTGAGAACCAAGGGATCGTTAGTGCTGATTTCCTTGATGAGGATATCGAGCGGGGTTCCTACATAGTCACTTAGGTTGACAAATACCTCGATGACTCCACAGATTTCACCAGGCAATGCATCCGCGGCAGGACACGGTGTTTGATTAGCTTGGCTAAGATCAGAGAGAGCAGTTCCCAATACTCTACCCGCTTTAGTTGCACGCATTGCATACCCCGGTACATCAGAAGCGGTTATCCGATCCCCTGCTTTGATCGGCCCATTTTGGCTGATAACTTTGACTGGAACTCGACCTACTAATGCGACCGCATAGGATTGCTCTTCTTTAGGTCCCAAGACTAGCCCAGGTGCGGTGGCAACGATTCCTAAGACATCAGCTTGATATGCTCGTTCCGCTTTAGAAACGGCGCCAACTGTTCGTTGGTCTAATCGAACAACAGTACCGGGTTCCAACTCGCTTTCAGATGTGTAGTATTCTGCCAAGTCGGCCCCTCCAGTAAATCCAACTTCCAAGGCAAGACTCCCAGTGAGTGCGATTCCATCGTTGATGATTTCAGAGCGAATGTTAAACAATTGATTCGCTAAATAATCGAGTCCTTGACCTAAACGAACATCGCGGGTTTCCAGATACATGTGTGTTTGTGTTCCGACAACCAGCGCCCGTCCAGACAGGTCGATTGTGCGAATGTTGTCATAGTTCGTGCCTGTCCACACTCCTCCTGCATCATCGGTTTGTTCCGATCCGTCATGAAACACATCGGCGACGATATTTGGCCCAGCCTGATGGTTATAACAGGTCACTGCTCCACCATCAGCAGCATCATTGGTTCCAACGCACATTTGACGGGCTTCACCCAATGGCGCTTCGGAGGTAATTCCGATTGCATAGACGGAATCTGTGCTCCCAAACAATGCTTCTGGGTCTATTTCAAAGTCTGTTGTGGTGTCTGGTCCTGGTGAAAATGCAGGGGTGACGGTGAGAGTTGTGGCAGTATTGGAAATAATACGTCGCGATTGTCCGGAGCCTGTTCCACCAGAAAGCATCACGATCATGCCTGAAAATTCGTTGGTCGTCCACGACTCTCCCGAGTCACCGATCGTAGTGGAACTCACGGTAGTCGCATCAGACACAGTGACCACACGTTTCCCTACTGTTGGTCGCGCATCGTTATATAAGCGTCGTGCTTGCGCAGCAGACATTTGAGCAACCGTCGTTGCACCTGCGCTGAAGGTGACATCATCAATTTGACCGTCCCAAAAGTTGAGAGCGTTTGCGGAAGCGCAGTTTGCTCCAGTTGTCGGGGAGCAGGACGCTCCAATCGTCACAATTTGGCTTCCATCTACAGTTAGCGTGTTTCCTGTAGCGGTACTTAGGTTTAGAGGGTTTCCATCAATGTAGGAGTCCACGTCGTTTGCGTTCGTACGAGAGATAACTAATTGATGCCACAAGTTATCGTTATACGTTAGTGTCGATGTGGAGGTAATGTCGTAGGAAGAGCCTTGTGTCCACGTCGCATCATCGTCATTGGCAACAACGATCGTTCCAGTACTTGTCATGTAGGCTGCCACACAGCCGATTGCTTGTCCTGGTGTGGCGTTGACACATTTTTCAAATAGCATATCGACACCTGCAATAGAGGTAGAATGCTTGAACCACAATGAGAGTGTCCAACCTGTTGTTGACATGTTAAAGCTCGTGTCTACATCGCAGGTTCCATTTTGATCGGCATCAGAACAGAGATATTGGGAGGTTCCGTTCAAGGAGATTGCTTTTCCACGGACACCGGAGACACCTAAAGTCGGAGAGTTCACATACGTCATGTCGGTGTTATTGAAACTTATGTCTTGGGCTAGGGTTCCCGCGCTATCATCGAGCATTAAAGCCATATCAATCGCATTTGGCATCAACATCGTTTGTCGCGTTGTGTTGTAAAACTTTGACCAGCCATTGGTGAGCGTTGAGTGATCGTGGATCTCTGTTAGTCCCAAACTGTGACCAACGTAGATGATATCGGAAGCTTCTTCTGCTAGTGATCCTCGTTCAATAACCTCCAAAGCATCCGGGGCACCGGCAATGATATTGGGGGTAGAGGTCCACAGTGCAGGACCAACTGATTCATCCCAGCGCCCATCGTACGCACCGTTGATTTCACTGGCTTTATCGGTATCAAAGTTGTTCCAGCGCTCAACTTGATCAGAAGTCGTATTGAGGGCGTACATACGCCCTCTGCGGGTTAACTGAACTGCGGTGTAGTCATCTGCAGTGGCGTCGGAGTACTGAATAAGTTTTTGGGCGGCCAGATTAACCACGGTTATGCCAGAATCCGTTGCTAAACCGATAAAAGTATTGCCCCCGCCTGGACTAGTGTTGGTGGCTGCACCGATTGCAATCGCAGTCGTGCTACCCGTAACTACAGCGACCGAAACATCATTGATTTTTTCCCACTCTGCCGCAGTTCCAGAGACGGATAAATCTAAGGAAGTTGTTGTATCTAAGGAATAAGTCATCGCAGTGTTCCGTTGTCCAATTCCAACGGTGGCACTGGCACGATCAGTTCCATCAATGTTCCACATTCGATCATTCACGAAATCGATGATATACAGCCCCCCAGGAGAAGATCCGTTCGTTCCCACATAGATAACTCCATTGACGGCTGTTACACTCGAAGGATCATTATTAGTATCCAGACCCAATGCATATCCGGATGCGTTTTGACTAAACTTCATCCACATATCGTTTGTTGCGGCATCGAAGATGTATAAAGCGTCGGTGGTAACCACAAGAATTGCTTTGCGCGGAAAATTTGTCGTGTAACAACGATCATCGTTAGCGATATCACAGGGGTCGGATGGTCCATCATCCAAGGTCTCGGTATACCAGGATAATTTATCAGTGGTAGCCCAATCGATCCAGCGACCACCATCACTATCTGCCGTCGTGTCATAGACATAAATATCTTTGATGTTGGAAAGCGAAGTCATTTGGGATAACCCAGCAGAAATCACATCTCCATAAATCGCCGCATTCCCGCGGTTGGTTCCGGATCCAACTTGGAGCATACGTTCCGTTGAGCCTGTGACAGAAGATGTTCCAACCCCTACGCGGCCATTTCCATCGACAATGAATGGTGTGACATCAGCGGATTGATCATTAATACGCAATGCTAAATTGTTTGTTCCTGTGGCTTGATGATCAATGAGTAACGAAGTGTTCGCGTTCGCGGCACCCGTATTGGACACTTTTAAGACACTTCCATTATTTGAAAAATGAGAACCAGTTAAGGAAAATTCCGCAATAGAGCCTCCTGTAAAGTTAGTTGCACTCGAACTGACAGTTAACCCCTTTCCACTAGTCAGGGCATTAGCGGTGATTGCCAATCCAGTTTCGGTATCAATCGAATTTGCAGTAAGGTTGATTCCATTTGCAGCGTTGGAAAGTTGAACAAAGTCCGCAACTGCCATTGCAGCAGTAGTATTGTTTTGATTAAACTGCACGGCAAACGAACTATCACTTCCCGAAGAGGATGGGTTGGTGATGATGATGGAATCATCCGTGGAGGACAAGGTGATGGTGGCATCGGAACCGTCAGCATCCGCTTCATAGGTTTGTTGTAGCGTCCCTGCTCCGCCAACCCCGCCCGCATCGGTTCCACAGGACAAAACTCCATTGCTATCGGTATCAATCGTGTCACAGTTTGCAAGATTACTGATTGCAAAGGTGGTTCCCGCATCGGTGGTAAAGACAATGTCACCGGTGCCATCGGCAGTGAATGTTAAATTTTCATTGCTCACGGTGGTCATATCTGTAGTCGCTCCGGAAAAGGTGAGTCCGGTGGAGCCAATAGATTTGTTCGTGAGTACCTCGACTCCAGCTAACGTTGCCAGGGTTCCCGTCGTTGGCAACGTCACAGTTGTCACTCCTGTTGTAGTGAAGGTTGTTGCATTGGCACCCGAAAACGTAATGACCGTACTGTTGGGAATGGTGAGTGTCCCCGTAGTATCCGTGACGGTAAGTCCTGAAACTTTGAGGGCATTCATCGCCTGCGGAACGGCTGAAAAGCGCACCCGAGGACTCATTTCCCCATCACCATTAAAGTTAATGCCTAAATAGATATTATCGGTATTAAAATCAACGGATCCCGGAAGTGTTGTAGTATCTCCTAAGTAAGTCTGGAAAATACCATTGGTAACTGTTAAGGTCTTTGTTTCTGTCCACACATGCGTACCCGCTGATGAGACGTCGTAGAGGCGGAAAGTAAAGCTATAATCTCCATCCGCAATATTTGTCCCTGTGGTTTTGTTGACAACCTTTCCTTGGAAATTAATTTGCTTAAAGGTACCGGTGGCTGCATTTGCTGTTCCAGCAAACATCCAGAGTAAACAAGATAGAAAAATGGTAACCGCGAATAGTCGCAAAACTCCCATACTTTCATCGTAACAATGTCTTTTGAAGGATGCAATGGCAGCGTAAGAAGTTGCTTAGTGTTGCGAGAGTCGAAGTGTCCACAAATGTTGCGCGATTTTAACTGTTGCTATTTCTTGAGGTGTGTCGGAAGTAATTTCTTTCTGAACACTTTTGTAGAGCAGATGCTGAGGTTGAAGGGATTCTCCATCATAAACCTCAATACAGTAGCGTTCCTTTTCTTCAGATGTGAATAATGAATCAAACAATTCGTTGACACGAAAGGCCAAATTCACTGTTCCAATGAAGGTGGATTTTCGAAGCTGTGGGGTATCTATCGATGCACCAGGAATGTATAAGGGTAACACTAAATAGAAACTGGGAGTATTGGTTGTGACTGCCCGAACTACGGAGGACAGTTGTGGGGAATTTGTGTCTCTAGCCCGCTCCAACACAGCTGCTCGTTGCGGTTCAGAAGTAAAGTCAAAACCCATCCCTTTGATCGTAACCTCATTGAGTGGTTCCATATACGTTATGACCATATACTCGGATTTACGTTCATCTGGGAAAATTGTAAAGCTCGGGTATCCAGTTTCTTGTAAAGACGTATCTTGCCGAACTTGGGCGATATACGAGAGCCGGTCTTCCTCCTTAACGCGCTTCATATACGCCACGGTTGCAACTCCTGGATATCGACGCGATATATCCAGGGATGTGACAAACTGTCTCCATTCTCTTCGAGTAACTGAATCACTCGCACTAAACATGGCTCGAGCAGCGTAAAGTAAATTAATATTCGCGTTCATGCGTTCTTCAATTCGTGATGTCATTTGTCCGGCAGACTTTACAAACTCTTCGCGTTCAACGCGTTGGTCGGAATAGACTAAAGCTCGAAATGTCCAACTGGCAATCAGAAAAATCGAAATTGCGGCCAAGGTAATAAACCCCCTTGTGACAAATATTGAAAAGTTGGATTGTTTTACGATCGCCATATCCGTTATGATGAAAGAGCTATGTCTCGATTTCGAGCTTTTGTTCTTCTTCTTACCTTCATCATACCGTTTTTTGTGGCATTTTCTAGCGTATCTGCCTTTGACGATACAGGCACTGTTGCCGTGACTGGCTCGGTTGGAGCGTCTGCCACTGATGTTTCGTTAGGAATAGAGAGTTCTGCAGGATCAGAAGTTTCATCAGGATCAGAGATTACCTACACAATCACCTACGGATCTACGTCACCAATCTCCTTTCCGGTGACACTAGTAGCTCAATGGGAGAAAGGGAGTATTGAAGGAGCTATTGGACCGACGGTAGAGCTATTGACCTATACAGAAGGTAGCGCTACGACAGCCTATGGTGGTACTGTACCCGTCATTGACGTTGTAAACCGAAAAATAACCTGGACAATACCATCGTTTCCAGCGCAAACAGTGGATCAAACAGTTCAGTTCGTACTCACAACTACATCGGAATATCGAGGATCCAAGAATGTGACCGCCAGAGTAACTGCAATGGTCACTACTCCCTCCGGTGTTCCTGATAAAACTGTGGTAACCACCTACAAATATCAAGAACCAGCACAGACATCGACTCCAACACCCACTCCTTCCTCCACAACAGCACCTCTCGTCAGCTCCCCCAGTTTTGAGCAAATTGAATTGGTCGAGTTGTCCGATACGCGTGCCACCTTTCGTATAACCTCGAATTCTGAGCTTCAAGTGACAGCAAAGCTAGGGACCAACACTGCATCCATGGCAGAACGTGTTACGACGGCTGCACGATCAAAGCTACAACCACTGACACTTGTAGAGCTTTCTCCGGATACAACATATTTTGTTCAGTTTACGGGGATCAATGGAGCTGGAAGTCGAGTGACATCAAGTATCTACACCTTTAAAACAAGTAGCAAAGCTAATCCGGATTTGATTGTCGATCGTAATTCTATCGTTGTATCGCAATCCTGGGGAATTTTATTTAATCAGTCGATGCTGCAAAAGCCTACTGACTTGCCGCATTTTTCAGTCAGTCAGAATACGATGCTAGATTTTCTCTTTCGGATCCCCCTATCCAGAGACTTAAAGGAAGCGACATTGTTGTTGCGGGACCCTTATGTTTTAGGAATCTCTTCGGATCCTGAAAGTGACTACTCTTCTTCAACGACACGGTTAGTGGAAGTGAATCCTGGAACCTTTGTTGGAAAAATAAAAACTCCATTGTTAAGTCGGACGTATGAGATTGCGATTCGCACGGAAGATATCTATGGCAATTTGTATGAACAGACCGTAGGTCAAACTACTGTTGTTCAACCATTTCGAGTGGTTGATACTGCCTCTAAACCACTCTGGGGTGCGGAAGTATTATTGTGGTCGTATCAAGATAAAACGCGACAATTTGAACTTGCACCGTTTAATGCGCTTTCCTTTCAAAACCCCATCATTACAAACAAAAACGGCACTGCGGATTTTTCACTGATCCCAGGTCGGTATAAGGCCCGTGTCAGTATGACAGGGTTTGAAACCAAAGAAGTGGAATTTGATATAACTGCGCCCCAAAGTGAAGATCTTCCCGTTGTATCGCTTCGGCCAGTGCGATTTGGCATCCTTGGACGCTTTATGACGGGAATAGAGCTTGGGCGTCAAAACTTGAAACTCACCATCGGTGCTCTTCCGCAGGCAAATCCGACGGGTTCGCTCTATGATGTGTTACTGCCCTTTAATCTGGTGTTCCTTTTCTTACTGATTATCGCAATTGTGTTTCAGTTACGCATTCTCCGGTTTCCATTGCGAACCCTACTCTCTCATTTGAAGTCGAAGAACTCACAGATGTTCTCAGTCGTGTTAGAGGACGCGTCAACTTCCAGTCGGGTTTCAAATGCCATGATCTATTTGGTGGATGAACAAAAACATTTAATTGTCGCTCGTGCAAAGACGGGATTGGATGGATCTGTTCAGTTCCCCTTGGCGCTCGTACCAGCCATAAGTTCCTTCTTCATCAAGCGTCATGGCTACATACTGCCCAGTCACCCAACGTATAACAAGGCTGAAATCCAAGGTAACGCAACGATCCCCGTAACGGTGGAGCAGTTACCAGCAACCACAGTACTGACACTCTTAGCTCAGGAACTTCGATCCATGAGTAGTGAATTTATCGGCTTTGGCAGCGAAGCGTTTCTAACTCTCTCGTTATTATGTACGCTATTATTCACGATGACCTTAACACCGACTAGAACGATTGTCTTTGCATCTCTGACACTCTTAAATGTGGCGCTTTGGCTGATTATTGCGCGGCATTCGTATGGATTACGCATCCAGAAGAATGTGTAATTACTGAACGTTTTCTCCGAGGATGACTAACAGATCTGCACTGGGTTTTTGTTCGATTGCAGGAAGAGATCCAACGGTACCGCCATACGCTTTTGCTAGTGTTTGTGCTAAGGTGGGCTGTTTTCCAGAAAGATCAACAACCATAGTTGCGGGATATTGCTGCGCTGCAGTGGCTTTGTTTGTGACTTGAAGCTGAGGATATTCCGAACTAATTCGCTTCTCAAAAGCCGTTGCCAACCCGGTTCGAGTGGTGCCGTTATAGAGAGCCACGGGAATTCCTGTCGGTGTTAAGGAAGAGGGGGACGCGGATTCTGTTGCCTCTGTATTGGTTCGAATAGTGGTAATGTCGATAACTTTTTGAATTGATGGTCGATACAAGATTGCTTTTCCTGCCTGGGTGTAGAGCAACACTTTGTCACCATTTTGAGACTGTGCAAAGAATGGTTGGCTTGCGAGTTTGTCTTTATCGGTTACTGTTGCAATCGTTGGCGTTTCATTTGGTGGTAACAGCATTCCCTTCTCAATGGACGCAACAATGGAATTTAATTCTGCTTCTGCTTGAGCGGCTGCTTTGGCCGGGGCATCCGATAATTTCTTGTATTGGTAGTAATACCACCCTGCTGTGGATGTGGAAATCAGCAGGACGAGTCCTCCAAAAATATATGGTAGTACCCGAAACAAAGAAGGTCGTTGCATATCGATAGACTACTATTAAAATGTTGCACTGGCAATGAGAGTAATCGTGTCAGTGTAGTCACTGGAAGCGGGAGTGAGTCCACTTGCTTTGGCTTTTACCAGTATTGCACTTCGTCCACTACTGATCCGATTTCCTGAGGATGTCAGGATATTTCTGGAGGTTGTGGAAACAATTCCTACGTTGTCACTTGCCCCATTATACGGACTGACAGCGGCAAGCGGACCCCCTGAGGACTGCGTAACAGACTCAACACGCAAACCATACCCCTCATCTACCGATGCTAGGTTTGCTGTTGCTGAGGTCAGTGTATATGAGGCGTTAGTACTAGTTAACCCGGTTCCACTGGAGTAAATGTATACAAACGCACCGGACTCGCTATTGGTGTCTAGATCCACCCAAATCTTATTGGTTGCAGTTGTTACCGAACCTGGTGATAATTGTCCAACCGCAATGGTATATGGTGGTCCGGATTCACTATCTGAGCTGGCGATATCAATATCATAGCTAAGACTTGGATTTGTCGTCGCCGCAGTGGAGGTGCTACTAAATTCTGTTTCAGTATATTTTGTCTGGACTGCTTTCACTTTGATTTTGTAGGTAGTGTTACTACTCAAACCAGTTACGAATTCCCCACTAGCTCCGCCCCAATCTGCGTATGTTTGATAGACTGCAGTCGCTCCAACAGTGCCATCGGACTGAATGTAAGATGTCGTAGCAAAGTCATCGCTACTAATGGCGATGACATACAGCGTATCTGATGGGTTGCTCGTATTCTCCAAAATGAATTGCAGTCGATTATAGTAATTATCCGGGTTACTAAACGTAGGGGCACCTGGCACATTGCTTTGTCGTGCAAAGGTCAGTCCAGGGCCAAGATCATAGGCTGTACCAGTCAGTTCATTTCCCGATACTTCCCCAGATATCCCACTGATGGAATACGAGGAAGAGTTTCCAACTCCAACTCCCCCGCTTCCCAACCCCATGTCATGCAGTTGGTAGTTTGTACTAGACGGCAGAGCGAATAAAAAAAAGCCAGCAAGTAGTGTTGAACGTTGACTCCAGTTCATATCTAGAGTTGTAGCATGATTTACTCTTGCATCTCAAGTGTGGAAACAAGTTCAGTAAAGGATACTGCGTTGGGATTGGGAATTCCCGTTGCCGCAATCGAAACAGTCCATTCCTCTGATGCCAGAAATATTGTCGATGTATCAGATTCTATAAATTGTAGTGTTTCCGGCCAGCCAGTAGCCGGAGCTTGCGTTGGAACAAACTGTTCTGGGCGTTGTAATCGGGTCAGTACAGCGGTTTGTTCCAAAAGCGGACCTTGAGATGGTTTGGCTTGAATTGCAAGTCGTCCACTTGGGATCAATTTTGCCTTGAGTATACAATCATCTTGCACTGGCAAGTGCTCCAGCGTATGTGGCCAAGGGATCGAGATGGAAAAGCACGGTGTTCGATACTGTTGTGTCCCTAACACGGCCGTGGTTGGTGGAGGTGTGGCCATGGATACTTCATTCCACATGCTGGTGCCGGTTTCTCGTTGCTCTCGGATAAAATCCGTGGCTCGCTTAGACAACACACCAGTGGAACGTAAAGCTGCTACCTCGTCAAATGTCGCGACACTATGAAATAAAGGAGCACAGATCACTGCAAATGCTAGTAACTGTAGGAATCGTATGATCATGTCTTCCTTTTAGACTGTTTCCAACTAAGATATGCAACGACAGCTAACACGGGACACAAAAGTAGTAGCGCTGAGGGGGCATCAAGGATTACCACAACCCCTTCTTGCGTAAATTTCACATCTCCTGGTTCCGAGTGACCGGTGATGTTTACCGTGTAAGCTAAGGATGGAAGCAAGGGTCGAATGCTTCGAAGTGACACGCTGAGTTCGCGTTGCGCCCGTGGAAGTACGATAAACGATCCTTCGTTAATTGTTCCCTCTAGTACAGTTCTGCCCCAGAGATCTGTAATGGTGATTGTTCCTCTGGGAATGACATGAATATTTCCCTGATTTTCAAATAGTAACGGGACGGTCGAGGGAAACTGGGGTTGGAAAAATGATTGCAACAACTCGACCTTACCCAACGATAAGTGGTACTGTTCCCCACCAATTTTTCGGATTAGTAAAAAAGATGATAGTGCGGGAACAACGGAGGGTGTGTCCTGAATCGACGATGAATTGGAACGTATGACCACAGCCGCATAGTGTCCACCGGGTGCTAAATTTAATTGGTTTGCTACCCGCACTGTTAATGACTGGGTTTGTCCGGCTTTCAGCACAAATGTGGCAGGTGTCACCGTAATCGAGTCAGCTATAGAAACTGACTCACTCGTGACGGGTTTATCCGTGAGAATTGTTGTTCCCTGACTATCAACTTGCGAAAACAAGAAGACAGAGGCGCTAAACTCTAAGTCTTTTTCAGTGGAATTATGCAATGTGAGCTCTTGAGTCGTTTCAAGACTGCCTTCCGATAATGAGAGCTGAGCAAATGGTGGACTAAGCGTGACTGTCGAATCCGTTGTCTGTGCTTGCACGGACAATGGAGAAATCACTACTCCTAGATAGACGGTGGCGGCGGCGAACGCTGCAATTTGGAGCGAATAAAGCGTACGAACGAACCGATAGTGGTTCGTAAACCAATTCCAATAAATATGACAATGAGCAAAACTGCGAGACATATTCTCCATGGGATTACCCAAAACGATACAAAGGATTCTACAGGAACATCGCGTTCCCCATTATCGTACACTAGAAGGAGGTGGGCTGTGTAGCGCCCAATCCGAAAGGTATCCGTTGTAGAAAAATCGACATTCAATCGTTCCCCTGTTTCCTTTCCATTTTCTTGCTTTGTCACATAATTGGGAAATCCTTCATTCCATTTAATGGAATAGGTTCTCGTAGAGTCTGGCAAAATCGTCGCTTGGTTGGGGTTAAGTGCCATGACCGCAAGGTCTTTCTCTCCTCGGCCGTCAATGAAAACATTTCCAGTAGGAGTCACATGCACGTTTCCAGTGTTTTGAATCGTGACAATAAATTCTTGTGGCAAAAATTCTACGATCGGTCGGCGTACAGAAAACCCTTGTAACGCGAGCTCTCGTTTTGCAAAGGGTGAGTTCACATTGGCTAAAAGTAAGATAGCTGGTGCTCCCGCAATGCTTGTGTTTCCATCAGATTTTGCCGCAACCGATCGTTCAACAATGATCGTATAGTAATACGAGAGTGCAGCATCTTTTGGAGGGGAGAATGTAAGCGGTATAGTTTTCCATTCACCTCCCTGAATAAGAATTGAGTCTTTGGTAATTTGGAGCCAAGAGAGATAGACATCTTCTGGTTTTCCATCGACAAAGATTGGCTTGTTTCCTGTCGCATCTGCGCGAAATGTTCCGATTCGTATTCGGACCGATTCTTCTTGCGTTCCATTATTTCGGATTTTAACTTCAATATCTTTTGGCACACCAGGATCAGTTTGTACATTCAGTGTCACTGGTGAAACGGTCAGCGAGAGTGGTTGGGTAGGTGGAGCAATACTGGCACTCGGTGTGCCGATCGATTCGGTATCGACTGCTCGTACTAACGAGATTGGAAGTCGATTGACTCCAATGGTAAGTAGGATGAGGGTAACAATTAATTTCATGGTAAGGGTT
This sequence comes from uncultured Pseudomonadales bacterium, assembly GCA_964635905.1. GTDB lineage: Bacteria > Patescibacteriota > Microgenomatia > UBA1400 > UBA12028 > JACOVC01. The sequence continues at coordinate 363,514 of CAZWPK010000001.1, forward strand.
CCACAACTTGTTTTTTAAGCTGCCAACGCATGAGGACATAGACTAGAATGGCGGGGATCATCGGAATGGCAATAGCAAGAGCAATGAGCCGAAACGGTATCACCCAAAACGTTACATACGACTCAATGGGCACGTCGCGTTCCCCATTGTCAAACACAAGTAAAAGATGAGCAGTGTAGCGTCCAAAACGAAACAAGTTTGCTTTAGAAAAGTCCCACGAGAGTCCATTGGTCGTGTTCACTGGAAACCCATCGTTCCAGGGAATTTCTAGAATACGTTTAGAATTGGGAAGCACAACACTGCTATTTGGATTTAATGGTAACACCGACAAATCCTTTTTCCCTTGTCCATCGATAAAGATATTGCCGATAGGAGTGGTATGGACATTTCCAATATTCTCAATTTCTACCTGAAACGTTTGGGGAAGAAACTCAAGAAGTCTATGCGAAACATTAAACGCATTTAAGGATAGTTCTCGTTTGGCATACGGTGAATCCACACTCGCAAGCAGCAAGATAGCAGGTGCCCCACTTATTTGAGTTGCATTTCCATCCGGGTTTGTAGGTGATAAGCGCTCAATGGTTAAGGCATAATAATAAGCAAACGCCGTGTCTTTAGGAGGGTGAAAACTAACTTTAATGGTTTGCCATTCCTGCGGCTGTATGACAAATTCGTTCTGAGAAAAGCTAATCCATTCAAGGTACGTATCATCAGGCCGCTTCTCGCGAATTTTTGGTTTGCCTGTTGACTGCTCTGCTTCCAATGGGAGTGGATAAATACGGACAGGTTCTGGTTTTTGACCATTGTTGCGAACCCGAATTTCCGTAAACACTTCTTCTCCCGGAGACGTCGAAAGCTGTGCAACAATTGGTGATAACGTCAAATTAAGCTGATCAGAGGGAACAATAGAGGGGGTTGGCGATGCAGAAGAGCTTGCTTGTTCCAAGAACTCGATACCAGGGCTAGACTGAGCCTGAACAGATCTTGGAAATCCAATTGTTGCAAGAACCAACACTAAAAGAATGCAAAGGACACGCATATACCGATTATTACAGAAAAAAGGAAGTCCGCTAGAGTGCAATTTAGAAAATTCCAGATCCTACGACAGTGAGGGTGTCAGCGTAGTCACTTGCGGCTTCAGTCAAACCTGAGATTGCTGCTCTTGGAATTAGTGTCACAATATCGCCGTTGCCTGCTCCATTGGAGGAAGCGATCGGTTGATACGACGTTGATAATGTTCCACCCGAAGAGGTATCAGAACCATCGTACTCTGCATCAATCGTTACTGTTCCACCACTACCAGCATCAGTTGTTAAGTTCACATCTAAAACATATCCTTCTGTACCCGCAGAGAGCGAGGAAGGTGCCGCATTGATCGTTCCCGTTGTGGCAACCGTATATGTCGCATTTGTTGAAGTTAATCCAGCGTTTGCGCTTTTGACCCAAGCAGTCCAGCCACTTGCAGAGTTAGTGGTGATCGTGATTCCCGTTCCAGTTCCGGAAGAGACAGAACCTGTCGTTAAAGTTCCTAGAGCCTGTGAGTTATTTGCAAAAGAAAACGTAAAGGTTGGTGCAACGGTTGCCGTTACCGCAATTTGATCATCGGAAATTGTAGGAACTGCGACATCTTTGGTATCTGCAGTGCCAGCATCCGCACCCGTACGTGTAAAGATCGTGTGAAGAATAGTTGTTGAGGCAGAAGGATTGGAGATTAATCCTGTTCCACCATTCGTTATGAAAAACCCATACGTTGTACTATCTGTGAGGGCAGTAATCGGGAAACGGATTGTATTCGATGATACTGAATCCGCCGTAGAGACACCTGGCATCGCTGTAACTCCAGCTGGGAGGCCGGTTGTTGAAACCGTGTAATTTGATGCTGTGGTTGAGAAATTGGTGGTAGATACCCATTCTGAATCAAGTGTGATTTTGATCGAGGTTTCGGTGGCTGCGGTCGCTGAGGTGGTAAAGACTACTAAGCAGTTTCCTGGGTTTGTAGCGGCTTTCATTCTGTCACAGCGCATATAGGTGTTTCCTGCGGCTGCGGCTTGGACTTGCGCCACTCGAAGGTGAATTGCGATCGAGAAGAACACGAACGGAACAACGACTGCAACGGTAATACTCTTTTTTACAAAACTCATACACTCATCATACGCACAGCCAAAAATCAGTGTCAAGCTGGACTTCTTACAGAATCGGTACTCAATGAGGCTTATATTGCTCAAAACTCTTGAGGAAGCGGTTCGCAATAGCATGATAAACTTATCTCACATGAAAAGCGCACAGCCTTCAACAGACTATGAAATTCGTTCGTTCGCAAGCCAAACGGATTGGGAGGCCTGGCTAGAGATGTATCATGACTCGGTTAACGGTGTTTGGTTACAGTTTTCCAAAAAAGGATCTGCGATTCCCTCTGTAACGTACTCACAGGCATTAGATGTTGCATTGTGTTATGGATGGATCGATGGTCAATCTAAACGGTTGGATGAATTTAGTTATTTACAGAAATTCACGCCAAGACGAACAAATAGTCTGTGGTCCAAACTTAATATTGAACGTGTCACTCGCCTAATTGCAGATCACAAGATGAAGCCAGCAGGGATAGCACAATTCGAGGCTGCAAAAGCGGATGGCAGATTACAACGTGCGTATGATTCTCCTTCTACGATGCACGTTCCAGACGATTTTTTATCCCTACTGGATCAGCATCCGAAAGCGAAGTCATTCTTTGCGACACTATCTAAAACAAACGTCTATGCCATTACCTGGAGATTGCAGACAGCTAGAACGCCGGCTTTGCGACAGCAACGTCTGGAATCCATTGTGCGTAAACTCAACAACCACGAGGTTTTTCATCAATAAGAGGTATAATACGAGATTCTATAGTTCTGGATTTCTACGCATTCTTGTGCGTGGTGTCTCATGAAACAATCGCTTCGATTTTATACCAGCTACTTTTTAATTCCTGGCTTTATTTTAAAGGCAGGCGTTGTCGTGTTGCTATTTGGTTCCACGATGTTTTCCTATGCCTGTTCTCCGGCAGATACACTGACCTATTTCTTCTATTTATTGTTATTAACTGTATTCCTCATTCCAATTGTTGATGTCCCGATCCTTGCGGTTTTACGGTTCCAGCAACTACGCGGACATCCAATCGCGCGCAAAGTACGATCGATTAGTTATGCTGTAGTCGTCGGGCTTGGAGTTGGGATAGCAACGATTGTCATCGCCTTAGCACTAGTCAGCATTATTACAATGCTGGGACTTCCATTTTGTGGTCGGCCATAACTCGGGTCACAAAGTTCTTTATTCTTGGTACACCGCTTGCAGGAGCAGACTTTGTAATTTCAGCCCATTGGAAGATTGCACTTGCCCTAATACGGATTGAGCTTGATCTCGATTTATTTGCGCCAGTACTGCGGTATATAAATCCCCCCATTCGTGTGCTGCTGGGTTCGGCACCGTTCGCTGCACTTCTGTCAGGATTGCTGGAAGGGTTGTAATAGTGGTCAAATAGTCACTTGCTGGGGTAAAGGGAAGCCACTGAATTCCGTACACGTGCATCGGATCCGCAGAGAACCACGTTGCAAATTCGCGCTTGCCTCCCCAAATCAAAGAGGCAGTTGGACGTGAGTATCCGGCTGGAAAGGGGTTGTCTTGCGCAAACCAATAGGACTGTATTGCTGATAAATCCGTTGCGAACAGCCACTTGGCGCGATTGGTAAGTTCTGGCTGCTTAGTGTATTCTCCCCATAACGCAATGGCATACCAAGCGTTTAACGATTCAGAACTGGATTCTTCATTGTTTCCATCTGCAAATTGCGCACGTCCATCCGCCCAAGCATGACCTTCAAAGACAGAAAACATCCGTAACCGAGGAAAGCGATTGCTAGGATCTTCCAATGTGGCGATATCTGCAATTAACTCTTCCATTCGTGGTTGAAAACGTTCCTGTAGTGCCGGTCGGTACTTGACCAGTATCGCTGCAGCTCGGATGTAATAGGCGTAATGAAAATGATGATCATTTCCAAATTCGTTGCCAAATTCTGGGTTCGTTGCCACCATCATCGTAGTAGCTTCGTCATAGCGAAATTGCGAAAGGGATTCGGTGGTGACGCGTTCTAAAAGATCTAACAATTGGTCTCGTTCCGTTGTCAGGGAATACAGATCGGCAAGTTGTACCAAAGAAGTTAGTGACCCAATCCATGTTCCTTTAAAATACACACCCTGCGGCATGGCATTTTTGCCAGTCAGAAACCCTTCTGCATCGAGCCGAATTGCAGCTTGTAGTGCTTCGACTTGTGAAGGCGAGGTAACGGCAGAAAATTGTGTTGGTAGGGCTGGAAGCGGCTGACTCGTCGTAAACTGAGTACCCTCTCGAATCGTTTGAACTCCAAGGACTGTTTCATACACTCCCAGAGTTGCGGGTAATGGTGTTTCTAATCGGTGATGCGGCCATGTTGTAAAGAGTATTGGTTGGTTATCTTTTGTAACGAAATGGTAGGTGGTACGCACAGTATCCCCCTCCACAGCGTAGGATGCTTGCGTGTGGGTTGGAATTGTCCACGGTAACATTGTGACGCGTTCCAACAATGGCTGTGATTCCATCGGCAGAATAATCACTCGAAATTGCGAATCAAGTGAGGATAGGGTTGCATCCCGTTCGCTGGTGCGAACAACGGTTCCATTATTTGCTTGGAACAAAACAGCAAGACGTTCATTGCGTAAAATCACACCTTGCTCTGTTTGCTCAATCAATCCACCTGGACACTGTAGCGTAATCGTCGACACATCTGTGACATAGGAAACAGGGCTTCCTGAGAGTAGATGCAGTAGCATGGATGACTGATCATTCCCGGCTGCGATTGTGACGTTCCAGTCTCCATAGGAGACCACAGAGCTTGTAGTCAGGGAAAACTCCGGTTTGATCGTACACAGTGTTGCAAACGGTGCTGCAACTAAGGTTTCTGTCGCACGTACACTAGGATACGAAACTTCAATTCCTGTTTGAGAAATTTTAAATGCTCCAGGGTAGGAAAAGAGCGGCTGTGACGGAAAGGTAAACGCACTACTAAACCAAGCATTAGTTTTTCGCGCTGTTGAGACAATGGGACGTGTCAGTTCCACGCCCTGAGACTTTTGGGTATCTGGACTAAGTATATTTTTAGGGACAAATTTCCAAGCGGAAACTCCTCCAATAATTAGGAGGATTCCCATGACTGCAACTTGGAATGATTTATCGATCATAGTTATTTCTTAATAATGAATCCGTTCCAGAATTCCGCAATCCGTTCGGCTGGATTTTTTGCCATCTCGTTTCGTGTCTGTGAAATCACTTCTAATCCTTCTCCTTGAATGAAGGATGCCCCTTCATTTGGATCAGAGAAACGAAATTGTAGTTCATACTTACTTTCAGAATATGTCGTTGCCGGGATGACTCGCCCTGCACCTTCCAATGTCACACTAAAGATCTGTCCAAATCGAGGACTATAGAGATCCAAGGTTTTGTCTTTTTGAACCTGGGTATATTGTTCATTGTTGACTAGTCCCGTTAGCTTAATATCATCATCCGCAAATAAAATCATCATAGGTGTGGAGTGATTTAAGTAGGCGCCTTCGGCGATATTAACCTGATACACAATTCCATCTCGTGGCGCTTTAATCTCAAATTGTGGGATTTGGGCTTGGAGTACCTTTGCTTCGGTTTGTGCGGATAGATTCGAATTTCCCAGTTCTTCTAGCGTTTCCAGTTTTTGAGTGATCGCGTCATTACTTAATTTGACGAGCGTATCCCCTTTGCGAACATGCTGACCCGCATCAACTTGAAGCGATTCCACCTTTCCTTCTACGGAGTTTGAGATCACCACTTCTGGTTTTTTGACATTGAGAACCAAGGTCTGTTTTGTCATATGGTAGGAGTTGATCTTTCGCGTGAGCGACAAGGTTGCGATCGAAAATGCCACGATGAAAATGATGACAAAGTAGATAGTGTTTACGAGTGTTAAGCGTAGGTGAACCAGGTTAGTTGATTTCATACGGTTTTTAGGGAGTGATGAACTTTTCGATTTTCTCCCGTGATAAAGATAATAAGTAAATACATGTTAAACAGAGCCCAGATGCTGTTATAAAACGTGGACCAAAAGTTGACAGGGTCATACCAGCCGATGATCAAGGCAAATACCGTGAGGATAATTAAAAAGACGTGTGGCCAGATCCATTGTAAGTCAAAGACACCTTTTGTGTTCGTGGTGGTGGCAATCCATCGCAGTTTCGTTCCAAAAATCACCGTAATCGAGGCAAGGATGTAGGGGTAGAAACTTGCCATAGCAGTCGCAATCGTGGAAATATGCAGTCGGCCCACCAATAGCCAGGTCAAACCATAGTACAAACCAAAGAATGGGAGGTAGTGAATAAGCCACATCAATCCATTTTCTGTCTCTAACGACTTAATTCCAAACAATAAATAGATTAACGGAAACAAGATATACATGAGGATGGTAAAGCCACACAAGTAAAAGAAGTTGGCAGAAAAGTAGTGAAGCTTTTGATCAATCGTTAAATGCTTGGACAACAACGGATTGTGCAAAAACATCATCGATAGTCCCCCTTTGGACCAGCGCAACTGTTGTTTGAAAAAGGAGGCAATTGTAGAAGGAGCCATGCCGACCGCTAAGATTTCGTTGACAAAGAGTGTCTTCCATCCGTGTTCATGCAATAAATAGGAGGTCCAAATATCTTCGGAGTGTCCCACCTGTGCAATGCCATTAATTTCATCGATTGCTTTTCGTCGAAAGATAACGTTTGTTCCCACACAAAAGGCACTGTTCGTAACATTCTTGGCGGGACAGACGTGACGGTAAAAGATTTCTTGGGCTTGGGCGGTTCCATGGGCGATAAACTCATGTGTGTTTTTGTAATGCTGTGGAGACTGTACCATCGCAATTTCTGGATTGGCTAAGAATGGGAGAAGTTGCACTAAGAAGTTACGTTTGGGAACTTGGTCAGCATCAAAGATTGCAAAGAATTCTGCACTACTATAGCGTAGTCCATGATTCATGTTTCCAGATTTTGCGAACTCTCGATTCGTTCGGGTGATGTAGTGTGCTCCGAACTGCTTAGCGAGCGCTTCCACCTCTTTGGACTGTCCATCATCAAGTAGAAACGTTTGGTGAGGATAATCCATGGCGACAGCTGCTTTGATCGTCTCTGCAATAATCTCCACAGGTTCTCCTGCGACAGGAATAAAGACGTCGACGGTGCGGATATCTTCAAACAAGGAGTGATTCTCTTTAGAAGATAAGTGTCGATGATGAATGGCAACTAACACATCCATCAGAATGGTTAACCAAAGGGAGAGCAAAATAACAATTGAGATCAAGTCTACCGAAGCATGAAGCAGATACATAATAGGATGGTCTGCATTTGCAGGATTAAAAACGAACGAACCATACAAGAGCACCACGATCGGAGCTGCCAGTAAAAATAGGATGGTTGTTCCCTGTAGTTGATCGGCGGTGAGTTTGTTAAAACTACGATTAAAAGCCATATTAGTTTTCCCTCGCTGTAACAACACTTGGCATAGGACTTGTTGGGGCCAGAGACCCGATGACGGGATCGGATGCTAATGGTGTAACCTTCTTTTTCTTACTTGCATGGGATGTTCCAATTGCTCTGGAAATTAGATCCAGGATTACCACCAGAATTGTCAAACCAATCATGTTTAGTTGTAATGGCCAATGCCATGCTGGCCAATGATTTTCTAAGTGGACGACAGACGGACGATTGGAGCTAGGAAGTCGAAGCACCATCAGTCGTTCGGAGGTTGGTGACAGAGTGAATCCACTCTCTTGAATTTTCCAGTTAGAATCGTAACTTTGCATCAGCAATACATTATTAATTGATGATGGTACATTCGATAAATCGATCTCCAATTTGTTTGTATCGGAAGTTCTCAACTCAATGGGAAGCAACTTCTTTTCTCGGATTGCATAATCAAGTGCGACAAATCGTTCATCCCACGGTTTCCAACTCGTTGCGTGCATCGTTGGTTTTTTAAGTGGAGCATACGAAATCACGGAATCATCCAAGACTGCATACGCACTCGAGATGGGAAATGTAGATTCCAACACAACCAAACCAGAATTTGTTTCAAATGGAATCTGTTTGAAACCAGAGCCATTGAGCGATTCTCTAGTCAACATGGGTATACTCGGTGATAACTTTGGCAAAAAGAGATACTGCAAACCTAAGACATGCGAGTAGGAAATCAAATAATCAACCTGTTGCTGTGAGATTCCTGTATAGGCAATATCGTTTCGAAGTAGACCTGCAAACCGCATTGCTGTGGGGCTTGGTAGCATTTGTTCGAAGTATGAGTTCACAAACTGGGTTCCACTTGGAGATAAAAACGACGCATTCGCAATATCTGTCGTGAAAATTCTTCCCTTTGGTGTTCCTTGCTTGTTTACAAATTCCGCTACAGGACTGTCAACAGAATTAGTAGCAGATGGAGCATATCGCGATGCATTACCAATTGCGGAACTACAGAAGAAGGCTAAAAGTAAGACTCCAACTGTCTTTAAAAAACGTGAGTGCTTTGGCCAAACCTGATTGGCAATAGATGCGATAACAAAGCTTAAAAGTACTCCGAGTAATGGCACTGATCGAGCAAATTGCAATTGAAGAATGAAGCTTGGGAGAGCCCCTGATTGACCAAGTCGAATCATGATAAAAAAGATTGTTACAAAGACTAATAAAACTTTTGTCCATTTCGGTACTTGCCGAGGCATTGCTAAGATCGATAACCAAGAAACACTTAGAAGTGAGAACATGAGAAGCCCAAAGCCAAAACTTTCCCCAGGCAAATTTTCCCGATAGAACTGAGCTGAAGCAAATGACGGATTTCCAAAATAGTAACCTTTAGTGATGTAAGGAAGCCAAAATACACTTGAGATGATCAAATATAGGATGGCTCTACTTAAGATCTGTCGTATACTATGCCAATTCAGTTGAAGATTAAACGTAAAGAGCCAAAGTCCACCGGTCACATACGCTAATGTGGGATGAAATACCCAAGCAATTCCTGCTAATGCAGGGAGGATAAATGAGTGTCGTTTGTGGATCATGTCTTGAATCCACAAATAAGTGAACAAAGATATTAACGTTAGAGGGAACAAAATACTAAACTCCTTGACTGGTGCCCATAACTGCGGCATCGTCAAAAATGCGATGATAGCCAACAAAGTAGGTAGCGCTTTAATCCTTAGTTTTCGTAATAGTACATACGTGACGGATAGGTGAAGCAGTAGAATCCCTACAGTTTCGATGATCATCGCTTTTGTCAAAGACACGGATAGAAACTTCGAGATTCCAACGGCAACAGCGTGTGGTAAATACTGGTATAACCGCCAGTGATTCATCCCATTTGCCCAGATATGATCCCAAGATGCAAATCCATGTTCTGCAACAGATTTAACTTGGAATGCCTGATACATCCAATCTGCATAACTAACCCACAAATATTCATAGAATAGATATGAACCAAAGAGGAAGAGTCCAAAACCGATCAGCAAAGACAGGAAAAGCACGTCAAGACCCACGGAAAGAATGGAAAATTTATGCTCAGTATGATTGGCAGACATAGTACGTAAGAAAGAATAACAAACACTAAACTTACCGGTGTATGAGTTGTGTGAAAGAATGGTAAGTATGACAGTCTGGCTGTGATCCAGATTACAAACGAAAAGAGTGTCTATTATAGGGGGATGCAATCGTCGTTGCAAGCTCAGGTTCTTACGATAGTAAATCTATAGTCTGCTGGAAGTCTGTACTACTAGATTCTTTCTTCTCAAACTTTCTGGTAAAATAGCAAAGTCCCGTTGCGTTTGCCCGGTCGTCTAAAGGTAGGACTGCAGATTTTGGATCTGCGTATTGGGGTTCGAATCCCTGCCGGGCAGCACATCAGCGCATCTGATTACAATTTTTAAAAACCTCAATGTTTTTAGTTTTTTATTTGAGATAGCGACTGATCTATTTTTATGTCCCCTACAGTGATTTTTATCCCCGGTTGGCACAACGGCGGAATTGATATGCTTTCCCCGAAACACCAGATGTGGTTTGGGTGGCTAGCAGAGAAACTTTCAAAAGTGAATGTCCCTGTACTCGCACCCAATTATCCTGATGCCTACTTGTGCAGAGCGAATTCTTGGTTGCCTTTCTTGAAGCAAATAGGTGCTGATAAGCACACAATTCTAGTAGGCCATTCAACTGGGGCAATTGCAAGTATGCGATTTGCTGAAGAAAACCAGATCCTAGGGTCGGTGTTAGTCGGCAGTTACTATACGGACTTAGGTGATGCGGATGAGGCAGCGAGTGGATACTTCGATCATCCTTGGGAATGGGAAAAAATCAAGGCAAATCAAGAATGGATTATCCAGTTTCACTCAACCGATGACCCCTGGATTCCAACTTCCGAAGCATCAGTGGTTCATGAAAAATTGGATACGGAATACCAACAATTTCATGATAAGGGGCATTTTGGAGTTGATCGTCCATACATAGAATTCCCTGAGTTACTTGCTGCGCTGACACAAAAAATCCCTGCGATTCATTCGTGAAACGATAAGATTTTGTAATTTTCTATACTGTTTTCTCTTTCTACAATTATCGAGGGTCTTTCTTTTCTTTCAGACGGTATTACAATCAGAGTTAATTTGAGAGGAGAGGATTGTATGACTGAGACACTGAAGCGAATAGAAGTACTCAAGTTTTTCGTTATCATTGAAGGTCATCAGATACCCGCTCAATTGAGAGGCAATCAAGTTGCTGCTGAAAACGGCTCATTTTCCAATTCTAGACTCTACGATAGTGTCGAGAATGCTCAAAAGGCAGCCCGATCTTCGGCAAATGCAGCAAAAACAATTGAAATTCATGCTTATCTTGCAACACTAACGGCTGAAGAGAGAGCTCAACTTCCAAAGGGATTGCCATTGAGTTCGAAGTTAGATTCAACCCAAATTAATCTTGAGCATACTGGACTACGAGCAACAATTATCCGAAAATAAGGGGAAAATCTACGTAGCTTGGGGTATATATTGTTAGTAGGTTTCCATTAATACAGTAGTGCTTCGCCAGAGCTGACCTTGGATTGTAGTGCATCTATATTCAGTAATCGAATTCGGTGTTGAGAAATTTCAATCAGCTTTTCCTGACGAAGATGGCTGAGTTCTCGGGTGACCGTTTCTCGGCTTAGCCCGGTAAGCTCTGCAAGTTGTTGGTGCGTCAACGCGATATGGATCGTTCTTTCATTGGAACTGTCTGGAAATCGCTCACTTAATATTAATAGCGTTTGTATTAACAACGATGCGGCATCTCCCTGCATCAGTTTTTCGGTTTTTTGAAGCATTCCATGCAGACCGCTTAACAAGCGCAGCATCACAGAATACGCAACCGTTGGATCCGACTGTAAGTATTCCTTGACCTTAGAAAGTGGAGCCTTAAATCCTTGACACTCCGTGACACAGACAAAGGCATAGGTGTTGGGAAGATCCAGGAGCCCATTCATCAAGGGAAAGAAGCTACCCGGTTTAAAGAGATTGAGTGTCAACTCCTGACCTTTGGGGGTCGTAGCGATTTGCTTTACAATCCCATTCGTTAAGTAAAAGACTTGGGGTGTCGTCGTATGTGAGGTGATTAAGAGTTCAGTGGGTTGCATCGTAAATGGTGCGAATTGCCCAAAAAATCATAGCAATGATGGGTTCTGGGAGTGCTTTAGTGACGATGAGTGGGCCATGATTACTCTATAAACGTGGACAATACTACTCTGTGAGTTCTATCACGAAACTACGGTAAAAAAAAGACTATCCTACAACCGTAGATCAATCAAAATTGATTCTTCCGTTGGCTAAGAATATAGTAAAAGCATTCTTACTCTACCTACCGATAGGAACACCTATGCAATGTGATTTACGAAAAGTAGCCATTATTGGCGGAGGACATGTTGGGATTACTGCTGCATATGCCCTCCTGTTAACCCACACCGTCGATGAGTTGATTCTCGTCTCCCGGTCTCTGGAAAAGCTAGAGGGAGAAAAATTAGACCTAGAACATGGACTTTCTTTTCTGGAAGCGACTAAAGTGACGGCTACGACCGACTATGCAGCTCTCCAAAATGCCGATGTTGTGATCATCACTTCCGGAGTGGCACAAAAATCGGGACAAAGTCGCATGGACCTAGTGGAGGAGAACAAAGCCATCCTTGCGGAAATGGCACAACAGATCCTGCCCTACGTCCAAAACAGTGTGGTCGTTGTGGTCAGTAATCCCGTCGATGTGCTTACCTTCCATCTTGCCAAGGCCCTCGGATTACCAGAAGGACGAGTCTTTGGAACGGGAACGATGCTAGACACAGCCCGCTTTCGTTTCCATTTAAGTGAATTTTTGCACTTAAATCCGCGCAGTATTCATGCCTATATTTTAGGTGAGCATGGGGAGAGTGCTTTCCCTGCATTAGAGAGCGCCTCCGTGGGAGGTCAGCCACTTTCTGAGTTTCCGCACTACTCCAAAGAACAGGCTCTAGAATCCTTCACCAAGACTCGGGAAGCCGCGGCAAGTATTATTAAGGCTAAAGGAGCGACCTATTACGCCATTGGCGTGGTGATTAGTCAGGTTGTCCGTACCATTTTGTTAGATCAACGTTCCGTTCTCCCAGTCACCATATCCATTGAAAATTACTATGGAGAATCCGAGGTAGCTGTAAGTGTCCCCTGCATCGTGGGAAGAAATGGCGTACAGCAGATATTACGCGTGAACCTTTCGAGCGAGGAACAAGAACAATTCAAAAAATCGTGTGGAATTGTGCGATCGTTTATTTAATTGAATACATGCGAGTGAAAGCCATTGTACTCTTGAAATTGTTTGATAGACTTTAGGGCAGTACGACTAGAGGAGGAACCCTATGGAATATCGCGCCTATTTTGAAACGGGTACGAATGGGGAAACACGACATAACATAGAAGCAGAGAGTGCGGACGGATTGATGGAAGCCCTTACAGCGTTACTTGTGTCGCTCCAATTAGATAAAAACTACATCGAAGATATAGTGATTTGGACGCCAAACAGGGATCACTGTTTACTGGTTGAGCGTGACCCTCATGGGGTCATACTTGGCAGTTTTACCAAACGTCCTATCCGATTGATTTAACACCATGGGCTCCGTGGTACTTAAGAATTTCTGATCAATTACCCATTGCGTGTTTCGTTGTTTTTCCCTTCGTTCTTACACTCCTGGTATAATAGATCCTCTGAATACTGGACTCTCTCACTCCTATGCCCTTCGGTCTAAACAGAAAACGAACATCCTTAGACCGTTGATCACTAGTGCCCTGAAAACGGGGCTCGTTCTTTTCATGGTGCTTTTGCCACTGCTCATCACGCGCTTTGAGAGTGTAACAAGTTGGATCCAACGCCTACAGTCTCCTACTCCCGTGCGCGTTCACAAGAACTTTCCCATTACTTTACCAACCTGTACTGCCAAGTCGGGTTCCATTGTGTTTTCCTCCGATCGATCCGGGAATTACGATCTATATATTCAAGAGTTATCGACTGGGATGATTACGAACAAAACGACTACCGCTTTTGATGAATTTAATCCGCAAGTGTCAACAGACGGAGCCAAACTTGTCTATTATGCGAATCGCTATGGAAATACCGATATCTTTTCGATGGAGATTGGAAGTGGAGCCTCATCGCAGTTAACCAGCGATCCATCCAGTGACTATGATGCGACCTTTGCCTATAACGATCCTGATACCGTGGTCTTTAAATCAAATCGCGATGATGGGTTTGGAGATCTCTTTTCAATGTCAATTTCTGGAGAATTGCAAACGAATTTAACGCCCTTGCGAAAAACCTCGGAAGAGTGGAAACCGGAATTTATTTCTGAACACGTGATGGTCTTCTCCTCGCGCTTAAACCCGGCAAGTGGCAAAGATGTCTCTGATGAGCTGTTTACTTTGGATTTGAATACCAATGTCTATGTGCAGTTAACCTCCAATGACTATTCCGATTGGTATCCAGCCTATGATCACACGAACAATACGTTTGTCTATGTGAGTAAAGGTCCCAACAACGATCAAGCTATTTTCCGGATGAATCCGGATGGAAGCGGGAAGAAACTGGTGATCGATCATCCAGGTGATGATGTGGATCCAAGTGTTGGAGAAAATGGGGATTTAATCTATCTGAATAACAAATCTGGAGATTGGGATATGCGGATCATTGATGTGCACGGCAATGAATGTATCGTGAACAATGATGATTCCGACGAGCTGTCCCCAGAGTTTATTCCCACTACAAAGTAATTAGCGTTTCAGCACGTCTTGCAGTGCCCGAACCGCAGAGAGTGGTTCATAGTTTTCTCCAAAGGGTAAACCATCACCGATTTCTAAGGTTTGATTGCGTCCGAGTCCGGACGTGGAACTGTATTTCTCTGTGATTCCCCACATGCTAAACGCGATACAATTTGGTACCTGGATACAGGCTGACAGTGTGTTTGAAAACTGGCTTGCTTGCTGTGAACTATCATGGCCATATGCATCCAATTCGGAAACCCGCACGTAGAGTTTTTTGTTGTATTTATTGCCAAGTGTTACCACCTGCTCCATATGAGACTGTAAGGTTTTGGTCGAAATTTCATCACCACGTTCATAGACATGCGCCTGGAATCCGAGTCCATCGATCGGGACATCTTTTTTCAGAAGTTCCTCGATCAGTGTGAGCATCCCAGTGAAGCGGTCACTCTCTTCTTCCAGTCCCCATTCGTTGATAAAGAGTAAAGCTTGGGGATCACTGGCTTTAGCTGCGCGCAGTGCTTTTTCGATATAGGAGGGACCCATCGCCTGATGCCAAAGATGATTGCGATAGGTTACCTCTCCATCCCAGTAGTCTTCATCGAGGGGCTCATTAATCACATCCCAGGTTTTAATCGTTCCCTTATAGTGGGAGACCACGGTTTTAATATGGGAGAGCATCATTTCTTCACGTTTTTCTTTGGGAGTTTGCTGCATCCAGGCTGGGTTGGCTTCCCCAAACACGAGCGTGTGTCCATGCACGGCAATTCCGGCTCGTTTTGCGACGGTGACGATAGCATCGGCTTCGCCAAATGCATATTGATCTGGGGCCGGATGTACAAATTGGGCTTTGAGTGCATTTTCCGTGGTAAAGACCCCATACCATCCCTGAGTAGCCAACTCAAAATACCACGGATCCGAGACTAATGGGCCCAATGCGACTGCCGCTCCGATCTTTAAACTGGATGACTTCTTTTTGGCAAGTTCTTGCCAGGATTCAGCAATTTTTGCCGGCAGTTGTAGGGTGTCTGGGGTGTTGACGATCGTTGTAGTGGAGCCCTGTAGTGGGGTCAAGGAAAATTGGGTCAAGCGAAGTTCGCCACCTGGTGTGGGAGTATCTAGACCGAACCATAGTTTCCCATTGGAGAGTAACGACTTTGTGGGTACGGAGCCGACGGTGTTGCCATTGAGTGTAATCGCGATGGTTTGTGCATTCGTCTCCACCGAGAGTTCTGCGGTGCTAGTGGGTGGTACCGAAAAGGTCGTTTGGGTGGGTCGATTCCTTGCGCCATCGTACTGAGCTAGGCGAAGTGAGCCAGCATTCAATTCTACGACCAGTGCTGGTTCCCAAAACAAAAACTCGTCATAGATTCGAGGAGGTCTTCCGTACAACGATAATCGCCAGGCGTTGGTGGTGGTGATTTTTGCGGTGATTTTGAAATCACCGGCTAGTTTTAATTGCGGTCCAAATAAAGCGATGGCCGGATTTTGGACACCCGGTGTTCCATCTTGTTCTACGATGGAGCGACCCGTGTGTTTGACGATGAGTGTTGCTCCCTCTCTGGAAGAGCCAGGCAGTGAGGTCCAATCGCGACCGGATAGGAGGTCGGTTGGGGATTGTTGAACCACTACTGTTTTGGGTTGTTGCGTTGCTGCTGGTGACGCCGTGATCGTGGGTGTGGGGCTAGGAGTGATCGCGGTGGCACTACTGCTCGCACTTGCGCTCGCGTCATCTGCCAACGGGGTTGTGGGTGGGAGTCGTTTCACTCCAATCAACGAGAGACAGATCATCGACAACGAGACGATCTGGTGCCGGAGAGCATCGAGGGCGGGAACAACGGTCTGACTAAATGATGTATCCATAGGCATGCCTTGGATTGATCATCCTAACACGTTTTGGAACAGATGCCTATTGAAGTTTGGCGCGTGCTTCTTTGAGGACCTCACCCCAGAAGGTGAGTTGATCAATTATTTCATTGGCAGATTTTTCATGGCGTTCATTAAACTGATAATTGCCCTGTGCATCCAGGTTTTCCCAGTAATTGGGAAGCAGTATTTGTTCCCGCAGATCGTACAGTCGAACCTCGGCAGCAATTTGTCGCAAGTGTTCGACCGCCCGTGATCCTCCTGCAAGAGAACCGTACGAGACAAAACTGACTGGTTTGTAATGCCACTCCGAAAAGAGATAATCAATCGCATTTTTTAAGGCTGCGGAAGTGGAGTGATTATATTCCGGGGTCACCATAATGAAGGCATCGGCACTTTCAACGAGGGTGGACCATTGTTTGGTATGCTCCTGACTGTATTGATGCATGGAAGGTGGAACGGGCTCATCTAAGAGAGGTAAATGTATCTTGGAGAGATCCAAGAGTTCGACCGCAATGTCCGTTCGCTTCTTCGCTAAGTTATAGATCCAGTGAACGGGTTGGTCGTTGAATCGACCTGGACGAACGGAGCCAGTAAGGATTTTAAGGGTGATCATAGCTTCTATTTCTTTTTACGTAACGAGCTATTAGAATAAACACCAACAGCCAATAGAACAAGTACACACTAAAAGAATAGGTACTATGCATGAAGTACGTATGAATGCACCATCAAACTGCCATGTCGATACCACGCTGCAAGTCATCGGTGGGAAATGGAAACCCGTTATCCTCTGGCACCTAACCCAACAAACACTTCGTTTTAGTGAACTTGAAAAACGAATTAACGGAATTACCCAGAAGATGCTGACCCAGCAGCTTCGAGAAATGGAACACGATCGCCTTATCACCCGTACCGTGTACCCGCAGGTCCCACCCAAAGTGGAGTATGCACTCACCGATCACGGACGGTCCCTGCAATCGGTGTTACGTGCTCTAAGTGACTGGGGAATTGCCCATGAGCACTAAGGCATTTATTGTCTACATGCTGGAATGTGGTGATCACACCTTTTATATCGGCTCGACGAGTGACATTTCCAATCGAGTGCATCAGCACAATCACACAGCAGCGGGTGCAAAATATACCAAAGCCCGTCGTCCGGTACGTCTTGTCTATCAAGAAACCTGTGCAAATTACGCTATAGCAAGAAGTCGAGAAGCAGCCCTCAAGCGCCTGACAAGAGCTCAGAAACTAAAATTGTTCTTCAAGTCGAATGTTTAAGCAAACTGTCAGAATCGAGCATCGTTCTGTTCTCTTTAGTTATAGTTCTTGTTAAAGAGTGTCTAAGGTAATATTATCTCAGGCTACAGGCTTAGGAAGTTTTATGGATGTATCTACAATTTCTGCAACTACGTCCGCAGTAGCACAATTGACCAGCAGGACTCAAGGTTATGGTGCAATTGAGATTTCTGCTTTTCTCATTTCTTCCGGATTTTTATTTACTTTAGTCAAACTAATTTTTGTGTTGGGGAAAAATCAAAGAAGCTTTGAAGATTTAAAAGAAAGCGTTAATAAATTGACCCCAGTGGTGACGAGATTAAATAGTTGTGTTCAAGAAATACAGTCAGTCATGAAAAACAGATATAAAACTCTCACCCTTATGCAGGAAACTATGGACATGTATGGAATTGCAAATAGCCCAATCGTTTTGAAAGAAGAATTTAAACACTATATTCTGGAATCAGGACTTTCAAATCAAATTGAAGAGAATAAGCCAAAAATTATTGAGTGGCTAAAAAAGAAAAATCCTATAACAGGGCTTGATGCACAAAATTTCCTTATGGATTTTGTCGTCTCCGATAAGATTGATAAGTATTTGGACACTAGGGAATTCAAAAAATTACTGTATGACAGTGGAAAAACTGCGAAGGATTACTATTTTATTTTAGCAATTTATTTGTTCGAGGTAATAATTCCAGAAGTAATTGAAGAATAATGCGTAATCCTATTTTTAGCAGGCACCCATGCCCTTCGGGAGCAACTACTGCAAAATTCTGTATACCATAGATTTCATTATTTTGAGAACGAGTGATATAAGTGCAGATTTGCCATCTTCCATTGCAGTTCCTTGCGTGGCTCGCTAGAATGCAAAGACGATTCAAATATGTCGCACGCAGCGCGTTTATCCAAACTCCAGCACCACAACAAAAAATCCAAAGAGAAACTGGCGCGTCATTTTCCCCACGCGATGACAAAGCTACAACAATTAGGTCTCGACTTAAAAGAGTTACGACGTCATACAAGCCGGGTCCTGTCCGCAGCGGCAATTGCCTCGGGTGTGTTTGCCACGGCTCCACTCATCAAAGAAATCAGCTTCCCGACACAACAGCAGATGGAGGTCTCAACCGAGCAAAAAACGGAACAACTCAAGATGGGTTTAAAAGCGATCTTGCCCCCGCTCGTCGGTCCCTTACCCAAAGAAACAGAACAACAGATCTCAAGGCTCGTGAAGTCGACGATCGGCGTGAATGCAGTCGCTTCCCTTAATGGGAATAAGCTGAATACTTCCTATGGGATCATTGGTGGAGAGCAGCACATGCCCCGTTTTCCCGGAGATACACTGGCGAATCATGATGCATTGCAAGTCAAAGGTATTACTGCCCATCGGGGAGCGTTTGGATATTTTGCTGACTCTCCCGCTTCGTTATCACAAGAAGCCATTGATCAGGAAAAATACTATGTGGCGGTGCAGACACTGTATTTACCCAACTGGAATCAGGAGCATAAGACACTCAAGCAATGGTATAAATTCCGCAAAGTTTTGGTCGTCAACCCAACGACGGGCAAATCGGTAGTAGCAGTAATCGGCGATGCTGGTCCCGCAGCCTGGACGAAAAAGCACTTTGGTGGATCACCGGAAATCATGGATTATCTTCGTCCTTGGGAACAGCAGAACAAAGGAAAAGTGCTCCTCTTTTTTATCGATGATTCCCATCAACACATCGCACTCGGACCCGTAGATGGACCCATCACACAATTTATTGCACAAAAATAATATGGCAACTGTTTTTTACGATCATTTAATTCCCTGGCATAAAGTCGAGGCGTTCATCGTTTCGGTTCAACCCACTGCTGAGGAAAAGTGGGAGCTAATAGAGATCATTGAAGAAACGGTGCACACCGAGGTTCTCACGCTCGTGCTCTCGCACCTGCCAGAGACGACCCACGCTGAATTTTTAGAGCGTTTTCATGCCGCTCCCCATCAGGAGGAACATCTGCATTTTCTACGATCACAAAACACAGTGGATGTGGAAGCTACAATTGCTGCAGCTATGGATCTCTTTATCGAAGACTTACTGTCCTCTTTGCAATCTCCCGACGAAAGTTCTCCAGAGGACGTAGGGAGCGTAGCATAGGCAGAAAGGACGAAGAGTATGGGAATTTTGCATGGGTTGCTTGGAAATGCATCCGAAGTCGATATTGATCATGTTGAACGAGAACTGCTTCCACTGCTTGCTCCAGCGGAAGATGTGGAGAAAGCGTTTCGCTTAATTCGCGATTTATTTATCTTCACCAATAAACGATTAATTCTTATAGACAAACAAGGACTTTCTGGAAAGAAAACGGAATATCATTCCATCCCCTATCGCAGTATCGCGCATTTTTCTGTGGAATCAGCGGGACATTTTGACCTAGATTCAGAGCTCAAAATTTGGGTTAAAGGGATGTCAAGTCCGCTCATTAAAACATTTCGAAATGGTTCGAATATCGTGGGGGTTCAACAAGCTCTGGCAACGTACATGTTTAACTTGGGGTAACATGGAAGAAACCATACACAAAGACATGCAGTTAGAGAATATAGAAGAGAAACTCTCGTTTATAAAATGGAATAGTGTGTAGCATTGCGGGAATTTCTTTCTCAATTTTTGTGCAATTCCTCTACGCAATACAACCGGATGTTGACCATCTTACCAACATATGAAAATCAACTACAAGTGCTTAATACTGGGGACTAGTTTCGATCGTGTCCAAGTGAGGCATTCATGCGTTGAAGTTGACGAATATCTTTCTGGAGAACTGTCCATTTTTCAGGGATGATGACTCCTTCTCTACGTAGATACACAAGTACCCGCTTCACAATCTCTGACTTGCTTCCTCCCTTTACTAGTTCTTGAGCTAATATAGTATAAATATTTGCTTTAAGCGCTATTCTTTTTCGACGATTGATTGATCTGTTAATTGAGAGATTGAACAAATATTCAAGGTAAGCATTTGCTCGTTGTTCTGTATATTCCAGTCCTCTGATTAATTTAAAATGTTGTGATTCTTTTTCCGAGAATTCACTAATATCTGGAATAAAACTTAAATCCAACATGTACAATTTCCCCGTTGGTTTTCCGTCCTCTAACTCAACTTGAAATTGGCCAGGATGGATATCCGTATGAATATAATACGTTCCATGACGTATTGGATGTTCAAGCATCTGAATCGTCGCTCTCTCGATAAGCCTTAATGAGTTTGTTACGATTGCTTGATCCCCAGATAATGCATACTGGCGCAATGTACTACCATTAACCCATTCCTCCATCTTTATTTTTGGAACTCCACTATATACAAATTCTGGAATAGCAAGTTCTATGTTTGGTAGTGTGACAGAGGATAAATGAGTTCTAAGTTCCGATCGTTGGCCGTACTGCTCTACGGCATTAATGTCGGCAACACAC
The DNA here is from genome assembly GCA_964635905.1 of uncultured Pseudomonadales bacterium. Classification (GTDB taxonomy): domain Bacteria; phylum Patescibacteriota; class Microgenomatia; order UBA1400; family UBA12028; genus JACOVC01. The sequence goes on from CAZWPK010000001.1 coordinate 384,449, forward strand.
CACGTTGCAATATCCGCAAATAATCCACTGCTAATCTGGATATCACGGATTAATGAAGGATTTTTTTTGACTCGAGGGCGATGACGCAGTTCCGCAACAACAGTATTTATTTCCTGTAACGATTCGCTGATACGAGCTTCCGCATTTGGGACTAAAACTTTAATTGCTAATTCTCTAAATGGGACGGTCTGCATGTCGGATGCCGTAAGTGTCGCGCGATATACTCCAGTTAATGAACCTCCTGCTCCCGTAGCATAAAATCCTTCTAATGACTTGGCAGAGATCTCCAGCCTTTGAAGGCTGGAGGTGAATGCCTGCCCGGAGCGAAGCGGAGGTACAATGTCATGATTGATGAGAGAATATAAAACAGGAGCCTCCACAAAACATAGACTGCTAGTACATTTGGTGTGGTGCCCGAAGTATCGACGACGGGTATTGATAGGCAAAGTAGCCGAACGGTTGAAAGAACTGTTTGAACAATGTTGTCAGATGAATGAATGGGATATTGTAGAGCTGAATGTGCAGAGGGATCACGTTCACCTGTTAATACAGATCAATCCACGGAACTCAGTAGCAGAGGTTATGCAACGATTGAAAGGTGGGAGTAGTAGAGTGATCCGCATGGAATATCCAGAACTAGAAGAGTTTTTGTGGGGGGATAGCTTTTGGTGTGATGGCTACTTTGCCGAGAGTGTTGGAACAGTGAACCAGACCATCATCCAAAACTATATTAAAAATCAACATCAATCATGAGGTAGGAGTAAAATCCCCGCTCTTCAGAGCGGGGATTACATTAATCTGTGCCAAACTTCTTTTAAGGTCGGTGCTGCATTCTTCCCCAAGGCTTCTCTACGAAACGATCGCATCGCGGTGTATTTAAGTTGTCCCCGAACGCTATCAAAGGAACTTTGTAAAGCCTCTTCATATTCTTTTGCAAGATTATGTGCGACTGTTGCATTTTGCTTGTACCGAACACCCATTGGACCTTTTGAATCGGCAAGAAGAATCATGCTTTCAATCGGAGTATAGCGCTTTGTTTGTGTATTTCGCTGTCCTGATCTAAACGAGTGAAGCAGACGTTCTTTTTGAGCTTTGAAATCTTCAATTTCAATACTTTGTCCAACAGTAGTTTCACTCGGATTAAAATCCAAAATTCTTGTTGCAATCTCAACTCCTAATGTGGCTCCTCTGTCCTCAGTATCAAAGAAGACAATTGGAAGTTCATTTTCATCATTTTCAGTACGCAAATCTTCTTGCAGTTGTTCCAGATCTTGGCGAACTTCCCGTTCAAAATACATGAAATTGGAAAGATCGAACTGATTTCCACCTACAAACTCCGTGTTTTTTCCAATCCGATCCGCCGCAGCTGTGTTATCCCCTCGCTTATTTGGTTGAATAAATAGTTGATTTCGTAAAAGACGCATACAGATATCCCCAAGATTTGTGGGGTGAATCGTTAATGTTTCGTCGTCATGTTTATCAACGGAAAGGATACAAAAGAGTAGATCTTCTACCAATTCATTTGCTGAGGGATCTTTAGATGGCTCAATCGCTTTACTAAGAACCAGATGATATAGCTTTGTTCGACCTTCTTGAGTTGTAAGTAGACCATTAGGGGCAAATAGCATTCGTCGCAGAAGGTAATCGATTTCAGGCTGTGTTAGGGAAGTATAAAAACTGTTAACAAACGTATCGAATGACCTGTAAGAATGGATATCACCCAATAGATATGGATGACCAGTATCGTCGAGCATGATTTTTACGTCCCGATTTGAATGGACCGATAGAATCACAGAATGGATCCAAAATGGTGCGAGTAGCTCTCGTAGTTTTGAATCACTACCCGTGTCCATAGCTGCTTCAAACAGCTCAATTGCATGGTTTCCTAAGAAATAGTCGAACCTCTCATCGGTAGTAGCTAATAAGGTGATTTTTTGTTCTCCTGTTCGCGTAATGGAATCAATGTTGCGTTGAAATAATGCGTCAAAGCGTTCAAATTCTTCTTTACTATTCATTAATTGTTCTTGTACATAATCCAGAACATGAATATTTACTTTACTGTTTTCGAAGAGATAATCAAGAAAAGCAATTGCTTGGTCAAATGTCATCAATTTGACCATGATCATTTCAAACTTGTATTGATAGTATTCTGTCTCTCGTCTATTTAGAAGTATGGGGAGTAATTCATAAACCTCCCACAACGAATGCAAACTATGCTCATCCAGTTCAACTCTTTTTAGTGCATCGATCATCGTACTAAGCAATGGGCCAAGAAAATTTTGTTGGGTGGGTGATTTTCCAATCAGTGTCTCTTCATCGGATTTTCCAAATGCAATAGATGCGACACGGCTAATCTGTGTATACAATCTGGAGATTGTAGGATTTTGTTGTAGCACAAATTGGACGTACTCATCTCGAAGAGTAATCAGAATTGGATGAGCATAGAGTCCATCTAGGGCTGCTGAAGCCGACAGTTCATTACTTGAGCGGTAATTTGCGCTGCGCTTTAACTCCTCTAAGATCGTCCCTAACAGCAATACTCTCCCAGCAGTTGAAAGTCGAAACGGTTCTACCTTGTCTAAAATGGATCGACATGCCTGTTCAAAATCTGAAGGATCTGGAAGACTGCGTACAAAATCGAATACATTTGCGATATAACCAAAACATTCTAGATCATATCTATTCACTCTCAGCGGTTCAGAATGATGTAGAACGGTAATCGTGAACTGTTCTTCTGATGGATTTGTTTCTGTAGGAATTTCGAACTCTTCAAAAATTTCTGAATAGAGTTGTATTAACCGGGTGTCCTGCGGAATTCTAGTATCAATAAAGGAAGAATCTGGAGAACAGAATAACGCATGAAGCTCATCTACTGCATACATAGAACCAGTTGCGTGAAGATGCGTTTGAGGTAAATAAGATCTTAAGTGGTCAATGGTGAAAAAATTTGTAGATTGATATACCGATGCAATATCCCCCGGTTGTATTCCCTCCTGTAATGCCAAATGATAGTCGGACAGAGAAGCGTCCACTCTGGTGAGTGCTTGAATTAAATGATGTTCAGTTCGAGTTTGGACAAAGGGATCATTCAATGATCTGCTAATGGATCGATAGTATACCTGTACAATCGATCCAATACTCTGACTGAAGTCGGCGATCAAACTTCCATAGTTTCTACTTCGACGTAAATGTTTGGTAGTTTCGTGCACTTTTACAAATTGTAAGATGATGGGGAGCAACAATGTTTCCTCTTGTGAATAGAGATAGTCTTTTGCTTGTTCAAAGTCATTTGATTGAAGTGTTTTTAACTTGATAGTTTGTATTTCTTGAGCCTGAACGATCATCGGTTCGACCGTGTGTTTCTGTAATAACTCAGGAATACCGTATGCTTTTTGTCTTCCATTCCGAACCTTAGCAGTTAGAGTCGATAAATAACCTGTAAACTCAGTTAGTAAAATATTCCCATCTTGGTCTAAGAAGCAGTCTTGAAATGATGGAAGTAGTAATAACTCATCTAAAATAGAATTCCAGGATTCATCTCCTGAGCTTTTCAGAGTTTCCCAAAGATGAATTAAAAGAGATCTGGGGTTACTCACAACACTTCGTGTTCTGTGATTTCGGCGAAACTGATGTGCGAATTCAAAAAATGCTACAAATCTTTCTGGTGTATCAATGCTTTGTAGGAATCGTTGGTGAATATCAATTCCGTTGACAAGATCTAGAGTTTCTGAGTTAGATTTAGACTGCTGTTTTGGTGAATAAAAATTGATAACTGCATCATAAGATGCAAAGGTGATATACAAGCTCCATGTTTTTTCAGGTTCCGATGCAACGAGGACTGTCTCATCTACGATTCCTTCAATGATTTTTTGCAATTTACTAATCTGATGCTTTATCGTCTTTAGTTCATTTGCATCTGTTAGTTGAGATGAATCAAAGAGCAGTTGTCTAAGCAATCGATTGAAGAGTGACATTAGCGTAGAAAGGGAGAAAAACGGTAGAAGTTCCTGGATCGCGGGTTCATTATTTGTCGAGATTGCCGTAAGCAACTGCTTGATACGGCTATCTTTTTCCTCAAGATGTTCAAGTACCCTTGGTTTCGGTGTCGGTTCTTGCTGTGAATGTTCAAAATCATGAAGCTGAGCTAGGTATCCTTGCCAACTCATGCGATCATACAGGGAGCCATGTGCGAAGTCAGAATTATTATTTCCTGGATTAATAAAGAGTTCAAGTGTGCTTCTGTATTCACTCGCTCGGTACCCAGCCTGATCTACTCGAAATGGACTAATTGTTTCGGCTTCCCATTCATGGATTCGTGGGAGAGAAGCAGCCGTGATAGAGTCTTCAATATCGTGAGTCAAACTTTCCAGGTCATATTGCTTCAAGCCATGCAATTGTTGGACATGTGCTCCTTCATGAGCGCCTATACTTGCAATCTTATCTTCCGAATTCAACCGATTCATCATCGCTGTAGAGACAAACAATTCTGTTCCCAATGCATAGGCGAATTCTTCATTCGACTTACAAAGCCAAATATTATCTGGAAGTTGTTTCGCTGAGTCCAACACTCCTAACCCTGACTTACCTTCATAGATGATTCGTTTTAGCTCTTTTACCTCTGGGGATTCCGGATCATACGTTTCGTAAATTTCCAAAAAGTACTTAATTGCTTTCTTGCATTCTTTCACATACTTTTCCATTGCGTTCACTCGAAGTTCTTCAAGGTAACGTTGATACGCATCCGATTGGCGTGCAACAGGTGTCCATTCTCGGTTCTTGTGGTGGATTGACGAAGATTCTCTAGGTGAAATTTCGTGTACAACTGCCATAGTTGTAAGCTCTAAAAAAAGTATTATAGGGTAACACTGGCATAAAGTCTACTCCAGAGACAGGATAGAAGAGGTATTCACAATGTCATTTGGTGTTGCCCACCCGCGCTGTGCATTAAAGATTCCGTAGTGCATCATTGCCATGCCATCTACATGATGAGCATCGGTATTAATAATGAATTTCACTCCTGCTATCTTTGCGTCACGAATGAGGGGAGCCGGAAGATCAGTGCGATCGGGACCGCTGTTAATCTCCATCCAAATATCGTTTTCACCACAGAAGGCAAAGATTGCATTCCAGTCGGCATCGATTCCATCGCGCGACTCTAAGATGCGACCGGTTGGATGTCCCATAAAACGTACTTTGGGATGGGAGAGGGCTTTTAAAATTCTAGCGGTAGCTGTTTTGCGATCCTGACGAAACTGCGAATGCAAGGATGCAATCACATAATCAAGTTCATCGATCGCTTCTTCTTCCAGCGCCAAATTTCCATCGGGCAGAATATCTATTTCAAGCCCTTTATAGACTTGAATGGTTTGTTTCTTTCCCTTAAAAAACCGGGCGACTATTTCATCGATAGCAATATTGCGCTCTTTGACACAGGTAAGGCGCTCTGCTGCTGTCAACCCGGTACGCTTGGGATTATGATCAGAAAAGCCGATGTAGGAATACCCTAATTCTTTTGCCCGTAACAAGAGATCATCGATGGTACTTCGACCGGAATCATGACTACTGGGAAACGGCAAATTGGTATGGATATGCACATCCCCTTTGATCATTGGAAGTGTCACGAGGTTTGGCAGTGTGTTGGAAGTTGCCTTAACGATTTCTCCACTGTCTTCGCGTAGCATCGGTGGAATCCATTCCATTCCCAGCTCTTTATACAGGAGTGCTTCAGTGGCATAGGTGTGGACTTTTCCGTCTTTCTCAATACCCCGCTCAGAGAGTGACCATCCTTTTTTGACAGCGATCGTTCGCAACGCAATATTGTGCATTTTGTTTCCGGTGTAGTGTTGCAGCATGGAACCCCAGGCTGCAGGGTCGCTTGTTTTACAGTCCACCTGCCAGCCGGTGGCGTGGATGAAGGTGAATTGTTTTGCCCCTCTTCCGATTAACCGATTAATTCCTGGATAAGTTGCCAGATGATCAAAGACGATAGCACTATCTTTCGTGGATATGGCAATATCGATGTCCCCAACCGTGGGTGATTTTCGACGCAGACTTCCTAAAGGTTCTGCAGCAAGTACTACCGGACAGGAGGAAATAAACGCAACTACATCACCGGCGATTTGTTCTGCGATGGGAAGCAAGAGTCGTGCTTGGGACTTCTCTCGGGTGTGTTCAATTGCCGACAAAATGCGTGCCTGCGAGACTGCAGAAAAGCCCTCCAAAGCAGCAATGCGATTTTCTGTGGCAGCTTGTTTAACCTGCTCGACTGCAGATTCTGCAGACGTTAGATTGAGTTGGGTGACCAGTTTTAGGGCAGTTTTGGGACCGATCCCCTGAATGGGGAGTAAGGCAAAGAATCCTTGAGGAACAGTGTGCAGCAGGTTCTCAAAATGTTCCACCTTCCCTTCCAAAAACAAGGTGTGTAAATCCCCGGCAATTGCTTTCCCTACCCCCGGGATGGCATCCAGTGCCTCGTCATTGGTCCAAATGTCTTGGATGGGAATAGAATACTGCTCAATACTATTGGCGGCATTCTCAAACGCTTTAATCTTAAAGATATTCTCTCCATTGAGTGCATAGATTGCGGCAACATTGCGAAGTAACGTGGCTACTTGTGCGTTAGAAAAAGAGATTGCTGGTTTGTGCATAGCAGTGATCCCGTATAATATCCCGACAATGTCACCCTGTCGATTCGAAGCAGTTCAACCATTGTACGGGAGTTTTCAGGATTATTTGAGCCCCGTACTAGATTCTACCCAAGATAGCTCTGTTCTCGTGCAAGTTCCCATGGTGGGAGAAGGTAATCCTGCCACGGCGATGGCAATTGCACGAAAACTACGATCCAGTCACCTACCCACAGAGTTGTCGTTTCTGACGATCTCCGGCTTCCCTGCGAATCTTTGGCATCAAAAGATGACCCAATCGGAAAAAAAAAGCGCAGCATATACGGTTTCAAGTGAACAGAGACGCAAAGGACCATTAGCCAAAGTGTTTGGGAATCTTTCCAAACTGGAGATGGACATTTCTCTTAAAGAATTCTTTGATTTTAATCCTTCCCCAGTCATGATTGGTGTGCAGGAACTACAATTTCTCGCATTCACGGTTCCGCAACTCTTAGCGCGTTTCTTAAAAACCTTTCTCTATATTCCTGATGTGTTTCCCAAAGCGAGTGCCGTAGAGATTCTCCAGCGTTTGCCGATCACCGCCTTAGTTTGGAATGCAGAAGCACGGGAAGACTTGGAGAAGAAAAGAATCACGGTTAAGCTGGTTGAGCCGGTACTTCCCTATGCCTTCGCAGACGCATTTCCTGTTTCGTCTCCATCAGACCCCTATGTGTTGATCAAATCGTCGGGAAGCGGAATGCCCAGAAAACTTGCAGAGGCATTGACGACCTTTTATCGCGAGAAAAAGATTCCGTTTCAACTCTGGCTTCCTGATCGTGTGGAACTGTTGGAGGAAAGTCGACCGCTTCCCATCGCACGTCAGGAAAGAACGATGGCTTTTTATCACAATCTCTTGAATTGCCCTCCCCAAGCGGTGATTGCCTACCCTTCGGAAATGGTGCAAGTCTTGTATGCATTGGCAGTGCATGGGCAGCGTATTCCCTACTTGAGTCTTCCACCACGGGGAGCGCACGAGCTCGCGAATTTAAATTGGGGGATGAAAAAAGGAGTGATTAGTGCCGAGTGGAAAGGCAAAGAGACGTTATCACGCTTCCAGGACACGCTTAGTGGCAACGATCGAAAGCCAGTGGTTCTGCCACAAACCGATGCTGTTTCGCTTCGGGAGCTGATTACTCGAGTGCGTTCTTAAGGTCGACGTGCACTACTTGGACTTTTATCGGGATACGCTACACTACAGACTATGCCACGTGATAAATTTACCGCAACTTGGATCTCACATTCTTCACTCTCAGATTTCTTGAAATGCCCGCGAGCGTACTATCTAAAGAACATGTACAAGGATCCAAAGACTGGACACAAAATTCAACTCATGTCTCCTCCATTAGCCTTAGGGCAGGCCGTGCATGAAGTGATTGAATCCTTATCCATTCTTCCCACCGAGTTGCGTTTTAACACCCCATTACTTGAAAAGTATGAAAAGGTTTGGACCAAGTTATCAGGGAAACGCGGAGGCTTTCTCTCTCCCGATACCGAACAGCGCTACAAAGAGCGTGGGGCCCAGATGTTGCGACGAGTCACCAACAATCCTGGTCCTTTAGCAAACAAAGCCGTGAAGCTCAAAGAAGACATCCCCAATTTCTGGTTGTCGGATGAGGACAATATTATTTTGTGCGGGAAGATTGATTGGATGGAGTACACCAGTAGTACTGACAGTGTCCACATCATTGATTTTAAAACAAGTAAAAGTGAAGAAGATGGCAAGTCACTCCAGTTGCCCATCTATGTTCTCTTAGCTTCTCGTTTGCAAAAGCGTCCTGTCTCAAAAATTAGTTACTGGTATTTAGATTTTTCAGACTATGTCACGACCAAAGAGATGCCAGACACCGTCGCTGCGAAAGAAGAGCTCCTAAAAATTGGGAAACAACTCAAGCTTGCCCGACAGTTAGGTAAATTGGAATGTAAGAGTGGGGGGTGCCGGCATTGTGCTGATATGGAACGCATTCTGTTAGGTGAAGGTGAACTAGTCGGATTGGATGAAACCAATAAAGATATCTATATTCTTCCCACGATTCCTGCAACAGAAGATGATAGTGTTCTTTTGTAAAGAAAGGTAGCGTATGGTTGCTCGATACCAATTACTTCTCGTGTTGTTCTGTGGTTTTCTGTTTGTTGCTTGTTCACAACAAACAGCCGCTCCGGTTGAGACAAGTAGAAATGCTACTCCAGTTATCTCCTCTGCTCCAAGTCCCATCAGTCACAGTCGTCCAATTGAGTCCGAACGACAATTTTTAGAACTGATGATTGCGCATCATCAAGAAGCCATTGATCGCTCCAATGAAATCCAAGAACGCACTACAACTCCCAAGCTACTGCAGTTTTCCCAAAATGTTGTTGAGGCGCAGCAAAAAGAAGTCGATACCATGCAGCGATGGCTCAAGCTCTGGTATGGAAATGAAGCAGACTCATCAACATCGTATGTTCCCATGATGGAAGACTTGAGTGGTTTGGATCAAAAAAATGCGGAACGTGTCTATCTTTCCGGTATGCTCGAGCATCATCGGGAGGCAATTTCCATGGCTAAACAAGTAAAACTCAAATCTCCAAGAGCCGAAGTAATCAAGCTGGCAGACGAAATTATTTTGATTCAAAGCAAAGAAGTAAACTTGCTATCTCTCTGGATTATGGACTATGAAGGTCAAAACATCCAACAAGAGAGTAATCCAACAGATCACTAAGGTAAGCGAATAGAGATATCCGCAGAAGTCGAGTTCGTTTTGTTCCCGGAAGTTACTGTGGTGTATGGAAGAAGGGTGTGAAGGTTGGCCAGTACCTCTTCTGCGATTCTTTCATGGTGCACTGTAATCGCTGCCGACGATGTCGCTGCGTATTTTTGGTTTTTTACCGGATACCACTTCGCTGATAACGCAGCAGAAAGAGAGGCGGAGAGACTGGCCGATTGCTGGGATGCCAGTATCTCAATTTGTGGATAGCGCAGCGCAATTGCAGGATTTTCTGTGGACGCAATCCAGTTGTGAATGGCTTGATAGTTACCCTGCCCAGCTTTGGGAAGCAAGACGTACTGTTTGTCCACTGGAAGATCATCCGAGAGGTAATTTTGATCGGTTAGGGACAGTGAGGTAATCGGATAATCTCGGATTGCAGACGCTTTCGGGAGGTATGTCACCCAGTCAGCAGCCGAAAAATCCGTATCAATATGGGATCGAAGTGTCGTGACAAAGCTGGGTAATTTGGTGATTTGGTTGAGCGAAAATAGTTTGTCCACTACAGCCAGCATTAATTTCTTTTGCCGATTGGATCGGGAAAAATCCGAACCCTCTTCACTACTATGACGGGAGCGAACATATTTGAGGGCCAGACTACCCGTTAAGTGCTGTTCTCCCGCCGCAAACCGAAGAGCTTCATAGCGACAGGGAAATTCTTTTGACAATGCAGGAAGGGAGTCAGGATTGAGCGTGCCCGCAGCAATTTCTTCTTGCAGCGAGGTAGGAGTGTTCGTGGTTTTCTCAATCGCAGTGGCACAGTCGGTCCGTTCCCGACCAGCGATCGGATATTCATAGTCTACAAAGGCACGATCGACGGTTACATCAACGCCTCCGATCAGATCAATGGCTTGTTCAAATCCAGAAAAATCGAGCACCACATACCGATCCAGTGATAGACCAGTAACGGTAGAAAGAACGGTTTTTACCAATGCACCTCCACCAGTAGGCCCAGTAAATTTCTCAAGCTTGTTGGAATAGTTCTTGGAATCAATGCCAATGGCGTACGCAGCATTCAATTTTCCAACATGGTATGTTCCGTCATACGGGATGTCGACGTACAGATCCCGAGGAACGGAAAGTAAGAGTACCCGTTTAGATTCCAAGAGAATCTTGGCGATCACAATGGTGTCGGTGAGTGCGCCTCCATCATGTCCTGCTCCACCGCGACCAAGCAAGACAATCGAGAACGAGGGTTCGGGGCTGGGCAGTGGTGTACCACCTGCTGAAGGGAGTGGAGACGCTGGTAGATTTGTAGATGAGAGCGGACGCGCCTGCGGCAGGATTAAACTGACAATGAGGAGAACCACTGAGAGAACAGTAGCTAGGCTGCCGGCAATCAGCCAACGATGCCCACGATTTGGCGGTGGGAGTGATGAGGTCAACTGATCCTCTGATGGTGGTATCTCTTGCGGCGTCTGCATGACACCATAGCCTAGCATATCTGGATTACTGTGCGAAAGGACAGTATCAATAGGACTCAGTCCGCTTTGAAGGATCTCTGTGCGTGCGCAATCAACAGGCTACTACTGCTTGCGATAGCAATGGCTAAACTTGCTCCTCCGAGGATATCTGTTGTCCAATGTTTCCCTAAGACAATCAAGGCAATCACTAGACTGAGTGCAATCAATGAAAAAAGTGTCGCAACGGTGAGATGAACGATGTTCAGTGATTTACTGACCATCAAGTGCAGAATCACCAGAGTTGCAGCAAAAAACGTGCGATAGGTGTGTCCCGATGGGTAGGAATACTGGATTTGGACATACGAACTGGGGAAATGCAATCCACTCCCACCGCGATGGAACAAAAATGGGGGTGCTGGATGGTGGAGTGTTTCTTTGCCCACCCAAATTAAAAATAGACCGATCACATATGCTCCCAACACTCCAAGTTTGTAGCGTTTTTTTGTCGGAAGTAGTGCGGTGATCCCCACAACGATGAGGGTCATGAATTCCATACTGCCAATATCGACAATATAGGCAAGTTCATTGTCAAAACGACGGATGACGTTATCTTGAAGTCTAACCGTGAGGTTGAAATCAGTTTGCACAAATCTACCTTGTGACACCAAAAAAGTGACCAACAAAAAAAACGCAAACGAGAGCACGGTCAATCCAACAAGAAAACGCTTATACTGTAGAGACGAGATTTTCAGAAGATACTATTGTATCAATCGCCCGCAAATTGGATAGAAGAGCAGCGATTACCAGATACCCTGATGTTTCATGAAACAGGCATTGGAGGTGACCTTGATCCCCAACGCGGTTGCCTTCTGTATGGCGGCAGCTGATTCTGACCCCGGTTGCATCCAGATTTCCTTCACCTTCAGACTGTGACATTCTTGGACAATAGCTTCGGTTACGGTGGGTGGGACGACGGTGATTACCAGTTCTGGGGTTTGGGGAAGCGCAGAGAGGGTCGGATAGACAGTCTGACGTTCGATGGTTCCCCCTTTTGGATTGACTGCAACGACGGGGTATCTGGCAATCAGTAAATCTTTAAAGACGCGATGCCCATATTTGGAAGGGTCTGCGGAGACGCCTACGACAGCGATGGAAGAAAAGACAGGCCTAGTCATAGTGGTATGAACAAACTATACTACTTGGTAGGCGCTTCTCCTAGGGCGCTTTTTTAGTTACAGTAATCGTACTATGCCAGCCTCTTCTTTGGATACTCTATCCGATCACGTCACCCGTTGGATGGGATCTACCCTCTCCATTGCATTACACACCGTTTTGTTTATCGGAGCGTTTGCCCTGCTTTTAATTGGTATTGAATTTGACAAAATTTTGCTGGGACTGACGACGATTGTCTCTTTGGAAGCAATTTATTTATCCCTCTTTATTCAGCGCTCGGTAAACAAACAATCGGCCAAACTGGAGCAAGCGGTAGAAAAAATTGTTCATAATGTGTCGGAGAATTTAGAGCAACCGTTGGATGAAGTCGTGGGAGAAATATTACACGTGGTCAACAGTACCCATCATGCTGTCATTCGAGTAGTCGCCGCCGAATCCGATGAAGTGATTGAGAAAGTCTCCGCTCGCTTGGTTGCAGAATCTGATGATGTAGTCAAAGAAGTCACCGACCAACTGAAAGAAGAAACGGACGATTTGTTGGAAGACCTAAAAAACCACAAGAAGTCACTTTCCTAGAATTCTGCTTGTCAGCTGATACCCCTAGAGAGTATAAAAGGAACAATGGAACCTTTCGCATTCTTCTTATTTGGGGTAACGGGAAACCTTGCTCAAATTAAAGTCATTCCGGCAATTTACGACTTGTTTGAAAAAGGTCGTATCCCAACGGGCACACCCATCGTTGGTGTCGCGCGCAAAGAGATGAGCAATAATGACTTTCGTTCTTTCGTGTGGGATATTTTACAGATTCCCAATAAAAGCCATCAACACGTCATCAAACCCGACGTTTGGGAGACAATGGCTGCCTCCCTTTCCTACATTCAAGGCGATTTTTCGGATCCGACATTGTATGTAAAAGTTCAGGATCAGGTTGAGTCTGCACCCACCCAAAACGCCATCTATTATTTAGCAACGTATCCGCAGCTGTATGAAACGATTTTCCATCAATTAAAACAGCACGCTCTAACCGACGAGGAACACGGTTGGAAGCGTCTCTTAGTTGAAAAACCGTTTGGAATTGATTTACCATCCGCCCAAAATCTCAATGCCCTGATGGCCTCCTATTTTAAGGAATCTCAAGTCTATCGTCTGGATCATTATTTAGGCAAAGAAACACTTCAAAACATCCTCACCTTTCGTTTTGGAAATGGATTATTGGAGCCACTGTTTTCTCATGAATATGTCGATCACATTCAGATTTCTGCATTAGAAGATATTGGAATTGGTCGACGTGGAAACTATTTTGATAGTGTCGGAATGTTAAAGGATGTCGGACAGAATCATAGTTTGCAAATGTTGACGCTGTTGACCATGGATGCCCCCAGTGCCTTTACCAATGAGGAGGTTACCAAGCGACGGGTAGAAATTCTCAAGAAAATCGTTGCCGATCGCTCCTCGATCGTCTTTGGTCAGTATGATGGGTATTTGGGCGAAGAGTTCGTTTCAGAACGATCGACCACGGACACCTTTTTTGCGTTACGCACCACCATTGATGTTCCACGTTGGAAAGATGTCCCGATTTATATCCGTGCGGGAAAGCGACTTAAACAGTCGTGTACCGAAATCTCCGTGATCTTTAAGACTCCGATCAATCGCTTGTTCAAGCACTTGGAATCTGGAATGGAACCCAATGTATTAACCTTTCGGATTCAACCCAATGAAGGGATTGTCTTGCGCTTCCTCTCAAAGAAGCCCGGACATGAATTAGAAGTGGAGTCGCAAGCGATGCAGTTTTGTTATCGATTGCAAACCTCCGATCTTCCTGATGCCTATGAACGTTTAATTGCGGATGTTGTGGAGGGAGATCAAACCTTTTTTAATGATGCCGTAGAAGTGGAAGCACAATGGGAGTTTACCGATGCCCTAATGAAAGAGCCGCATCAAGTCTTCCCCTATTCTCAACAATCATGGGGTCCAGAGGCTTCCAACACGTTAATTCAGCGCGATGGCCGAGAGTGGCTCGAACCGAGTTCTATCGTTTGTGCGCTGTAACGAAGGCCTTATCTAAAAGTGTTCCAAATCACCGAAAAGTAGAATTACTGTAGGTCATACTGATGGAGATTACAGTCTTCTGGGGGATACCCCCATTGACTTTACCTTTGTAAGAAGAGTGTAATGGGTCTATATGGATGCAACCTCAGTCAACCCTACAAACTCAACCACTACTGTTAAAGATTCCACAAAATCTGATTGCTGCGGAAAAGGAAATTGTGGAGAATGCTTAAAAGGCGGAATGCCGTTTAGAAAAGAACTGCTTTCCTTTGCCTTGATGCTGATGATTGGGCTTTCTACAGTGCTTACAGTTCTTTTTATTCAAGCAAAGCGTGAAAACTCCGTCCAGCCTGCACAGTCCGCCAAAGTTGAAACGGTGGCGCCGAGTCCAACACTCTACCCGACATCCGCACCACGCACCTACAGTAACTCCATTGCCTTACCAAAGCCGAGTCTAAAGGGTAGTTTGTCGGTAGAAGCTGCACTTCAAACGCGACGAACCAAGCGTACGTACACGAGCGAATCGGTGAAACTTGCCGATCTTTCCCAGATGCTCTGGTCTGGTCAAGGAATTACGGTGCCTGGAACTGAAAAGAGAACGGCACCATCTGCACGTGAATCCTATCCAATGACACTCTTTGTTGCAGTCAAACGTGTTGAAGGTCTGCAACCGGGTCTGTATGAATATTTACCAAAGACGCATTCCTTGGGTCTGATGAAGGCTGGCGATATTGATCCAGCGCTCAAAGAAGCTGGGGTGCAAGAAGGGGCTCAGTCTGCACCAGTCGCAGTCTTAATTAGTGCCGCGATTGGAAACTACCAGGCAAAGACGAAATCAACGACAACCACTGCAACGTATCTTGAGGCCGGACATATCGGACAAAATATGTACCTCCAAGCAGAATCGATTAAACTGGGAATGGTTGTCATGGCAGGTTTTGATAGTCAAAAAGTAGCCAAGGCCTTAGAGCTTGGTGCCGGAGAAACCGTTGAATATGTGGTGCCAATGGGCTATCCAGCACCGGAGCCAGTTGAAGAATAATTGTGTACACTGTATCTATGATAAAACGCTCACTCCTTCTTTCGTTGCTGATTGGCTTTCTGCTCCTATTGTTGGGAAGAACTCCAGTGTTTGCGCAAACACAAACCATTACATTGGAAGAGCTTAGTAAGTTTGACGGAAAAGATGGACGCAAAGCCTACTATGCTTTCGAAGGTGTAATCTATGATGCGACAAATAGTCCACAGTGGAAGTTGGGCCAACATTTCGGATTGAGTGCGGGTCGTGATCTTACGGGAAAACTGGAAGGTGCCCCCCATGGCGATGGGTTGGTAAAAAGCATGCCTGTTGTGGGAACAGTAGCAACGACGACTTCAACACAAGTTACGCCCGCAGCAACTGCCGCACCGACCACACCAACCGAAGCGAAACCCACATCTGCTTGGTGGCAGTCTCGTATTCGGATTCTCGGCATTAGCATTTTGGGATGGACGGGCATTATTCTTGCAGTCGTCTTTATCTTAAACTTTGCGACCTGCTTTGCGTTACCCTGGAGTAAGCTTCCCTTGCCTTGGATGGGGTCACGTCCAGGAGCAGATCCACTGGATACCACGAAGGTGCACTTAAAATGGGCGCAGATCCATAAGTATTTTGCCTGGTCGACGGTCATTGTCGGAATCATTCACGGGGTCATTGGGTTGTTACAGGTATTGGGAATTTATCTGTAGCTCTTACCAGAATCTTTAATAGGTGTGGTAGTGTTACTATAGACAGTAAAGAGTTACCACAATTCCTTTCTGTCACACCCATGGTTAACTTTTTCCAATCGTTACTTGTGAGGGAATATCAGACCTTTCTCTCCATTTCTAATTCTGCACGAAAGTTGCTTCTGTCCGTCTTTGTTTTCAACCTGGCAACACCACTACTCAATTTATTTTCGAGTTCCTTTTTGTTACGTACAGGAAATGACTTCAAAATGGTTGCGATCTATAACATCGCTGTCTACGTTGCCCTTGCTTTCAGTTATTACCTCAATGGCAAGTTATTCCGTTTTGCTTCCGTTACGCAGCTGTATCAGATTGGAGTCTTGGGACAAGCGGTCGTACTGGTAGCATTTTTCTTTTCAGCACCCACCACAGTGATTGGGGTTCTCATCTTTGGACTGTTGCATGGAATTCCGGCAGGGCTATTTTGGGCTAATCGAAAATTGATTGCAATGGATACGACGGCGGACGGACAACGTTTTTACTTTACCGGGATTGAACAGATCTTAGGTGTAATTGGAGGAATACTCACTCCTCTCGTCGTGGGCTGGTATGTAGGCGATTTACATGCACTCTCGCAGAGTGTGAGTTCGCGCTACCAAACACTGTCGTTGGTCGCTTTTGTGCTACTGGCGGTGTCGGCATTCTATGCCACAAAAATTCGGCAAAAGATACCCGTTGAATTTCAGTTTCATCCCCCATTTACAAGTTTTCGCTGGAAGCAGGTGCGAAAGATTCAGTTTCTAGAGGGTTTTCGCAATGGGGTGAATGGATTCTTACTTCCCTTGTTTGTGTTTGAATATGTCGGGGCAGAAAAAGAACTCGGGAGTATCGCTTCGCTGGCAGCTCTATCTTCTTGTGGAATTTTATATGTGTTGATCCGCAAACTGAAAACTCGGGCCAGAATGGAAGTACTGGCAATTACCTATCTAGCCTTTATCATGGTGACGTTGATTCACTTTTTTGTAGGGTCCAACGCCAGTGCCTTAGCGTTTGTGTTACTGATTGATCCGATCTTTAATCTGAATTGGTCGGCATTCAATCCTCTGTTACTTCGACAAATTGAGATAGAAGATCAGGGAATCAAACGACACAACTATGCCTATATCACCGATTTACAAGCATTTTTAAATGGAGGCCGAATTGTATCCACACTTCTATTCTTGGTTGCGCTGTTGTATCTGTCACAGTCACAAGTGTTACGATTCTTTCCACTGCTGTTAGCGATTTCCCAACTAATCATTCTTCTTTTGTTTCGAAAAGTCCAGTCTGAGAGGCTTGTACGAAGCGAGCAGACCTAGTTTGCTCTTACATCCTTGTGTAGTGCTTGTGATGGAAGTTCGTTGCTCTGATGGATATAGTAGTTGTATGAATCCTGTTGCTACAAAACATCTCCAGTTTGCTCGAACACTTACCTACTTTTTGGATAGTCGATTTTCAATTCTTGGGTTTCGTTTCGGTCTTGATCCCATCTTGGATCTAATCCCAGGAATTGGAACCGTGGTTCCGACCGTGTTGTCTGGCTATTTGATTTGGATTGGAATTCAAGTAGAGCTACCAGGCAAATTGTTGACCCAAATGATCATTAATGTGATTGTGGATGGCATTTTAGGGAGCATTCCTGTGGTCGGGCTAGTAGCAGACGCCTTCTTTAAAGCTAACGAAGAGAACTTAAAGATCTTGGAAGCGCATGTTCAACGGGATGCGCAGGACAAACCCACAAAACGTATCGTAACTTGAACTGTCTGGGCTGCTTGGCTTGTGAAAAAAAACAATAGCATTTAAGATGCAAGGATGGGGGAAGATCGGAAACAAGCAATCGCTACGTCAAATATTCGTGTATTAAGTTCTTCGGACGCAGCCGACTATCAGAAACTTCGTCTACTCGCGTTAACAACCGATGCGGATGCCTATTTTTCCACCGTTGAGGAAGCTAGAAACCTTCCGTTGTTTGCCTTTGAACAAGAAGTACGCACCCAGCCGAGTCCCTTTGGTTACTATGGCTGGTTTGAGGATGGCTTAAAAGCCTATGTCTCTTTGCAGATGCCCTACTTTGAAAAGCAGCGACACACGGCAGATATTTTTAATCTCTATGTGCATCCGGACTTTCGTAAACGTGGGATCGCCCGTGCCATGGTGACGCATGTAATTGAGCGTTCCCATCAGATTCCAAAAATCGAAGCCTTGTTTTTGTCGGTGATGGACAGCAACACAAAGGCTATACAACTGTATGAACATTTAGGCTTTCAAATCTATGGCAACAAAGAGCATGCCTTAAAGTCCGGTACCCGCTACGTCAACGAGCTCTACATGCGGTTAGATTTAACCACGACAGGGTTGTAACGGATTTCAAATCAAGAGCACGACGCGCACCCCAATGCGGATGATAAGATAGCTGTAAAGGAATGTACGTGTATGACGCAACCACAAGTATTAAAAGGTTTTCGAGATTTTATGCCCGCTGACAAAGCCGCCAGAGATTTTGTCATGGAAAAACTAACGCATACCTTTCAGTCTTTTGGATTCTTGCCCATTGAGACTCCTACGTTAGAATATCGAGAGACCATCATGGGAAAATACGGGGACGAAGCGGATAAGCTCGTGTATCAATTCGTTGATAACGGCGATCGTCAGGTTGCGCTGCGCTATGACCAAACCGTTCCGACAGCTCGTTTTATCGCCAACCACTTCGGAGAGATCACCTTCCCTTTTCGTCGCTATCAGATGCAGAATGTGTTTCGCGCAGATAAGCCACAACGCGGCAGATACCGAGAGTTTACGCAGTGTGATATCGATCTGTTTGGGTCCACGGACCCGATCGCTGATGCCGAAGTACTTGCCTGTGTGTATGCGTCGTATACCGCAATTGGCTTTTCCTCCATACAGATTCAAGTTAATGATCGTCAAACGTTAGTTTCTGCCTTGGAAGGTTGTACGAAACCCGGCGTGAATGTTTTTTCATTGATCCAGTGCATTGATAAATTGGACAAACTGCCACCGGATGAAGTCATTGCCGAATTAGTGCGAAAAGGTTTAACCAATGTCGAGGCTGCTAAAGTCTTAGAAACGTTAGGCCAGCTACAGCCATCGGCCAATTTAGAACAAATACTGTCGCTTGCCCAGAGTTTGGGTGTGCCAACCTCCCAACTGCAGTTTAATGCTGCCTTAGCCCGTGGTTTGGATTACTACACCGGAATGATCTTTGAAGTGCGGATTCCGGAATACACCGTCGGTTCCGTTTGTGGTGGTGGTCGGTATGACAATTTAATTGAGCAACTATCCGGAATCAAGATGCCTGCAGTGGGTATGGCGGTTGGATTTGATCGAACAGTGGAGGCAGCCAAGCAACTCGGACTACTTTTCGATGCTGCTAGTAATCAAACAGTGTTAGTGACGGTGTTTGATGAACATCTGGTCGGTGAATCCGCCAAAATTACAGCCTCACTTCGGAATGCAGGCATCCCTGCTGAGCTCTATTCCAAAGTTGATAAATTAGGGAAACAGTTCAAATATGCGGACAAGCGTGGAATTCGGTATGTCGTAGTCCTGGGCTCTGAGGAGCAGACGCGACAAGAATGTGTCGTAAAGGATTTACAGTCTGGAGAACAAGAAACTATGCCCATTGCTGATTTGGTTTCTAAATTGTTGGGTTAAGAAAGGAAGCTATGACCAGCCGAATTTTAGAAGAGAGCGGAGTTTCTGCAGACGATCATCTTTCTTTGCGCTGGAAAAAAGTAGTTGCCGCAAATCCAACTTGGAATGAGTTGAACGATATGCAATTCTTATTTGCTCTTAATACACAAATAGAAATGCATAACCCATTCCTTTTTGTGGTGTCTGAACGAATAATGAAGGCACCTATTTTTTCAGTTTTATCGCCATTCATGCTAGAGGCAATTTCTCGAACCCTTCTTGTGTCCACCGATCAAGAAATCCTACAGATGCCAGGAATTGAGGAGTCCGACGCATCACTGATTGATTCTGCTTTTCGCATGCTACAGTCTCAACGAGACTAGAGATCTGGAACTTTAAAAAAAGAATTATGGTAAATTATTGCTTTCCATGCAGAAAACCGCGCAGGACATTCCATTGGAGCGAAGCGAGGAATGCGCGGATGAATGAGCGAGAGCATGGCGGAGCCATGCTAAGCTGTTCATTCCTTGCACAGAACCCCGCATAAGTTACCATTGGAGCGAAGCGAGACGAATGCGGGGGTGGATGAAACTAACTTGCCACGTGAAATGTGGTAAGTTGTCAGCATGAGAACAAGGAAGTTGAATCATTCTGTGTACCAGCATCAATATCACTTGGTGTGGGGTACACGGTATCGTAGACCCTTCATCAAACAGTATGTGAAAGATGAACTCCTCATCTACATTAAACGGATTGTGGCCAAGTACCCCACACTCCACCTCATCGAAGTGAATACTGATAAAGATCACATCCATCTTCAGATTGAGATACCACCCAATTTGACAGTAAGTACGGTTGTGCAACGCATCAAGAGCGAGAGTAGCGTGCCATTAAAGAAACGATTTCCCTTTATCAAGGAGATGTACTTAGATGAGGGGGTATGGAGTGTGGGCTATTATTCAAGCACGGTAGGACTCAATGAGAAAACAATACAGGAATATATTAAGTATCAGCAACGAGAGGAGAAGCCCACACAATTCAAACTTCCGTTCTCATGATGGAACGTTGGATACCCCGTACGACCATCGGGAGTGCGGGGAGGACGTCATTACCTACAACTTTCCTTAATTGTCTGAAGCATTTATGACAACAAGATATTTAGAGCAACATCTTCCCATGTTGATACATTCCAGCTTAGATATTCGGGCTTCAAAAGTTGAAGAGGAATGGCCAGGTATTAGACATGTTCCAGATGAAATACTACGGGTTGAATTAATTGGGGCATTTCAACTTCTCGCGGAGAGGCTAGATTTTAACAAATCTAAAGAACGTGCAAATAGAATCCTGCAGTTGCTGTATAGATCAGGAAAGGTACTACCTGGATTTAATATCGCCGCTCAGTTTTTAGCTTCTGCAACCAATAGAGAGTTAGCTTCAATTGCACATATTCCTCATGATGAAATCGATGCAATTGATTTAGCATTAAGAAATAATCGAGAGTAGTCTGTAGATGCATGCCATTCCGTCTGTATGTTGAGATGTAGTGTCCTATCTCCCCTGCCAGCGCTTGAACCCTCTGGGTCTAGCAATCTGCCAGTCCAACTAGAGTTGTGTTAGAATTACGGCCAGCTAAGTACTCGTTTAGTGTAGGAGAGAATATGACCACTGAATTTATTCAAAACAACTTCCCTGATTTCGAGAAATGGTATCTTTCGCTTCGAGCTAGAAAAGTTGTTGAAGTATGGCCCGGGGTTCGATTGGTGAGTGACGAAGATTTTTTCGTTGCTCTAACACAAGTATCGGCCAAATTAAACCCTGATGCGGATGCGAATAGGTGGGAAGCGAATGCACGAGGAATTCTCAACCAACTACTGCGCTCTGGTAAAGCGATACACGGGTTTGATATGACAGCCAAAGTTTCAGCAGCGTTAACAGATGCAGAGTTACTAACGATTCCTCAGATTGGCCGTGAACGTATCAAGGCTATTAATCTGGCCATAGATTCCCTGCGACGTGAGTAAGGTAGGCAACGATTATCATTAGTCTCATGCGATCATCTGTACGATTCGGCGCAACATTTTCGCATTTGCATGCACAGTGGCTAGGTCTTGATGTTCGTTCTACCTTCAAACAGACACTCGCGTTGAAATTCGATTACCTTCGTTTGTGCTGCTACTGGAAAGAGTGTGAACCACAGCGGGGTGAGTACCATTTCTCCTCACTGGATGAACTGCTCACATTTTGTGAGCGATCAAAACAAGCGGTGGTAGTGACTGTGGGAATGAAAGCTCCACGATGGCCAGAATTTCATCTCCCAGAGTGGACCAGTTTTGATGATCCTGACCTCCATGCGCATGTGTTGCGATTCATAACAGCTGTTCTTTTGCATCTGCGTCACTATCATTGTATTCGTTATTGGCAGGTAGAAAACGAGCCGATAGAACGAATGGTTACGAATTTCCGTGCTATCTCTACGTCGTTTTTTTATCAGGAGGTATCATTGGTGCAAAGCTTAGATCATCGTCCGATCATCGGTACGATGCTTGCCAATTCCCGTTACCTTTTTTTCCCCGAGCGGACTCTAGGGAGATACTGTGATGTCCTGGGAGTTGATTTGTACTTCAAGATCCCGATTTTGGGAGTCTTGACCCTGCCCTTTCTCGAAATTCCAGGAAGTCTACGACGATTGATCATGGGAAGTTCGAAACCTGTTTGGATCACGGAACTTCAGGCAGAACCCTGGGAATCGCAGAACTCTTTTTCCAAACAGAAACGAACTGTGGACATCACGGCATCAGGACTTAGAGACAACACGTATAAGGCACAAAAAATGGGTGCGACAACCATTTTCTTTTGGGGAGTGGAGTATTGGTTTGCTCAACAAAAAAGAGGAGATCGTTCGCTTCTACAAACAGCAAAAATGATCATGCGTTAGCCTCGATAGATTCTTACCGTATTTTCAAACATTTGGCGTATACTCTGCCCTACAGAGACACGATCCTACTATTTAGAGTTTGATGACCGATCAATTCTTGGCTCAACAACAATTTTCCTCCCCTACTTCCTTTGACGCTCGCATGGCGATTTTAGTTAAGCTGGAATCTCTTGAGCGTATCCGAACCCTGACCGATCACGCCACAATTCAATTTCTGATAAAAGCCCAGGTCCAATTAGGTGGCACAGAGAAATCTGCCAGCTCGTATGCGACGCAGATCTATCATATCTTCATCCGCAAAGGTTGGGTTCTCGTGGGAATGCAGGAATTTGCTGTAGCACTGCACGCGGTAACAACCAAAGAGCTTCTTTCCGCTGATCGAATAGGAAAAATTGCTATTCCTCGAATAGATCTTGCGATTGCACTCATGCATGGAAATAGGCACTAAGCACTACTCCAAGAAATGGACAAACAGTCCTAAGAGCAGGATTCCTCCCAAGAACGGCAGAGTCTGCATCCACTTCCGTTTTTCCGAAAGTTCTTTGTGCAGTTCCGGGATCAAATCTGAACAGGCGATGTACAGAAACATTCCAGCCGTAAAGCTCAGAAGTATCCAGGAGAGTCCCTCGATCGTTTCAAAGAAAAAGTACGCAGATACTGCCCCAATTACGGCGGTGAGTCCGGAGATGAAGTTATACAGCAACGCTTTTTTCTTTTTCATCCCCCCACTAATGAGCACACTAAAATCTGCAATTTCCTGGGGAATTTCGTGCGCGGCAATGGCCAGAGTGGTAGTCATCCCTAGAGCTGGATTAACCAAAAAGGCAGCCGCGATCGCAACCCCATCGATGAAGTTATGTACGGCATCACCAAGCAAAATCAATACTGAAGTGGGAGCATGTCCGTGCGAGGCATGGTGGTGATGAAACCAGACTACAAAGCGTTCTAAAAAGAAAAACGCTACGATTCCCACCAAGACTGGTACAAAGACAGCTTCTTCCCCGCCGGAAGCCTCTAACGCTTCTGGGAGCAAGTCTAATAAGGCTGCCGATAACATGATGCCAGCCGCAAAGCTTACTAATGACGAGGTAAAGGTTGAGTTGGAGAAAAGCCGATGATTGACTAGAAAGATCCCTCCCACAAACGAGACGGCACTGACTAAAAGGCTTGCAAGCAAAATGAGGAGTAATGTCATGCCCTAATTATCGCAACAGAGTTGCGTATTGTCTAGAGGGATTTGAGTGCAAATTCTAAACCGATTCGATGGATTTCACCATACAGCTTGCCATAATCACTCCAGCGAAAGATTTCTTCCTCTATGATAAGAGGGTTTTTACTTGGAATGGTAATAAGCTCTGAAGGTAGGGAGGCATACGTGCTTATCAGCTCTTCCATTTCTTTGAGGGTGAGATGTCTGACTCCATCGAGATCATCATTTGCGGTGATATCTTGAGAGTCACAGGTAAGCGCATACAGATAGGTGGTAAACTCGTAGGCTTTTTTGGTGGATTCCTCATCAATTTGCGCAATGATGGTGGCAACCTCGTTGAGAGCGGTAGGATATACCTCAATACCCAGTTCTTCTTGAAGCTCTCGTGCTGCTCCCGTTTTAGGATCTTCGTTCCCCTCCAGTCCCCCTCCGACAAAGCGCACAATTCCAGGAGGATAGATATCTTTGGCGCCCAGTACAAGCTTCCCCTGCTCATCGATGACCATGATGAGGGCATGTCGACCACGTTTCATGACGGGCGGTACGTGTGTAAATGAAAACTGCAGTTTACGGGAAGGAGCTGAATCCATAGAGTTCTATTGTACATGGAAGCGAATCATTTTCCCATGATATACTCGAGGAATGCAGCATTCACATCAATCCTGGGATAATGTATCGACTTGGTATGACAAGTTAGTCGGAGCCAAAGGGCAATATTTCCATCAACATGTTATTTTCCCAAACGTCTTTTCGCTCCTTCGCTTAAAGACCCCGGTGTCTATTTTAGACTTAGGTTGTGGACAAGGAGTCTTTTGTCGAGAGTTAGCCCAAAAAGGGCACACCGTGACCGGAGTGGACGCATCAAAGAAACTCATTGAACAAGCCAAGCACTATAAGTCAAACGCCAGCATTGACTACATTGTGGATGATGCCCGCACGCTAAAAAACCTTACCAATCGGCAATATGATCGGGTTGTCTCCATTCTCTCATTACAAAACATTGATCCGATTGAGGGTGTGTTTGAACGCGTGAAAGCGCTGTTGAAACCGGGTGGTCTATTTGTCGTTGTGATCCTGCATCCCTGTTTTAGATCGCCGCGTATCACGGGATGGGGTGAGGATGAACGACGAAAACTGCAATATCGTCGCGTTGATCGCTATCTATCCCCCATGGAAATTCCGATTCAAATGCATCCCGGAAAAGAACATGGACCCATTACTTGGACTTATCATCGTTCCTTGACCTTCTATAGCAAAATAGCCAGAGCCAATGGTTTACTGATTGATGCCATTGAAGAATGGACCAGCGATCGACAATCTGAAGGAAAATTTGCGAAGATGGAAAATTTAGCTCGAAGTGAAATTCCGATGTTTATGGCACTTCGCTTCAAAAAGGTAGTCAAATGACACGTGTACTACACTGGCTAGCCTTAGTCATTATTCCCATCTGGTGGATCTTTCATCTGTTATGGAATCCTGTCGTTGTGGATGTCATGGCTTCCATAAGTTATCGATTACAATCACCAATTGTTTCGTCGACGACACTTCTAGAGGCTCGAAATCGTGCCCTAAAAATTGCAACCAACGGCACTAGGGATGAGCGTGATGTTGTGTTCACTCCCAATGAGGTTTCGCATTTAAACGACGTGGCGACCTTGTACATTCCAGTTGCTAGGGTTCTAAATTTCTTATGTGTCTGTGCCTGGATACTACTGTTGGCGACGTTACTTAAACAACACTCCATCCTCCCAAGTTTGAAACTGGCGGCAGTGACATTTAGTGTTCTTGTGGTCATCTTAATTCTTTGCAGTCTCTTTTTCTCGCTCTTCTTCACCCAATTTCATTCGTCGCTGTTTCCTCAAGGAAATTGGCAGTTTCCCGAGGATTCTTTGCTCATTCAATCCTTTCCAGAGATCTTTTGGAAACTCATGGTAGCGCTTCTTGCCCTGCTTTGTGCTGGTGTGGCAACACTCTATGCGCTACTATCGTTGCTAGGACGGTCGTCCTCAAGCAATGATGAATCTACTTGCTAAATACGGTCACTATCTGTTTCTACTCATCGTTTCCCTTGGTCTGATTTATGGCTCGGGTGGTTCGATTAAGTTGGATCAGTTGCCGACAATCTATCCTAAAGTGCTTTCGATGTTCATATCGGTTCCGGAAGGTTTCGTGCCCGTTCTAGATGTGTTAGACGGCGATACCATTGTGGTTGATTTGGATGGATCTGAAGAAACGGTACGACTATTAGGCGTTGATACTCCAGAAACACGCGACCCGCGCCGACCTGTTCAATGTTTTGGCAATCAAGCCTCAGACTACACCAAACAGATGCTGTTAGGCAAAGCGGTCAAATTGGTGATTGATCCTACAGATGATAACCGTGATAGTTTTGGGCGACTGCTTCGCTATATCTATCTTGAAGATGGCACCATGATCAACGAACGATTAGTGTATGATGGCTATGCCTTTGCCTATGAAAAATACCCAACAGCGCGAACGACTCTGCTCAAACAAATGGAAGCCGATGCAAAAAAGAACAATCGCGGATTATGGGGAGGCTGTGACGTAACGATCAAAGACAATGGAAAATCAAAGGCTACCCAGTCCGTAATCAAACCCTAACACTGTATGGAAACCGGAATTGTATACACCCGAGTAGTCTCCGATCGGGCACGACGTATTTCAATCAAAATTAATGCGCAAGGAGAAGTGGTGGTCACAACACCCCGCTGGGTTGCCAACCGCGATTTGAGTCGCTTTGTAGAAGCATCCCGCGATTGGATTATGGCCCACAAACATAAAGTCGCGACTAAGCCACATTTAATCAGCTTGCAGTCAGTCTATTATTTGGGCAAGGAGTATGCACTCAAACAATCCAACAAGATGGACGGTTCGGTCCGTTTTTATCAGGATTCTTTGATCCTCGCGCCGACCATCCTTACCGCAAAAAACGCACTAGCATTACTTGAAAAATGGCTGCAATCCAAGGCACGACACCTCATCACGCAGCGAACCCAGTATTGGAGTGAACAGATGCAGCTTCCTTTCAATGGAATGGCATTCAAACAGCAAAAAACCCGATGGGGCAGTTGTTCTTCAACCAAGCACTTAAATTTTAATTGGAAACTGATTCATGCACCACTGGAAGTCATTGATTACGTGATCATTCATGAATTAAGCCATACCAAGCACATGAATCATGGCAAGCAATTTTGGGATTTGGTGGCACGTTTTGACCCAGATCATCCGCACCATCGACGCTGGTTACAGCGATTCGGGAGTACCGAAGACTAGTTGATGCCTGAGTCATAGACGACTTTCTTACAAAAGGCGTACAATACTCGGTAGTACAATTTTCAAACCCTTGTATGGATACTTTGAACAGCCCAGATGATTACCGAAGTGACGACATTTCATCTCAGCCTTCTGGAGAGGCTAGCACACCCATACCGTCTACTAACAAGCGACGAATTGGACTCATTTCGAGTGTGATACTCGTGCTTTTTTTAGGTGCATCTGTAAGTTATGCAATGTTGAAACGTTCAACCACGAATGGCAATGCAACGGAAGTCACACAGGAAGAGTTGATGGAAGACACTCTACCCGATCATAATTCTCGTCAGGAAGACGATACGCGTGATACGCTGACGGCAGCAACCCGCTCCGCAACAGCGTCACCTGCAGTTGTTCGGTCGACGTCATCCCCGCCGAGTGGGATACCCCCACCATTTTCTCCCCTAATAATCTGATACATGGGGCTAATTTCATAGTTCGGTGTGCCTGTTTTGTCCATACTCAGTCCGGAAGGGAAGACCGAACACAACAAGACCTTGATCTGGTGGCGATTAGATCGTTGGTACGTTTCTCCTAAATCAGCTAAGCGAGTTTTGACGAAATCAGTAATAGCAGTGATATCGTACTTCTCAAAAGTACCGTCATCTTTAGCGATCTGAGCCATTAGCATTTTTTCTTCGATGATGTCGTTTTGTTCCTTAAAGACATCGTCTGAGTACACCCCATTTAAGTTTTTCCCCACCAGGGTTTTTCTAAGATCCTTCAGATTAGCTATTTCTTGCTCAGCACTCTGTCTAATGACACTAAATTTTTTCAACCGGTCGGTGTAGGTTCTGGTAATCATAGCAATGAATAAGTCTAAACCCTCCTTTTTAGGTGAGATACCTTTGAGCAGGGACACTACAGTACTTTCAACTTTGTCAGCATTCACCGAAGCGGTCACACACTTATCACTACAACGGTAGTAGCCATACTTTTTGAGTTTCCCCTTACTCCACGAAGCAGTCAAACCTGCTCCACAATAACTACAGCGAATAATACGGCGCAAAGGGAAATCTATGCTTAGCTTATCGCGCTGAGCAAATTGGATTTTACTGACATTTCTGCCATCCAGAATTGCTTGTACCTTATAAAACTGTTCTTCACTAATCATGGGAACGTGCTGGCCTTTTACTTCATCTGGATACTTTCTTGACGTGATAATCCCCATATAAAACTTGTATCTGAAGATTCGTTGAGTGGTTTGTGGCCTAAGCAATTGCTTGTGGTGACCTCTGCCGTCTCTTAGCCCCCACTCATTCATAACTTTGGCTATGTCAGCCAAACTCTTACTACCAGTTGCCATCAAATCCCAAGCGTCTTTGACTTTGTCATAGGTCTCGGGATCTTTTACGACTAAACCATTCGATAAAATGTACCCTAGAGGTGGTTTACCGCTGATTAAACCAGACAGGAAACGTGCTCTCAAACCATTTCTAGCTCGTTCTCCTCGGATATCGTTATCCAGTTGTGCAAACCCTGCCAGCATTGTTTCTACTAACTTTTCAGTTGGAGTATCACCCGTTGGTTCTGTCGCCGAAATAACACTCACACCATATTCTTCCAGTTTCTTTCTAATGGCAAGGTAGTCGGAAGTCTGGCGAGAAATGCGGTCTAACCGATAAATAAAGACCGCACCTAGCTGACCTTTGTTTTTACGGCAGTACTCAATTAAATTCAGCAAAGTTGGTCGCCCAATAATTGTTTTGGCTGACTTTCCTTCCTCCCTAAAAGTATCTATAACTTCATACCCTCTTTTTTGAGCTTCTTTCCGACAGATATCTGCCTGTGTTTCTAGTGAGAAGTTTTCAACTTGTTCCTCACTGGATACCCGCAGGTAGAGCACCGCCTTCTTTAGCTCAGCGTCGTTTGACATAAGCTCCTTTCTCGTGCAGTATTTCTGCAACTGTTTTACCTTTAAAAATACTTTTCTCAAATTCATCTAACCAGCAGGTAGTGAGATACTTCACCTCAGTAACAATTTCCTTTAACTCATCAGCTGTAAATTCATCTGCCAGATCACCAAGTATTTTCCTTGCTTCTTTTACTTCTTTATCCTCTGAATCAAGCTGGGAAAAGTAGGATCGTAGTAACTCGCCAGTGTTTTCTTCAGTTTGCCGAAAAGATTCTTGAGAGGGCATGGTTGAAAATTCAGGGAAAGTCGTAGCAGGAGCAGCATAGGTATCAGGCATATCACTTCATTCAAGTTTCATCATACTATACTCATATTGATATAACTATAAGTATAGTTTACCAGATGAGATAGGCCTGTCAAGTAAAGCTAAAAGAAGTTATTTGCGTGATATACTAAGCACTAATTTGATGATGTAAAAATATGGACATACTTGAGTATTTAGTTACTACCATTCCACTTTTTCAAAAACTGAGTTTTTTTCTAGTTGAACTAAGAATTTTGCTCAACGCAGTACTGCCTATTTTTTTGCTTTTAATTGTGCTGGCAACTATTATTGTGACGATTCTACAAATAGCCATAAGAATGTATCGTTTCGCTGTCTTTAAGAAACAAAAAACAGTTTTACTCGAGCTGATACCGCCCTCTGTCACTAATCAAGAACCACACACTACAGAACAACTTTTTTCTCTGATTCACGCCCTGGGTGGAAGAGGTACTTTTATTTCACGGTTACTTGGCATTAAACCCAGATTTTCACTAGAGATTGTTTCCACCAAGCATCAGGGCATTCGCTATTTAATCCAAACTTCAGTAAAAGAAGCGGCTACGCTTAAGCAGAACCTTCTCTCATACCTGCCACAACTGACAATTCGGGAAACGATTGATTATGTTCCCCAAACGGTTGCAAAAAACAATGAACGCTTGATTGAACTGTCTTTAGCTCGCCACTTTATCTACCCATTAAAGAAACAAAATGAGCTGGATGAACATGACCCCATTGCCTACATCACCGGTATGATGAGCAAGTTGCTTCCAGGGGAACTGATTGCCTTGCAGATTGTCCTGTCACCAGTCGTATCAAGAGAAGCTAAGAAAATAGCCCAGCAGGCTTTAAACAATAAAGACATACTTTCTGTCATTGAAAACCAAGAACGAAACAAAGTTTTTTTGCTCGTTTCTGTTCTAAAATTTATTTTTACTTGTGTTAGCTTTATTTTCACTTTGCCAGTTTGGCTGATTGGTAACTTAGCGACTGATGGCAATACGCCGTTTCCGATGGAGCTATTTCCTAACAATCACAAGTTGCGTCAGGAGACTACTTTTGAAAAAGATGTGGTTAATAGTATCTACGCCAAAGCTAGCCAACCGTTATTTGAAGCTTCAATTCGGTTGGTAGTGATGACTGATGCTCCGCATACGTTGGACAGTAGACTAAAGGGAATTGTGACTTCTTTTTCCAGTTTCAACTCGCCTCAGGGTCAAACCTTAGTCAGCAAAAAGCCATCTTTTTTTAGCTTTATGAAGAGTAGGCATGAAGAATTTAGTTATCGCTTACCATCACTCAAACCAGCCGTTCTTTCAGTCTCTGAGGTGTCTGACTTGTATCACTTCCCCCATACGCGGATCACAAAGACAGAAGATATTGTTAAAACATATAGCAAACAATTGCCAGCACCACTATCTCTCAAGAGAAATACACTGCTCGATGTGACGTTTGCGCAAAATACCTATGGTGGCACTAGTACATCAATTGGCTTAACTGAAGAAGAACGTCGCCGTCACGTCTATATCCTCGGAGCCACTGGAACCGGTAAAACAACCTTACTACTCTCCATGCTTAACCAAGACATTCAAAAAAGGAAAGGTGTCTGCTTAATTGATCCTCACGGTGATTTGGCAGAAAGCCTCTTACCGCTAATACCTAAAGATAGAGTCAAAGATGTGATTTATTTTAATCCTGATGATAGTGAAAATCCCATTGCCTTAAATCTGCTTGAGCTGCCTAACTCGCCTGGTGCTACAGAAGCGGAGAAATTGCGAGATCAAGAATTTATCACAGAAAGTATTATTTCACTCTTTAATAAACTTTATCCAGATCATACTGCCCGACCACGGATGGAATACATATTGCGGAATACGATCTACACCGCTTTTCTCACACCAAACCCAACTATTTTTACGATTCTGAAATTACTGGTGGATGCACCATTCCGACGAACAGTGGTGAAGAAACTCGCCACACTGCCTGATAAAAATTTATACAACTTCTGGAAGTATGAATTTAACAAAGCGGGTGATTACCAAAAAGTGTCTATGATTATGCCGATCACTAACAAAATTGGCCGTTTCCAGTTTTCACCTACAGCCCGAGGCATATTAGAACAAGAAAAATCAAAGATTGATTTTGAAAATATTATGGACTCAGGGAAGATCCTAATTTGTAATGTCTCCAAGGGCAGATTGGGAGAAGATATTTCAGAGATGTTTGGGATTTTACTGCTGACTAAGATTCAACTTGCGGCTCTGAGAAGAGCGAAAAAGAAAATAGCTGATCGTAAAGATTTCTATCTGTATGTTGATGAGTTTCAAAACTTTGCCACTCCTGCCTTTGCCCAAATTTTATCTGAGGCTCGAAAGTATCGTTTGAATGCGATTTTGGCTCACCAAACCGTTTCTCAAATTGAAGATCGCTCATTGGTGAATGTCACCTTAGCCAATGCTGGCACGGTCATTTGTTTTAGAACAGCCAACCCTTTGGACGAAGAATTAATGTTACCTCAATTTGTACCCCATATTGATCAAGGTGAAATCAGTAACTTACCTTCATATCATTTCTTTATGAAGGTTTCTGCCATTGAACCACAAATGCCTTTCTCCGGTGAAACTTTACCAGTAAAAATACCAGATGATCGAGAAAAAGTTGCGAACATTATTGAGAGTTCAAGAGAACAATATTCCACACACATTAATCCAGTGTTATCAGCTCAGGAGCAAGAAAAAGATAAATCTCCAAAACCGAGAACTGACCAGAAATCATTCTCTAAAGCCAAAAGAAAGTTACATTAAAACTTGCTTTACCTGAGGTATCGAGACGTTGTACTTTATAGAAAAGTCACAATGAATGAAATTCAACTTTATTTTGTGAACTGGAATGTAGAGATAATCTGATCAAAAATAGAATTTATAAATTGCGTTGAAATAACATAAGTCAGGTTTTCTCGAGAGAAGACGATAGTCTTGGATTGGGTTTTGTATAAATAACCGTCTTTTCCACCAGGTGTATTTTCAACTATTATCTCTCGTGCGGGTAAAGACAAAAATGATGTAGATGTATCCGAAATTACCTTAAGAGTACTGTTCTCAGGTATATTTTTGATGTCTGCAATGATACTTTCTTGGTTTTTAGTATTAGCATTAATAGATATTGTCCAATCATTACCAGCAGAGGCCTCTCCAACACCCAAAGAAATGTCGCCTGCCTTATTAGAAATTTCCCAAACTTTATAGTCAGAAGGATATTTGAAGGTAAAGTAGGTACCTTGATAGGTTTTCTTGTTTGAAGTACTACTTTGTATTTGGTCTGTAAATTTGAATGTTGAAAGGATCTGGTCAAATAACATTTTTGAGGTGTTATCTGTTTTTGTGGTGACTAATCGTATTGCTCCACCACTTTTATGTTTAAGCAAAACTATGGTAAAAATCTCGCCAGATGACTCGTGTTGTCCGTTGCCAACTATTTTAACGCCATTCTCCAATTCTTGAACACTCTCATCAATCAATTGTTCTTTCCAGAAATTTACTGCTTGTGGATAGTCTGAATTCACAACATCTAAACTCAAATCAATATCCATAATACTGCTAGTAGTACTTAAATCCTTTGGATCGGTAAGTAGTACTATGTAATCTTTACGTTGCCCTTTTTCTTGCAAAGTTAGAGAGGGAGGATATTTAAAAGTGATCCCTACTGATGAGTTACTGGTATAAGTTTTCCAATTGGCCGTTTCATCAGCTACAGGAGATGGAACCATCGATGGGGTTGTTGTTGGAATTACTTCTGAAACTGTAGCTGGAACTGTTTGGTTTTTTTGCAAAAGGTAGACAACTAATCCTCCCATCCCTAATAACAAGATGACTAAAACAACAACGGCCATTATTAAGTAATTCTGTTTTGAAGGATTTGGACTTGGTTGAACTGGTAACGGCTGATTTATTGGGGGAGTTACAGAAGGCTGATTCGGTTGAATTTCTGAAGGATATGCGATTGGTTGTTCAATTTGATTTTCCATAATTACTTCCTGAAAAAGGATAGCATATTTAAGTCTGGTGAGAAATAACCTGTTAACTTGATATCAAATGAAGTTACGTTAAAGTTGTCGTAGATCGCTACGACAGTTTTTCTAACTTATACCAGATCTGACAATCTTTTTATTTTATCCTCTTCCTATATACTATAGGTGAGGAATGTTTTATACTAGCAAACTACCACATGACCAAACACTCAATTACTCCCAAACAACAAGAAATACTCTTTCATCTCTACACTTTCCGCTATCTTAATCGACATCACATCCAACACCTACTCAATCATAAAGACTCAGCACGAATCAATAAATGGCTCACCGACTTAACTAACAAGCACTACATCCATCAAATCTACTCAAACAAATATGGTGAAAATACAAAACCCGCAATCTACTACCTTGGCAACAACAGCATTACAATCTTAAAAAACAATCCGAACGTCACACCTGAACGCCTAGTGAAGGTGTATAAGGAGAGGGGTCGCACAAATCGGTTTATCAGTCATTGCCAGCTAGTAGCCAATACGTATATTTCATTTGATACTGAAGCCAAAGCCACTGGCAAAACGCTGTACTTTTATGCCAAGACCGAACTACTAGATCATGAATATTTGCTTAAGCCTGTCCCCGATGCCTATATTGCACTTGAAGATAAGAAAACCACGAAGAGGTACTTTTTAGATATCTTTGACGATGGTACGCCGCGTTTTGCCATCCGAAAGAGAGTAAATGACTATAGTAACTATGCTGAGAGTGACGAGTGGGAAGAAGCAACAAGCAATCCCTTCCCCAAAGTATTACTTGTGCTTCCCACCCCTCAATTAGTAACGTATGCCACTAAAGTAGTAACTCTGATTAACGACGAAACTGATGTGAATTTTTCCATTAAAGCCCTTACAACCTCTCAGATTATAGACCTGCATAAATTCCTTTAATCTCACTTCGTATCTTAGAGAGTGGTAGCGGGCTAAAGTAGCGATCTCGTTCTACTTCTAAGCCAAAGGGCCCTCGAGCAGTCCTCAGTTCATCGAGAGTAAAGTACCCTAGTTCTGGAAACTCACCAGCCACATAGCCAAAGAATTGATTCTTGCCATCAAACTCAGTCACAAACCATTCCCACTTGGTCATAGGTAAAAAGTATCGACAGATAACCAAAGGATCCTGATTATCCTCAGTGCTATACATGGGAGGTAGTTTTTTCTTTAACTTCTCAGTGAGTAATTGCATATAACCCTTTCTGCCTTCCCAAAAAATATAAAAGCGGGAAGTGCCTACTTCCCGATATAGGGGTTTTTATGAGCGGGGTGAGATTTGCAAGGGCAAGCCGCCAAAGGCGGAGCAGTTTATTGTAGTGAAACGGAAACCCTTGCAAAGCGAGGGGGAAGACCCCTTAAATGTTAGAGGAAGTGAAAAAACTAAGAAACTCGGTGATAAACTTTCCCTTTAGGAAGTTTAATGTTTGGTATCCAAAATGGCTTACCATTCCAACCTTTATCTTTATCACCGTTTATTCGATAAAAAGTTAAGACTGCTAAATTTTCAACTTCAATACCTAATGTTCTGTCATTGGGAGATAAAAGAGTTCCTGTTCCTCTGCGAATATCTCTATTTCTCCTAACAATCAACTTTGCTAAATTTGGATAATTTTTTTGTGATTGAGTAGCTATCATGGCATTTACAAAAACATCCATTTCCCAATTGTTTGCAGGGTCTGAAGCTAATTTTTTTAAAATATTTATCGCATCATCAATAGAAATATCTGATAAAGGTTTAGATGAATCAAAACCTTCCAACTCGGCGTCTAGCAATTTAACATTCTCCTGATCAGGAGAAGGAGGGAAGTAGTTCACTCCACCTACGATATAGTCATATTTACTCTGATCAATAACATTTTTACGTGTAGGCCTTATTTTGCCAGTAGTTACTATTTGAATCTCATCAAATCTATTCTCTTGTATTTCTCTAATTAAAATCTCATTGGCCTCATTAATTTCCGAAAACATATTAAACAACGCCCCAGGCATAAAAACGCGCATAAGGAGAGGATCTCTGTCATAGCCAAACATTCTACAATGCTGCCAAAACGTATCAGCCTGTGGCGATTTCGAAGAGCGACAATAATATACCGTTTGAAGACTCTTAAAGGTTACTCCGCGACCTAAACTATTTCCACCGATAATTATATTTAACCCCTCATCATAGGTAAGTCTGGAATTCCCTAGTGGCCCAGAATTTATTGTGATAATTTTAATTTCCGGCTTTGATTCTAAAAAGGTAATAATATCGCTAAAACTTTTAATTTGAGGCTTTGATGATCTCAAATCTTCCCATGAAGTTTTTAATCTGTCTGTCACTTTTTGATTACTAAGGTGGCCAAATATATAAGTGACATACTCCGCTACCTTCGTCTTAATAATTTCGTGATCATCGATTTTCACACTAGGATGCACTAAAAAGTTACATACTTTAGAGTCATGTGTCAGCTCAATATGAGCACTAGTAACAAGATACGTTTCTATTGCCCTCATGAGGCCTTCAGCTATGCCATCCTCATTTAATAAAACATTAAGTTCATCATCCTCAGTTGTTTTGTTCGTAAAAGGTCTGGGTTTGCTATAGAAGAAATCACCCCCTAAGTAATTCTTTCCTGGCGCGAAATAATGAACAAAAGACGGCTTCCATCCAGACTGTTCTGTTTGTAAAAACAATGACTGGGGGGTAGCAGTAACCTGTAGATAAAAACTGCTAGTTGAGATTTTGAGCATACCGCGCAAATGTGTGTTTATTGCACTAAGTTCTTTTTTGTTTATTTGTGTATTTAGACTAGCGGCATCAGCTTCATCATCTACGATAAAAATGGGTCTTCCTACACACATACCAGATGAAGCTAAAATATCCCTCCACTTTCTTAAAATTTTAGAGTTTTTCTTCAAAACAATGATTGAGGGTTTTCTGGTTCCTATTTCTCGAAATCGCAGTTCATCATGTTCATCGCAAACATTAAAAGTATCCATGTAAGACAAAGCTCTTTTATAAGTCTGTTGTTGCAAAGCACTAATGTCACTCGTTAGTAAAATAAAAACACTGAACCCCTCGTCAACATCTGCAGCAGCTGCAATGAGTCCAAATATTTGACCTGTCTTGCCACTCTGAACTTGACCTAAAAGTAATCCCTTGATGTGTTCTTGATGACTAAAAGATTCGATATGTTCGGGAACAATATTTTTAACTGTTTCTTCAATAGATTCAACGGCAACGGGAGAAGTCTTACCTAGTATGTCTAAGTAATTTTTTAAGTGAGATGACATAATTAGTTGCTAAAGTCCATGTACCAAGCATTTTCGCTGCTTAGCTTCGTTAAGCTTATTGAGGATCTTCCATATTTAGAAAGAGTTTCGTCTGTCACTCTTTTGCCAGGACGTAATATACCATTATTTTCTAACCTACCTTTTATCCATTTGCCTAAAGTTTTCAAATCATCCGCTGATCGAAAATTCTTACTAAAATCTCCACTTACTTTACATTTGAATTTCCAACCATCATCTGTATAAACGACAAAAGTACCGCTATCATCCACTGAACTCGCTTGTGGATACCCTGGCAAAGTAGTAATACTCTTGGGAACTATTAATTCTACCTCATACCAAGGTCTAGGTAGAACATAACCTTGCTGATTTCTTCTACCTTCTCCAAAGGAGGCATTGAGTCCACTTCTTTGAGACTCATCGCCTTTTAAAGGAATCTCAAATGTGATATCTGTTAGGGCTGCTATTACATTAATCATTGCACTCTCCGGGAGACGGTCTACACCTATTTGATTCTGCAATAAGTCATTTTGAGGGATTGCGATAGGAATTTCTAATTCATCAAAAGGTTTAGATGAGGCGCTTATTAAATTTGCAATAAAATTGGAGATTTCACCTGCTTCTTTTTCAGTACCTAAAAAGATATCAGCCTCATACTGTCTATAACTGTCAATAATATTTGATAAGTTAGAAGAGCCTAAAAGAGAACCTATTACTACGTTATTTTTTAAAAAGCTTGATACTTTCCCATGGAAGGGAAATGTAGTTACCATGTGTACCTGCCCAAGTTGGTTGTTCTTCAACGTACTATTTAAAGTGGATACAGCATCTCTTTGTATTGGACTAAGTCCTTCAAAATATTGCATCCCAATGCACAATTCCACAAATGGACCTCTATTTATTTCGATTGTTCTATTTAAATCAATAACAGAATCAGAAGATATATAACCAGTGGCTATCTGGACATGATCAGCTTTTTGCAACAAATCTCTAAAAGTATTTGGATACGTCTTAAAGGTAGTACGCAGTGGAGGGTAATTAGAAAATAATAAATCCATATAATGAATTAGATTGATATGAAGGCAAAGTTTTTTACTCCATCTCCACTTCTGATGTCGTTTTCATAATTTACTTCAGACTTTTGATTAATTACAACAACTGAGTTGGCTGCAAACGCAGGAAGCAACTGTTCAGCAATAACCTTGGCAGCTACTGGTGGCACTGAATTTCCAATTTGTCTTCTTACTTCTGTGATTGAACCTTCAAAGAAAAAATCATCTGGATAGCCAAACAATCGAGCTCTTTCTCGATTAGTTAGAGGTCTTGGCTCCTCAAAATGATACCCCCAAGTACCACCGCCACCGCCCGCAATTATAGTTGTCGAAGGCCTGTTTCGATCTAAGCGTCGATATACATGGCTAATCATGCCTTTTACATAGTAAGGACTATCCTTAGGGATTGAACTAAAGTTTTTTCCTTCTGGAATCAATTCAAGCATTTCTCTTGTTTTCTCTTTAATATTCTGATGTTCATTATTAAACGGTACTTTTTCAACACCTTTTAAAGCTTCTCCTGCAGTAACGTAGTTATTGGGGGTGTGAGTTGGTTCTGGTTTTACAAAATCAAATTCTATATCATGCCTGACTCCGATGATGAGAACCCGCTCTCGTAATTGAGGGGCCCCGTAATCGGCAAAATTATATAGATCTATATTTACCCTGTATCCTAGTCTTGCAAAATCTTGAGCAATTTGTTGCACAGCACGTCCCTTATTTGCAGTTAAAAGTCCCTTTACGTTTTCTGCGACAAATATTTTTGGTTTTTTTGTTTGAACTGCTTTTACAAAATATCTATACAGATTTCCCCTATCTGTTTTCAAGCCCTCTCTTTTCCATATCATGGAAAAATCTTGACATGGAAAACCACCGGTAATAATGTCTGCATCAGGAATTTTACTGAAGTCAATATCAGCAACGCTGCCTTCAACAATATGAGGACCAAAATTCTTCTCATATGTTTTGCATGACCAGTGATCATAGTCATTTGCCCACACAACCTTGTAGCCAGCCTTTACAAAACCCAGATCAAGTCCACCACATCCAGAGAAAAGTGATACTAAACGCGGTTGTAAATTGTTGCCCATATAGTTCAGATTATATGCTAAGTTTTTGAAAAAAGCCGCAACCACTTTGCTCAAGGTGAAGGGTTTATCTATTAGTTCCAACTATATAGCTAACCAGCTCCAAGTCGAATATACTTATTCAGAGAGGAATTACTCTATGCCAGAGAATAAAGTAGTTGAGAAGCCCGTAGAAGATATTCCAAGATTGGCCAATATCCTTGAATCTAATCTAGAGGCACATGGCATGTTAACTCGTGTTTTAGAGGTCAATTATCATCCTCACCACCTAGAGTTCCAATTAGAATTTGCTCAGGGAATACCAATTGCTAAGTTCGAGGAACTTTCAAGAGATCTTGCTCTCTTTCTAGCTTCTCCTACCGGTAAGGTTGAGCTGGTATTACCAATACCTGGCACACATAGAATAGGGATCAACCTTCCGAGAAGGACAAAGAAGAACCAGGAGCCTGTTCCACACAGCTCTCCTGTGGAAACAGTGGTGAGAGAGAAGAATATCATTTACCATATAAGAAATTTTCTAGCTGATATTTTCTTTATTTTGGTAGATCTCCTTTTTAAAGCAGCGAACGCCCTACATCAGGATGAAAGAGTTGTCACACCTCTTGTTTCTTCAGAAGATTTTGAGATAAAAAAGCTAAGCTAAAAAAATAGTTTAAGTCGTTAAATTCTTGGGTTATACTAAGGTATATCACCATGGGTCTCACAGCCTATATCCGAATACCACAAGATGGCATAGAACCGCTGGAGGATCTTTCTCTCCAAAAAGACGAACAGTCGGGGCATTATTTCTTTGATCATATTCGTGGTTACATTCACCACCATTGGAATGAAACTGACAAAGTGGGTGGTATTGGCCTGTTGACCTTTGGTCCCAATGGCACTATTTGGAGTCAAACGAGTGAATTTACCGACAATCTTCCGTGGTGGGTGGCATTCTATGAAGGTTGTCTGAGAATCTTTGAAGAGGCAACCAAATGCAAGTCAACTTATGTCACAATCTTTTGTGACAACAAGGAATTAGCCGCCAAGTTCCAGAAGAAAACAGCCTACAAAGATAAGGCAGTCAACGACATTCATCTTCATATTTTAGAAAAAGCTAAAGTCTTCAAGACGTTTGAAGTGGTATTTAGAGATGAGTTTCCACAACATGTTATGGATCGGATTAAAAAAGATGCCATAAAAATGGCTCAGGTGCCCATCTTCGATACATCTGGCCGTTGGAGTAATGATGGCGGTGCTTCTTATTACAATATCGGTAGTACTGAGGAAGAAATGAAGGAGTGGGCAAAAGGCTGGGCGCGCATGATGTATGACTTTACGAAGAATTATTTGAAAGAATATGAGCAGGATTACGGCGAAGTGGCTACCAATCAATTAGTAAAAGACATCAATGACGGGAAAGTAAAAGACTATCCTCCCCTTAAAAGGCATCTAGCCAAAGAGAAGAAAATTACCAAGTTGCGGAAGCCAAAAACAGATAAAGCTATTCTCTGCCAACACTGTGGGACTAAGATGGAATTCCAAGGTGGTAAAAAGGAATCCTCCCAGGATGAAACTAAAGAAGAATATGCCTATAAATGTCCTAAGTGCTTGGCCTTACGGATTCTTGATGCAAAGAATCGAACGATTAAGTATGGGAGGTATCCAAAAAGTTCAACAAACACAGAATAACCACAATTTATTGCTATAATCACTCTATTCATGGCTATCACTATTCGTTTTGCTACTCCAGATGATTTTCAACTTGTTCGCACGTTTGATCCGCATTCAAAGTATATTGATCCCGTTCGCATCCAACATAAACTGGACGCTCAAGAAGTCATTCTTGCCTTTGAAGGTACTCAGCCGGTCGGAATCATCAAGTTTTCCTATTTTTGGGCTACTCGGCCGTATATGGACTTGATCTGGGTGAATGCTAAGCTTCGTGGTCAAGGAATTGGATCGAAACTACTTACATTCTTAGAAACATATTTGGTGGAAAATGGGTACACCACTCTTATGACTTCGTCACAAGAGAATGAACCTGAACCTCAAGCTTGGCACAAGCAGCATGGGTTTAGTGAGGCGGGAGTGTTATCAGGTATCAATTTACCCATGGAAAACACACGTGAGATTTTCTTTTACAAAAGAATCGGGTCAGGTGATCCGAAGGCAGACTGCTTGAAAGAGTATCCCTTGTATTGATACATAACCCGACCATGCTATGAAACCTGTACTATTTATTCGACTCTTCTATCTTTTCCAGTTCTTATTTGACTTCATCTTTATCTATGCAGTTGAAAAACTGTTTTTCATCAATCGCGGTCTTAACTTATCGCAAATTGGTCTACTGTTATTTTTGTGGTCAGCCATGACCTTAGTACTAGAAGTTCCTACTGGGGCTATTGCCGACCACTGGAGCCGTCGAAGAATGTTAATTCTATCCGGCATTTTCTTTTCAGTTTGTTACGCAATTTGGGCAATCAGTGGTTCTTTCTGGTTCATTCTGCTAGGGTTTTTGTTTAGAACCTTAGGATCAACGTTTGCATCAGGAACACTGCAAGCCTATGTGTTTGATTTTCTAAAAATAAACCACAAAGAGGTTGAGTTTGAAAAAGTCTGGGGACGCGGCAATGCCTTGCGTACCTTAGGAATTGGGACAGCTGTACTCTGTGGTGGCTTTCTAAGTGAGTTTTCGTATGTAGTTACAGCTATAGCTTCTTCACTTTCGATTTTATCAATCTCAGTGATTGCCTTCATATGGCCTGAAATATCATCACTAAGCTCCACTAAGGAAGAGGGGTATTGGCAGTTTGTCAGAAGTTCATTCAAAACAGTACGAGATAACGGGAATCTCCTACGCATTGTCATTTTTTCAGGTATCACTCTTTCTGTTTTTGCAAATCTTGAAGAGTTCAACGATATCTATCTTAACTTCTTAGGTTTTCCTAATTTTGCAATTGGAATCATCTTCGCTTTAGCGACGATTGGTCAAAGTATAGGCAGTATGCTGGCACACAAATTTAAAAATCATTCATGGCAAACGTTAAATATGGTTACTATCCTAGGATTCATAATTTTAGTAGCCGCGACTTTTATTAAACATCCACTCATGGCAGTCGCCATTTTGTTTTTAGGTATTCTATTGGAATTTAGCAGGGTATTAAACGAAGGGATTATTCAGAGGGAAGTTCCCAATCATCAAAGAGCCACGATTTCATCCTTGAGTAGTTTTGTGCACAATTTAATACCTTTTCAACTTCTCTTTGGAGTGATTGCCGGCCATTATCATTTGCAACTTTCCTATGGTGTTTTTGCAATCGCAATCTTATCCTACTTGCTTGTACTGCCAATTCTGAATCGCTATGCAAAAACAAAAACGTCTGTGATTAAGCAGGGGTGATAAGAGTAAGTACCTGATATACTTTCAGTTATGACTATTCGTGCTGCAAATCCAATAGATATCCCTGCTCTAGCTAAACTAGCTCAAGAAACATACACTGATACGTTCGGGCACACGATGAGTCAGGATGAATTAGCTCAAGCTCTTGATTCAAGATCTGAAGCATACTTTAGGTCAGTTCTTGGTACAGACACTCTTTTAGTAGCAGAAGAAGGAAGACAAATTATTGGTTTCATTCAGTTTGGTAAAGTCAGTTATGAAAGCATTAAAACAACTGATTCGGATATTGAGTTAAATAAAATTTATGTGGACAAATCAAAACAAGGCAAAGGCATAGGAAAACAATTAATGGAAGCGATGCTTAGTCACGACAGATTAAAAGACGTCAAAAACATTTACCTTGATGTCTATGCAGAGAATGAAAAAGCTGCGGGTTTATACACAAAGTATGGATTTGAGGTAATTGGCAAGACACCTTTTAAAGTTGAGGGAAAAATACTTGGTTACGACTTGTTAATGAAACGAACACAACTCTAGATTGTTTTAAGCTAATACCTCAAAGTCGTTTGGAAGCTTGTAAAAAGGTTTCACCCTGACCTACATCCTGAATTTGAAGAGCTTATGAAAGTCATTGATAACTTAAAAGATGAAGGTAATTATCAAGGTCTTTTATTTATAGCTCAAAAATATTCAATTATTTAATTGATTCCTTTCACGGCATAAACATATAGTTATACTCATCAAAGCTGAAGTAGGTAGGTTGATTAAGAAGTTGGTCAGCTATTTCCCAAGCAGTCATATTTTCTGATATTTGGTAGGAAGACCAAGTATCAATCGTGTTGTCACCGATCTTCAATGGATTTGCTTTGCCTGGAAGGGCATCAGTTGTATGTTCTAGGGCATAGCGCAAAGTCTCTTTATCGCGCACAAATCCGTAGTACTCTAAGTTGCCTAGTAAGCCTTCTAATGTGGTGTTTTCACGAAGTCTAAGCATTACCCTATCCTTGTCGCCAGGTTTTGATCTGACTTCTTGCGCCTCTTGCGGTGTCATTCGGAGATGTTCCACAAAATAGTCTTCAACTTTCTTTTCGGAAGGCCAGTCTCTACCAGGGGCAAGAAAACTTTCTTCGCTGGGTTTGGAGAGATTGGAGATAACCGGAAGTGAACTTGCAGTTGATTGTTTATAAATAATTGCCCCAATAACCAGCAATGACCCA
This sequence comes from uncultured Pseudomonadales bacterium, assembly GCA_964635905.1. Classification (GTDB taxonomy): domain Bacteria; phylum Patescibacteriota; class Microgenomatia; order UBA1400; family UBA12028; genus JACOVC01. The sequence goes on from CAZWPK010000001.1 coordinate 427,612, forward strand.
ATCCCAAGAAGGAGTGGCATCATAATAGCTTTAGGTAATTTATTTTTTGTCATGTTTATAAATGTACTTTTGCCAGAGTTGTTTAAAGTAAGGAAGTGTCAGTGTTGAAAGTAAGAAACCAGTTGCAGGAACGATGGCATTAATCCATGGGTCAATACGCACGATGTACTTTAGATATAAGGCAATCGTTAAGTAGGTGAAGATAATAATAAGGATTCGTCTTGTCCAGCTTGTTTCCCAATCTTTATTGGTTTCGACAGATTTATTTCTCTTTTCTATGTCTTCGATTCTCTTTTCAAGGTCAGTAATGTTGGTCATGAATTGATTTTACCAAAACTTCCCCATTTTTTCTTTCCGGTTATAGCTATAAGTACCTGATATACTCACTTACATGTCTTGGAAGTTTGACAATCTCACAAAAGTATCACTTTTAAGTTTCTTTGCTGCCCTCTATTTTTATCTACCTATTTTGACTATTTATTTTCAACAAAAGGGATTAAATTTTGTTCAAATTAATTCTCTGTGGGGGATTATTACGGCGACCATTTTTCTGGCCGAAATTCCCACAGGCCTTTTGGCAGATAAAATCGGTAGAAAACCATCTATCGTTATTGCATTGCTTCTACAATTGATTGGCGAAATTCTTTTCCTCTTTTCTCAAAATTATTTGTATTTTGTCTTGACTTCGATCATTGCTGGTGTTGGTTTTGCTTTTCAGTCGGGATGCCTACAAGCGTTAGTGTATGACGATTTGAAGGAAAAAGGCCAACACGACACAATGAAGTTAGTAACAGGAAGAATTGGTGCATATACCCTTGCAGGTGGATTATTGGGGGCTTTGGGCAGTAGTTTTATTGTTGCTCAACTTACTCCATTTCGGATTCAGTTAGCGATTATATTGACGATTATTAGTGTAGGCGTTGCATTGTGTATCAGCTTTTTTCTCCATGAGCCAAAACGAAAATATAATCATGTAGAACAACATCCATTAACAATATTAAAACAATCTCTCGTATTAATTAAAAACAATCCTTCATTAAAAAGATTGATCGCATTTGGTTTATTTACGACTCCTTTTATAAACTATTTGCGAAATTTACAGCCACCGTATTTTCAGCTCTCAGGAGTTCCCACCTATTGGTTGGGGATCTCGCTGGCTATAGGAGGAATTTTGGCAATGGGAGCCAGTAAGTATGCGTACAAAATTGAACAGATTTTTGGTGTGGGCTTAGGAACTTTGATCGCGACTGCTCTTCCAGCACTCTTTTATATTTTAATGGGGGTAATTGTTCATCCACTGGCAGCGGTAGTGCTTTTCATTCTGGGTTTCAGTTCCATGAGTTTTCAAGATCCCTTACTTGCTGATTATAATAATCGTCACATTCCCAGCGAAATTAGAGCTACAGTACTATCACTGATTGGTATGTTCTCCAGCATTTATATTACAGTGGTAGGGCTAGGGTTTGGTTGGATTGCTGATCATTCAATTTCTTATGCATTTCTATCGATGGGAGCATTAGTCCTGACTGGAGCAATTTTATTTCGTATTAATGAAAATCATGTAAAAGTCATAAACGTATGAAAACACCCAACCCCCTGATTGATGTACAGAGAATAACTCACTTACCCATCGATATGATTCAGCAGTTTGATGCTTTAAGAGATCCAGGCACTGAGTGGGATGAGATTGAAGGAAAGAAATTTGTATCTGATTCCAACAATGGTCTTTTTCTGGCTTTTGTTGATAATAAGGTGGTGGGTTTTTTAACTGCTCATCGGTTGCAAAGATTGGATAAAAGACAAGCTGAGGTTCTGTTATATGAAATTGGTGTGGACGAGCACTACCGGCAACAAGGTGTAGGTACGACTTTGATCCAAGCAGTAAAAGAATGGGCGAAAGAAGTAGCAGCTGATGAAGTTTGGGTGCTAACAAATAAATCAAACATACCAGCAATGGCTTTATATACTTCAATGGGTGGTGAGGCAGAGAACGCAGATGAACAAATGTTCACTTTCAAAATATAGATTTTCTATACGCCAACACCCCTCTGGCATTACCTCTACGTATTCAATACGTATTATCTCCTAAAAGCATTGATCATTCACCTAAATTATCATTGACTTTCGGTATTTATTCTGGTATTGTGGGCGAAATTTACTGACTTGACTATTCACCTCAAGTGAAAGAATAGCTCCAAGTTTACATTAATTGTTTTGCAAGATTGGAGCTATCTATGAAAACCAAACAACTTTCAACTTTTCTCATTATCGGTAGCTTATTTTTGTTTGTAGCTTCACCCGCCTTTGCTCAATCCGGCGATGTTGTTAAAGTGCAAACTTTCATTCAAAGTCTCATCACCATTTTGGTTACTCTCGCTGGTTTTGTAGCGGCTCTCTTCTTTGTCGGTGGTGGATTTACCTATATCACCAGTTCCGGTAATCCAGAAGCTTTAGACCGTGCAAAGAAAACGATTATTTATGCTGCTGTAGGTTTGGTTATCGCTATCTCGGCTTTGGTTATCACGAACATTGTCACCGATCTTGCTCAGGGTGCCTTTGGGGGCGGAGCATAATTTCAGGAAGAACATATGAAAAACGTGCTCAGGGGGATAGTTGCAACACTATGCTTCTTATTTCTCGCACCTCCAGCTTTTGCAGTTAGCTCAGAAATCACTAATTACACTACTGATACTTTACAGCTCATTACCTATATTGCTTTGAGTGCTGCTAGTTTGTTTTGCGTCTATGCTGGCTATCTCTACCTTACTTCCGCTGGTCGGCCTGATGCTCTAGAGCACGCTAAAAAGACCTTGCAAAATGCACTGATCGGTGTGGTGTTAGTCCTGGCCTCCAGGAGTTTGATCACTATTTTTCAAACGGCTCTGCAGCCTGCATCTGAAAGCACTACCACTTCGGCGATTAATCTAGCTCAAATTGAAGCAGTTGAGCCCAGTGACGGTTTAACCCAAATTTTGATTGATGCTGTTTCCGGTCTGATTCAGAACGTAGTTCAGAGTGCGACTGAGCCGATCGTTGATAGTATCTTGGGTTTTGTGTCTAATACTCCGAGTGTACTGACTAACTCTGTGGTGTCTCAGTTTTGGTTAGTAAGCCTGGGGATAGTGGATTCATTGTTTGTGATCATTGTAGCCTTGATTGGGTTGCAGGTGATGAGTGCCAGTATCTTTGGCTTTGAAGAATTGACCTTAAAACAACTCTTACCTAGATTGGGTTTAGCATTCCTGGGTGCTAACATTTCCTTGTTTCTGGCTAACTACGTTATCTTGACTACCAACGCTCTGGTTAAAGCTGTGCTTGATTCGACTGGTGGTTTGAATGAGGCGTGGGTCAAGAACACCATCAACCTTGGAACGCTACTTAATGGCACGGCTCCACTGATTACGTTGATCTTCCTAGTGTTGTTCTTGGTAGTGGCTATCGTATTGCTCCTGATGTACATCAGTCGGTTGATTTTAATTTCTTTAGGGGCTGTTTTATCACCATTTATTTTTCTACTCTGGGCTTTACCTAAAACGGCTCCCTTTGCAGAAATGGCAGCCAAGACGTACATCGTCACGGTAGGCATGGTCTTCATTCATGTGGTGATTCTGCAGTTGGCGGCTTCTTTCCTGACATTGCCAGAGACCTCGGGTAATAGCCTAATCTCTGTTGCTACCGCTATTGGGCTGGTTGCCACACTGATCAAAACACCATCACTGATGATGCATCTGATTTCTTCTACTGCTAACTCCAGTGTGGTGCAAAAAATGGGTGGCCAGATCATGAATGTCGTCAGCAACCTTAAATCTGATAATGGAGCAAACGAGGGAGTCGGACGGCCAGTTAAACTACCACGGAAAGCCACCTACATATGAAAACTACCACCGTCCCAGCTCAAGTTACCACCGTTGAGGATACTATTGTCGGCAGCATAAGTTTTACGCAGTTACTGCTAGGTTTGATGAGCGTGTTTATGGTGGCCACTATCTATATTTTGCTACCAGCACACATGAAGTTCACTTTCTACAAAGTGCCATTGATTGTACTGTCTTTCTTTAGTTGTGGCATTTTAGCCATTCGTTTTAAAGGCAAGCTCATTCTTGAGTGGCTGATGTTGGTAGCCAGGTTTAATTCTCGACCAGCAATCTATTTGTATAACAAGAATGACGTTTACCTGCGAAGCGTAATCGTAGAAAAGAAAGTCAGTACCAAACAAACTCAATCACTAGCCAAGAAAAAACTGATAGTACCTTCCATTAGTATTTCGCGCCTGGTTGAACTAGAACAACTACTTAGAAAAGGCAATTTCGCTTTCCGTTTTGATAAGAAAGGAGCTCTCAGTGTGGTTACTGAATAAGTCCGGCACTGCCAGTTCTCGTCGTCAGATCCAGATTAAGGAAGTTCGGGATGATATTTTAGTGCTGCCAAATAACAAGTATCGCGTGCTTTTGGAAACATCTTCAATTAACTTTGAACTGAAAAGCGAGGCTGAGCAGGACGTGACGCAAGAGATTTATCAGACCTTTCTCAACTCACTACCTTGTGAGCTGCAGATTGTAGTCAGAACTCGGGAAGTGGATATTGATCAAACGATTGATGCCCTTAAAGATCGACAAGATCATGAGAAAACATCAGTCTATAAAAAGCAACTTAAGCACTACTCAGCTTTTTTGCAGAGGTTAGTCGCTGGTAACAAAATCCTTTCCCGACGGTTTTATATTGTGATTCCCTATCAAGCGGCTAAGAATGAGGACTTTAGTTTTATCAAAGAACAGTTGGACTTAAACACCGATATTGTGATTAAAGGTTTAGAGCGGATGGGTATTAAAGCCAAACCCTTATCAAGCCTAGAGATTTTGAATCTGTTTTATAGTTCGTACAATCCTGATCAAATCAAAACCCAAGCCCTGCAGGAGACAACCCTACAAGCCTTACTCACCAATCATGTTTAAACTTAATCACCTCACTACGAGAAAGCCAGATCTGAGAAAACTGTTCCATACCAGGAAAGCCTCGAAGAAAAGTAATCCTGTTGATTTTGCCATGGGAGAGCAAGATCAAGTTGATGTCATTTCCTATGCTGGTCTTAAAGAAGAAGCCACGTACTTAAAGATGGGTGATACCTACATCCGGACTCTCTTTATTTCGGGGTATCCCTATGTGGCTTCAACTGGCTGGTTATCCATGCTCATTAACTTCAATCACAACATTGACATCTCCTATCACATTGAGCATGTTGATCCATTACTAGCTTTACCAAAATTGAATCGGAAAATCACCGAGTTGGAGTCAACCAAACGCGCTATGGTCAAAAGCGGTCGGGTGATTGGTTCAGAAATTATTGATCCTCTCGAATCTGCTAAAGAGTTAAAAGACAAAATCCAGCGCGGGCAGGAAAAACTGTTCCAAGTCTCAATCTCTATGACCATCACTGGAAAAAGTTTGGCTGAATTAGATAAGACCACAAAACTACTCGAAACAGTCATGGCTTCCCGACTCTTCTTCATCAAAAATGCTACATTCCAGCAGCTTGAGGGTTTGCAAACAACGTTGCCTCGGGCGGAGAATCAACTTAATCAAAAGCGGAACTTAGATAGTTCATCGGCAGCTTTGACCTTTCCTTTTATCTCCTCGGAACTCGTGCAGGAAACAGGCGTACTTTATGGCATTAACCGCTCTAATAATTCGTTGGTGATGGTTGACCGGTTCAGTTTCAATAATGCTAACAGCATTATCTTTGCACAGTCAGGCAGTGGCAAAAGCTATACCTCAAAAGTTGAAATTTTGAGGCAGCTTCTGCAGGACACGCACGTCATAGTCATTGATCCTGAGCGAGAGTACAAACAGTTAGCTGATTCTGTTTGTGGCACGTACATCAAGCTTTCAACCGATTCGCAAGAAAAAATCAACCCCTTTGATTTCACGATTTCATCTCTGCAAGGCGAAAATGCTTTGTCTGAGCATATTCAGAGCTTAACTGAAATTATCGGGGTGATGGCAGGTGGATTAAATGCTGAGGAGCGAGCAGTAATTGATAAGGCCATTATTCAGACCTACGAGAAAGCTGGTTTTTATTTGTCGAGTGAGCAGTTAATTCTGAGTGGCAACAAGTTTCCAGTCTTAAAGGATCTCTACAAAACCTTAAAACGCTTAAAGCAAAAAGAGTTATGCAATCGTTTAGAGCGATACGTGACTGGCTCACTGGCGAATGTTTTTAATGCTAATACTAATATTGCTCTAGATAATCGTCTGATTGTGTTTGACATCAAAGACCTGAGTGAATCACTGCGCCAAGTGATGATGTTGGTGATTGCACACTTTGTAAGTTTGCAGTTAAAGGTAAATCCTAAGAAAAGACTACTCGTGATTGATGAAGGCTGGCTGTTGCTTGAGCATGAGGAAAGTGCTCGTTTTATTGCCAGTTTGGTACGAAGAGCTCGTAAATATTATCTGGGGGTGACGCTGATTACCCAGCAAGCCGGAGACTTCTTAAGTCAGGAATATGGGCGAGCGATTGCGTCACAATCAGCATTACGAATTCTGATGCGACAAGATACCACCACGATTAAGAAAGTCACTGAAGAATTTCACCTCAGTGAGTATGAGCAACGATTCTTGTTAACCTGTGAGCGAGGTGAGGCATTACTGATCGCAGATCAAAACCATGTGGCGGTCAAAATTATTGCTTCAGAAGAAGAACATCCGCTCCTGACTACTGATCCTCGAGAGATCTACCAATAACTATGATTTCCCCCGTGTTGATGGTCAACGTCTGGTCAATGCGCTCAGAGCTAAAGTATGTGGCTCTAACTTTTTTGTTGATTTTATTGTTGCCAATTGTCGCTGTTTTTATCTTAGTTAATACCGGCATCAACATTATTTCAGACAAACTAGCAAGCGTGGATGCTCTGACGCAAACTATTCAGATCCTGAATCCTACGACTGGAGAGGTGGAGAGTGAAGTGAAGCAAGAGATTGCTTGGCCTCTAACGGGCTTTATAACCCTGGAATTCGGTGAATCAAGCATGTATCAGCCATTTCATACTGGTCTGGATATAGCGACTACCAAAGGTGCTCAAGTTACGCCACTGATGAAAGGAAAAGTCATCTATGCGGGAGAAATTTTCTGGGGCTATGGCAAGCACATTATTATTGATCACGGTAACAACATTACATCAGTATATGCACACCTTGATAAGATCTTTGTCTATCCAAGTCAGGAAGTTAAGTTAGGAGATGTTATCGGGAACGAGGGCGAAACTGGCTGGGCAACAGGACCACATTTGCATCTGGAGATTAGGGCGTATGGGATTCCGGTGAATCCGAGGACGTTTTTGGGTTTTCCACAGTAAAGATATTCATTGATAGTCAAGCTTGTTCACATAATTTACACATAATGTGTTATGATGTTGTGTATGAATTCTTTGACCCCAAAAGACCAGGCAATCCTTACTTTTCTTAGAGAGTACATCAGATCCAATGATGAATCACCTACTCTTGAGGAAATTAAGTCTCAATTTGGTTATAAATCGCTGACCTCTGTCCAACGATCCATAGTATCTCTAGAAGATGCAGGTTACATCCTGAGAACACCTCAAAAACGAGGCATTCAATTAGTTGAAACAACAGAAACAACTTTCAATGTGCCAATAGTAGGTGCAGCTGCCTGTGGACGACCTATTCTTGCTGTAGAAAATATCCAAGGATATGTTCCAACTGATACTTCACTCTTGCATGGTGATAAGACTAACTATTTCTACCTTGAGGCTCAAGGCGACTCCATGAACTTGGCTGGTATAGATGATGGAGACCTAGTGCTAATAAAGAGTCAGCCACATGCTGATAATGGCGAAAAAGTTGTTGCTCTTATCGATGACTCCGCAACAATTAAAGTTTTGCAACGAGGTGAAGATTACGTGGCATTGGTTCCAAAGTCAAAGAATACAAGTCATAAGCCAATTATCCTCAGGGAGGATTTTTCAATTCAGGGAAAAGTAATCAAAGTTATTAAGATAAACTAATATGAATTACGTACTCCCCAAGCTTCCAGATTCTAATGATTTTGAAGAGCTGGTGAGAGATGTGTTTTCCGTTAAACTCAAAAATCCCAATCTACAACGATATGGTCGAAACGGTCAAAAACAGCAAGGTATAGATATAGTAGGAATAGCTGGACGAGACTATACAACTAGCAGCGGAGCTGTAATTCAGTGCAAAAATCACGTAAATAGTATTTCAGTTGAAAAGCTATGCTCCGAGATTGACAGTGAACTTGTTCAATTTGATAAATCTCCCTTTAAGGAAAGCAAATATTATTTTGTTACTAGTGCTGATAATTCCACTGATGTACATAATCATGTTAAAAGCCTAAACCAAAATCGGGCATTTGAAGGTAAAAGTAGTATTGAAGTTGTTTTTTGGGATGATATTTGTCGTGATTTGATTACTAATCAAAAAATATTTCACAAATATTATGGTGGTATCTTCAAAATTGAGGCACCCCAAAACTTAGGTATTGTTGATAGCAATTTAAACTCCCGTACCACATTACATGTAAAACTCTCAGATTTCGATACTAATGAAAAAGCAAAAAAAACCATTGCAAAGCTTAAAGACATTTGTGTTGCAAATTTAGGATCGAATTATCAAAAAGTTGATCCTTACAATCTCTATCTTGGTATTACAACCCAGGTAGATGTTAACTTTGAACAAAGAACTGATCTAGATATTGATGCTTCAGATTTTTTTGTAAATGTCTTAGAACTTGAAGAAAAATATCAGAAAATGATTTTGTGCCTAAACAATTTGGCACGTGTGTTAGGCGACTCCTTTTTTTCTAACAATTTGACGATTCTTTCAGACTTACAAATAAATTTTTCTTTGTTGATTGGAAAAGTTTTTAGGAAACATCGACTAAAATTATATGTGATGTTTGATGATACATTTCTAACCACAGATTCTAAAGAAGTTGCCTGCTATCCGTCTCAAGTAGTAGAAAACCACTTGATTAATCAATCATCCAGCCAAACACCTGAAGATCTTGTCTTTATTTTAAATTTGGCTAGAAGAACTGATATTACCGAAGCTGTGATGAAACACGCATCATCTTGGCAGGAACCTTTTATTAGTAGGTCTTATGGAATTGTGTATGGGAACAATGTAGAAAATTCAGCCCATGCCTTAGCTATCGCGGAAGATATCACATTAAAAATTCACGGATTTCAAAATACTGGATTAGGTTTAAAACGCTTACATTTATTTATAGCTGCTCCAAAACCACTCGCCATGCTTATTGGTCATAGACTCAACACTCTTAACACCGAACTTCACTTGTATTTCTTCAACCCTGACAGAACTGGTTATTTAAAGACAGGGGTATTAAAAAACAACACTTTTTGATAAGGATTTTATGAAAGCTGAAAACTATTTTGACAAATTTTTAGAGAATATTGAGCCAAAAAAGAAATATAAGGATCATGCGGTTGAAGCTCATACCCGGGTACGTGATTACCTCCTGACTGAGGACTCCCAATTTTCAGAATATGTTATTGATAGTTTTTTATATGGCTCGTACAAGAGGCATACTGCTGAAGGCAATATTAAAGATGTTGACATTGCTTTAGTAACTACCTTTGATCCAAATAGCGATGAAGATAAACCTAGTAAAGTCTTGCCAAAATTAAAAAGAGCCCTAAATCGATTTTATGAAGATCCTAAAGCTACTACTCCTAACCGCAAGTCAGTTCAAGTAATAGACCCGCTGCCTGATGAACCTGATTCTGAGCTAACCCTAGATATCATTCCAGTTGTTTTAACTGGAAATAGTGATCAAAAAGTTTTAGTACCTGACAGAGAAAATGATATTTGGGTTGAAAGCCATCCTAAAGGTCATTTGAAGTTCACTTCAGACCTAAATAGTGATGAATTAAGTCAAGGTATGTTTGTACCTCTTGTTAAAATTATGAAACACTGGTGGAAGCAGCATTCAGGTGTTGAAGATGCTAAGCCAAAAGGGTTTTGGTTGGAAATACTTGTTGGAGAAACTTTTGATTCAACCAAGAACTCTTATGCTGAACACTTTGTCCAAGTTTTGACCAATATTAAAAATAGATATATGGATTATGAAGATTCTTCTTCAGTACCAGAACTAAGAGATCCAGGCTTGCACGCTGAGACTCTTAAAACAAGTATGATACTGACTGAGTTTATCCACTTTATGGACGCAGTGAATGACACTTTATTAATAGCAACAGAAGCACTGGAGTCTACTGATGAATCTGAATCTGCATATCTTTGGGGTAGTATTCTTGGTGACGAATTTCCCAAACCTGAAAGGAAAAGTTCTTTTGATTTATCAAAGCTAGTTGGTTTTGTAAATGCTTTTTTTGCACCAAAAGAGCAATTCCTTCAAAGAGATTATGGATTCCCAATATTAGATCTAGGTTACTCACTAAGGATTGATGGTTGGGTAACTAAAAATAAAGGATTTAGAGATAACTATATAAGTCTATTACCTTTAGTTCAAAAAAAGGCTTCAATTCTCTTTAAAATTATAAAGTTTGATGTACCTGGTGAATTCAATGTAATGTGGAAAGTAAAAAATACAGGAAGAGAAGCAAGCCGATTAGGTACACAACGAGGAGAAATAACTTGGGATGAAGGCAATAAAGAAAAAGTAGAATCCACACTATATACTGGTACCCATTTTGTTGAGTGCTATGTAATTGACTCAAGCAATAGATGTATCGCTTGGGATAGAATAAAAGTCAGAATAGTTTAAAGCCCTACAGTTAACTCAACTTTTCTATGTTGCTATATAATAGCTAGTAACATGAGCACAATTAAAAACCCTGTTTCTGACTTAACTAGTAGAGTAATTAATAATCTCCCATGGTCAGAAGTAAGAGATTTACTAAGAAATAGCGATGACTTCAGAAACAAGATTGAAGAATTTGATGACACCTTATACCGCTTCGTAGCTGCAGACACTAATCAATCAGTTATCCTCAAATCAATTTTGAAACATCTCAAGGCCACTGATCCAGGCAACGCCACTCTAGAAAAAGCTACCAATATTACCAATGCTATGATGAATTTTGCTAAGTTGAGAGTCTCAGAGCTAGAAGCTCTTAGGAATAAGAAAAAGTAGTCATGTCGAAGACACACTACAACTTAGCCTCGATTTACAGTACAGTAAACATATATGAGTAACGTCATAACCCAGGCCATCCGAGACAAAATGGCTGACAAAATCAAGCAACTGAGAGTAAAAAAGCAGATGACTCAAACCGAGACTGCTATTGAAGCTGATATTGACCCTAGTTACTACCCACGCATTGAGCGGGGAGAATCTAATATTACTCTTGAAACACTTTTTAAGTTAGTTAAAGCCCTCAAGGCAAAATCCTCAGATATCTTGCCTTTCTAAACTAGGTGTTTTTCCAAATCTAGAAAATCCATCATTTGTTGTACTGCTGCAGTTCCCTCTATCCGGCGCATAATTTCCCGACTTCTAGTTTGTGACAAGATATTGAGACTACCTTCCCAGAGAATGTTTCTGTCCAAAATTGCTAACTTGCGGTGATCGTTGCCTTGGCAGAGGAGTGTATGGATTCCTACTTCTTCAAACTTCCTTATCATCGCCTCAGACTGCCTTCCAAGACGCGGTTCATGCTCACGAGGATCACGAGTAAGGATGTAAATATTGACCTCCTTCTTCAGTAATGTATCAAAAACAGGTAAGTACAATCTCATTCGTCCTTGGGTAATAAACGGACTCTCAATAATTACTTCTTCCTGACAACTTTCTAGATCAGCGACAAACTGATGATAAAAGGTTTTCTCATCAAAGAGGTGAGAATTTAGGATAGAATCAGAAGAGTGGGGTATGGAAACACTCGCTGGCATTATTTCTCCTCTTCTAACCCTTGGTATGAGGTCATGAACTTATGGAGATAGGCCAGTAGGTGTTCGGCGTAATTTGCACTCCCCCCAGTGGTGACAGCCAGGCCAACTCCTACACCCACTGCAACGGCAACTCCGACACCTACTCCTGTACCTGTGGATGTGGCCATCACCGCGGTCTACTTATGGGACTACAATGCGATGTCCTCGATCTTAAACCCAACTGCTTCAAACACTTTATCTATTGATGAGAAGAACTGGACATCGATTCCCTCTCCGATCTCCATGACCTTTGAACTTAAAACGATTGGAAACACTTTCCAAAAGAGTGTTCCATATAGAGTGACTGCAAATGGAACAGTGATTCAATCCGGATTGATTGGTCTGGTAAACTCATCCGGAACAATATCGCCAACCTTTAGCTTACCTTCTGCGCCAGCATCATATACGGTCGCAATTGATATTAATCAACCGAGTGAGTATACAGAGGCAAATACAAGTAATAATTCCTATACTTTCCCCTATACGATTCGCGCGGACACGACCCCACCACAAATATCCTTTGATATCCTCAAGCGGGCAGATACCCAACAAACATGTGTGACTCCACGCTATGCAATCGATGTCTCAACAAGTGAAAATGACATCCGTTTTGAAGGAAAACTTGATGGTGAAAACTGGTATTCTTTCACGTATCGACCAGATCCGAGCAAAGAGCCACGTTACGAGCGATGCTTAACTGGACCTGCGGGTGAGTACCATACCTTCTCTGTGAAAGCTTGGGACAAACGTGGGAACCAAACGGAGGGTGTATACTCGTTTAGTCTCTATGCATTCTAATCAACTGGCTGTGATTCCGCTTCACTTCGATAAAGCTCCGCCAAGAGTATAACTGCTTTAGCTTGTTGTACTCGTTATTTTTCGTATGTATCCTATGCCACTTGCATATCTTGCGTCAGTAGACGCACTTGAAACGTATTTACAATCAAAACATCTTTCTTGGGAGAAGTGTCAGTTGCCAGACAAGGAGCAGTGCCGATCGTTGTTTACACTGCGGATTCCTCTCTCCTATGCCAATCTCATTAATTGGAAAGATCCAGAAGATCCCTTACGCATGATGGTGATGCCAAGTTTACTGGAGAAAAATATTCAGAACTACGAATTGTCTGATCCGATTGGGGATTCCAGCCATGAGCCTGTTCCTGGACTCATCCATCGGTATCCGAATCGTTGCTTGCTTCTGTGTACGACGTATTGCGGGGTCCATTGCAGATTTTGTTTTCGTCGCGATGTCATCGGGAAACCTCGGCCGATTGATATTCATGCAGGCGAAGGTTATTTACGATCACATCCAGAAATTGCAGAAGTCATTTTTTCCGGAGGTGACCCACTTACCTTCCCGATTGCCTTTTTGCGGGGAATGCTGTCAATGCTGGATTCGATTGCTTCTGTGCGAGTAATTCGTTTTCATACGCGCCTAGCAGTCATGGATCCCAGTGTCTTATCGACAGAATGGATTTCCGCACTAGCTATCCTGACAGGAAAACGAATCGTAATCGTACTGCATTGTAATCATGCCCGAGAAATTAGTCCGCAACTGCGTGCATCGGTACAGCGTTTACAAGCTGTCGGGATTGTGGTGCTCTCTCAATCGGTACTCTTACAAGGGGTCAATGATTCAACTTCTGCTCTGCAAGAGTTATTCTGGAACTTGTTCATCGATGGGATTATCCCCTATTATCTGCATCATCTTGACTATGCAAAAGGGACGCATCATTTTCGAATTTCGGTATCAAAAGGAAAAGCACTCTATGCATCGCTACGTGGTCGACTTCCAGGGTACTGTATTCCGGAGTATGTCGTAGATCTTCCCGGTGGAGATGGAAAATTCCCAGTGATGCAGTTACAAGAGTTACGGGATGGTCATTATCTAGCCTACAGTTGGGATCAGCGCGAAGTTGAGTATGTTGATCAGGCGGTATTAACATCCGACCAGCAGTGAACTGCTCGGAGTCTAGGACTGATACATCACTATGAGAAGCTTGGGAGAAAGATACGAATGTCTTCTAGATATCAAGAAAGAAAACAAGATAAACGCGTCACGGCAGAACTAGTCTCGAGGTATTCCTTTGATAATATTTCGAGTGGTCCAGCCTAAGTTATAGAGTTCTTGAAGCTGTGCTTCCGGAATCTCAAGCGTAACAGTTCGAAGCTCTCTAAAATCCATAATCACTGAACCTGTTGGAAAATCTTTCTTCATCTCAATGCGATTTTTTGCGCCTTGAGCTGTCCGATATAGGACTGAGTCGTGACTTCCAGCCTGTAACACTCTTTCATATAATTGAACTGGGGGCATAATTGTATTTATTATATACTATAAGACGAGTAATCGAGTGAGTTATAATCGTATTTTTATGATTTCAACGTGGAAGAGTTAAGAGGATCTATAAAATCAAGAAGATGTAATTGTAGTCGTTTAAATGATGGAGGCAGTTTGGCAGTGTATTCATCCAAGGCTCAATGACTGTAGCTTAAGAACGTGGTTGGGAAAGAACGTTCAAGGAAATAAATCGCTGCCTGTTGAGGATCTCAACTTGTTTATCTGTGAGTTCTAACTTATCCATTTGTACTCTAACTTGAAGACACAGTTCCTTTAGACTTACGAAACTGAGGTTCAATTTGGCTGCAGCTTCTGCGTCTGCTTGATCAAGGTAGACCAGTGGATCACATTCTTCATCAACGTTGGTTTTTTGACTGTTGCGTCGATTTTGACGCTCAAGGATAATTTTATACAGGGTGACAGTTTCCATGAATGGTTTTTTAATTTTCTACGATTAATTTCTTTGACCAGTCGCACGTCAAAATGCGTCAATATCGGATTTAGCAAACTAACCAGAATGTTCCATCAATTAAATTATTCATGGCACCTTTCTGTTACAGCGGTATCACGGTATAGTTTTGGTTGAAGTATAATAGAGATCTCTATGAATTCAACCTGGAAGAGATTACGAGCCCAGCCCGACAAACTAACTTACTTGTATCAACGGGAGAAGATTGTTGATGCGATTCGACACTTTTTTAAGTCACAGGAGTTTTTAGAAGTAGACACACCTTTATTAGTTAAATCTCCTGGAACAGAGCCATATTTGGAAGTGTTTGCGACAACTCTGCTAGACTTTGAGCGTCATCCAACTCCTGCATATTTGCTCACTTCGCCAGAGTATGCATTAAAAAAATTGCTAGTTACTGGGATTCCAAAACTGTTTTCCATTTGTAAATCTTTTCGTAATGCAGAAGGTCTGTCCTTTAAACATAACCCTGAGTTTACCATCATGGAGTGGTATCGAACGCATGCAGACTACACTGACATTATGAAAGACTGTGAACAGCTATTTGTTGCCATTGCACGAACCTTGGATACGACGCAGATTGGACCTACCACGTCCTGGACTTATCAAGGGAAAATGTATGATTTGACTCCCCCGTGGGAAAGAATTAGTGTTGCAGAGGCTTTTTTTAGCTACTGTGGGATTGATGTGGACACATTACTTGATGAGCGAAAGCTAAAGGAAGCAGGAAAAAAGCGCGGATTTTCCGTTGAATCCACTACAACTTGGGAACAGGTATACAACCAATTTTTACTCAACGATATCGAGCCGCATTTTGGAGTAGACCATCCGACCATCATTTATGATTTCCCTGTTTCTCAAGCGTCGCTTGCTAAAAAAAAGGACTCTGATCCACGTTTTGCGGAGCGTTTCGAATTCTATGTGGCAGGAATTGAGATGGGAAATGCGTTTTCAGAATTAACGGACGCCGAAGAGCAGCGATCCCGCTTTGAATCCGAACTTAACGAACGAGCCATCTTGGGCAAAACAGCATATCAACTAGACGAAGATTACTTGGAAGCAATAAAAGCAGGTCTGCCACCCACCGGCGGGATAGCTGTTGGAATTGATCGTATCGTTATGTTTTTTGCGGATGCGCCGCAAATTTCAGATGTTGTTGTCTTTCCAGCGTCGGAATTATGGAACAAGCATTCTGATTAACGCCGTGCAGCTTCAATGGATCCTGCACCAAGACCAAGTGGGATTGCTCCAAGCATGGAAAGCGTGGCAGCGACAATTAGGACATCGCAGCGTGGGTCGGTCAGTAGCTCCGGGCGTGACAATATTTCTTGGAAGGCTCCTGTCCGGATCAAGTTGTACAACGAAGGAAGACCGATGCCTTCTACAAATGTTCCCAATGCCATTGTGGAAACACCAACTGTGTAGCTTAAAGCCTTATCTGCATTTTTAAGATGATCTGTCACAGTTCATTATTATAGGTCTTGAATAAGTTGGAGTCAATAGCGATAGTCTTGTTCTGTGGTTTAATCGAAGAAAGCTCTATAATACAGGGATGTGGAATACGCGAAGAGAGACAGTACAACCGTCAATCAGGCCTGAATGGGCAGAGTGGAAATCAAATCCACGACCTGCTGACTATTGTGATGGTATGCGCAATGCCAACACAAACCTGCTAGCTGATAGTGGATTTACACCTACATTACTGACAGTTTCATCCATGTTCTTGGAAGACAGTCGGAACAAAGACACCTTTCTAGTCTCTCAGCTTCCGGGAATTATATGGGACGATCTTACTGTCCCGTTTTCAACTGATTTGGATATTGCGATTCAGGTTGTAGAGCAGTTTGCAGAACTTGAGCAGCGAAAATTATGCCTCTGGGATCGCCATGGAGGCAATATTTTAGTTGACCCTGAAGAGCAGAATAGAGTGTGGCAAGTTGATTTAGAAACAATCTTTGACACCTCTGTAGAGCGCTTTATGCATCAAAGTTTGCCGATGACGCACCAGGAAAGATTTCACCTACATGCCGCAAAACTAGAAACATTTGCGCTGGTTCACCCCATCAATCTTCAACTTCAAATGGTTCTGTTAACCTTGATGACAAAAAACTCGCTGGCTTACCCAGTCATGAGCAGCGAATGGAGGCGGGTGAACACGGAAATTCGGGCAGTGCTTGAACTGACGAAAGTTCTACGAGAATCAAAATTGTCATTGGTTCTAGATTCTATGCGAAATCTTCAGCAACGACTCTAATACCATGCGTCCATGTGACAAGGTAGCTCAAACATCGTATAATAAGGCCTTCCTCAAGGAAATTGGTAGCAGCTAGTAAGGAATTGTATGGCATTAACTGGTGGAAATATTAAAAAAGGCATGTACATCATGCATAAAAATGAACCGCACTGGGTGACGTTTACCGAGTTTGTGTCCCCAGGTAAAGGGTCCGCATTCATGCGTTCGAAACTCAAGAGTGTAAAGACAGGGAACGTGGTTGAATTTACCTTCAAATCCGTAGAAACGGTCGAAGAAGCCGATGTCCAGACTACCGAAATGCAATATTTGTATCAAGATGGTCAAGACTTTATTTTCATGCATCCACGCACGTTTGAACAAGTTACAGTTCCTGGTGATGTGATGGCAGACTATGTGCCCTATTTGATGCCGGAACAATACATGTATGTGGTTTTTTACAATGAAAAAGCCATTGGCATACGTTTCCCAGGGAAGGTCACACTGACAGTTGACTACTCCGAGGATGCGGTTGCAGGAAATCGTGTCAACGCTCCTAAAAAGAAAGTACGATTAGAAACGGGCTATGAGATCGATGTGCCTCTCTTTATCAAAAAAGGTGATCGTATCGTTGTGGATACCACTACTGGACAATACGTGTCTCGGGGTGAATAGCAGTTCCTACAGTAATTAATCGCAACATTTGGTACTATAAAGTGGTGAAATTTTTGCATCGTTTACTTCATCGTCAAAAAAAGAGACTCTCTTCTTTTTCCAGGTCTGGATTTCGAACTGCGACACATGGGGATTTAAAAGGGTTAAAGATTGTCCGGATTATTTCCATGCTGTTTTTAGGCGGGGTGGTTACTGGTATGATTGGTTTCCTAATTGTGGCTACGATCCTTTCCTTTACTCTTCCTAATCCGCAAAATGTGATTCGGAATGAGGGCTTTAGTACGAAGATCTTGGATCGAGAGGGCAACCTTCTCTACGACGTGTTTGATAATGAACGCATTGTTCCCGTGGTAAAAGACGAGGTTCCCCTCTATTTAAAGCAAGCAACAGTTGCAGTAGAAGACAAGGATTTCTATAAGCATGCAGGGTTTGATCCGTTGACTCCGTTACGCATGATTCAGAACCTGATTTTCAAACATCGTTTGATTGGTGGATCTACCTTAACCCAACAATTGACTAAAAACAGATTGCTGGATAGTAGTCGCACTCCAACGCGTAAGTTTAAGGAGCTTTTACTCTCGATGCAGATTGAGCAAGCTTTCTCCAAAGATGACATTTTACTCCTCTATCTCAATGAAACGCCGTACGGTGGAAACTCCCGCGGAGTGGGTGCTGCCGCAGAACAATACTTTGGCAAGAAAGTCTCGGATCTCACCTTAGTGGAATCCGCGATCCTAGCTGGTTTGCCACAACGACCGTCCGTCTATTCGCCACTGTTTGGACAGAAAGATGAAAATGGAGTGGGATACTGGGTTGGACGTACCTATGCAGTCCTTCGTCGCATGCGGGAGGATGGATATATTACTGAGGATCAAGAGAAATTTGCGCTTGATGAATTAAAACTAAAGACATTTGATCGACCAGCGGTGGAGATTAAGGCCCCGCACTTTGTCTTTTATGTTCGTGATTTGTTAGAGGAAGAGTACGGGAATCAAGTGCTAGAAACTGGTGGATTGAAAGTAACGACCACACTTGATCTGCGTCTGCAACAGGAGGCTCAAAAAATTGTCCGTGAAGAGATCGCAAAAGTGGAGAAACTGCATATTACCAACGGATCTGCGATGGTCATGGATCCAAAGTCTGGAGAAATCCTCTCGATGGTGGGGAGTAAAGACTTTTTCTCCAAAGATATTGATGGTCAATTCAATGTTGCGGTGAACGGGCTTCGGCAACCCGGATCCTCCATCAAGCCAGTAACCTATCTGTTAGCGCTCCGACGTGGGTATACACCAGCATCGCTGATCGCCGATGTTCCTACAACTTTCCCTGGAGGAACCGGACAGAAAGATTACGAACCTAAAAACTATAATGGGAAATACCCTGGTCCGATTCAACTGCGATTTGCGTTAGGAAATTCACAAAACATTTCTGCGGTCAAACTTCTTGCAAAAGTCGGAGTTATGGATATGTTGGGTCTTGCTTATGAAATGGGATTTAAGACCTTGGAGCCCACCGCTGCAAATCAACGACGATTTGGACTAGCCATTACTTTAGGAGGTGGAGAAGTACATTTGATCGATTCGGTATCTTCCTACTCGTCGTTTGCCAATGGCGGGAAAAAGATTGACCCTGTTGCGATTCTCAAGATTGAAGATCGCAGTGGCAAGGTTTTATATGAGCATAAGCCAACGAACGGCAAGCATGTCATGTCTCCTGAGGAATCCTTTTTAATTAGTCACATCCTTTCCGACAATAATGCGCGTTCTGGAGCATTTGGAGCGAATTCACAACTTAATTTTGGTGAACGTGCAATTGCGGTCAAAACCGGTACCACGAACAACTTAGTCGATAACTGGACAATTGGTTGGTCGCGCAATGCAATCGTGGGAGTCTGGGTGGGAAACAACGATAACACGTCCATGAAGTCTGTGGCATCTGGACTCACTGGTGCTTCGCCAATCTGGCGACGCATCATGTTGGATGCCATTTCCAAAGGATACAAGGATCAAGCTTGGGAAATCCCTTCTGGGGTAGAAGCAGTCCAGGTCGATGCCGTGTCCGGATATCCAGAACACGATGGATTCCAAGCGCGTACCGAGTATGTCCTGAAAGGGACATTGCCTGCACTCCCCGATCCCATCCACACCAAACTCAAACTCTGTAGAGGACAAAACAAACTGGCATCCGAAGCGGATCTTGCCGGTGGAAACTATGATGAGAAAGAGTTCATCGTTTTGCGCGAAGATGATCCCGTAAGTACTGATGGGAAGAATCGTTGGCAAGATGGAATCAATGCCTGGATCGGTGCCCAGGGAGATACGCGCTACATGGTGCCAACGGAAAACTGTGATAGTACCAACGCTGTCTGGGTAGCGTTTGAACCTAACCTAGACAAGAAAAACATTACGGGTAATGAGGTGGAAATGAAACTAAAAACCGCCAGCGATGGCGAGATGGATCGAGTGGAAATCTATATCAATGATGCCCTAAAAACAACGTTACGTGATCGCCCGTATGAAACAAAGCTCGTCTTGGATCCTGGGAAATATAAAGTCTACGCAAAAGCCTATCGCAAAGATGGGAAAACCGGAACCACCACCGATCAATTCATCGGAGTTGGCGGAGTAGCTTGGGATCAGTCGCCGTCTCCCACTCCAAGTCCGAGTGCAACTCCATAAAAGTATGTCAACTCTTGAACAACAGTATACTCAATTATTATCAACCCCGACTCGGATCGATGAGGGATCTGTTGGTTTGATATTACTTCCAACTGGTGAATGGCATTATATTGAGACAAGGTTGTCAATTGGGTTTGAGCTCTCAGATTTGTCAGAAGTCTTATACTACTTTGCTTTGATGACAGATTCCCAAGCAGCTGCACTAGAAAAAAATGATGACGATGATTCTGATGGACTAGAAAATTATGTTAAAGAAAACTGGGACAGACTGCTTCAAAACTTAATTTCGCGAATGCGTGCGTAATTTGACTCTATAACAGTCGATAGCAGTATCGCTATACTCCATTGCGTTGATCAATGAGGCCGCCAATGAAGTTTGCGGGATAGACAAGTTTGTCATTGTCGAAGATACTCTCAGATCCTTGGTATCGTTCTACACTACCGATCCACTGGTTGGTGTAGCGGAGTGAATCAAGGATTAACTCTTTGGGTCCTCGAAACGGAGCGTCAGCTGGCATCTTTTGAAGCGCCTGACGAAGGATCGCATAGACGGCATCGGTGTTTGCCTGGGGTTCTACCCAGCCATAGTAGACCATAATCCAAACGGGCTTCCCTTCCAAGGAGACTACTAAACGCCCTCCGTATGGTTCGCCACCAAAGAAATTATCATGACTGGAGAACGCACCTTTTGAATAAGGGATTGTCGTGGAACCATCTTTCTCTTTGATCCACTGCTTTTCTTCTCCCGTAGCATAGCCGGCTTGATTAGAATCTAATAAGAATCTTTGTAGCTGATTGACTGACAATTTCATAGCTAGCTGCGCTTTCGCTGTTCAAGAAGGCTATTGAATGCGACAACAATTTGTGCCGTTGTGGGATTTTCCGGTAATTCAAGCTGAAGTCTATTTTCAGTTGCAGCCTGATTGAGAGCTGCAATCACAAGTGTCCTGAACTTTTCGATATTTGGAAGACTTCGTTGTTCTTCATCCATGACAGTTTTCGTTTTGATCAGAAACGCGTCACCCATTTTCTCAAGTACAGTTGGATTTGAGGCGGTGGGTAAGACGTTAATGAAATGATGTCTCAGGGCTAACGAAATTCCTTGGCGGAGCTTTCGGTGTTCTTCTTGTTCAACTTTTGGCATAGGTGTTATTGCAGTGTACCGACTAAGGTAAGCCCCGCGGATGTGCTAAGTGCGTCGATAATGGTTTTTCGAATTTGGGTTGCATCTTCTGCTGTCAGTTGTTTGTCGCCAGCATAAGTTAGAGAGAAAGTTGCATTATGTTTGTAGATATCCACAAACTCTACATTCGTCACCAATGGGATTTGACGTATGGTATCAAGAATCACTTGCATGGTGGCTGTGGGTGGTACGGTGAATGTTAGATCCTCCGTAATTGGAGTGAATTTGGAGGCAGCCACAACAGTCGGATAGGCTCGTGCCTTCGACAATACCGTTCTCCAGTCCAAATCAATAATGCAAATATTCGTATAGTCTGAGTGTGGCAAGGTTAGGAAGGTTCCTATGGATAGTCCATCATCATGAATGATCGTTTTGAAAGGACTATCGGTTTTTTGATAGCTTGGAGCGCTCAGATAGAGGTGGGATAGGACTGCAGACACCATACCTTTGGCAAATCTAGCGTTCCCTTTAAAGCTGAGCGTCAGGTGTAACTCTTCTGTTGGAAGAACAGTGTTGGAGGCAGTCGTTGCGGTGGAGGGAATGTAGACATTAGCGAATTCAAAGACCCCAAGTTCTTTTCGAGTCGACGATTTCAAGAGTACAGAAAGGTGGGAAACCCACAGTGTTCGGCGTAAAAACACCATGTCATCGGTGAGAGGGTTTTTGATTTTTACGTGGGTTTTTTGTATGTCGGCTGTCGTTGCAACAAAGGCAGACTCCACAAAACGAGATTCTAGAGTTGCCATCTCTTCACTAATCATTGAATAAGTGTAGAGTTCGGTGGCTCCTAGGGTTGCCAGCAATTGTTTGACCGCATGTTCGGTATCGAAACGATCATTCGTTGGAACATAGGGAATCTCACCCGGCATGAGGACCGATGGCAGATGATGGTATCCGTAGATACGGGCGACTTCTTCAATGATATCTTCGGGGATTTCTAAGTCCGGTCGAAAGCTCGGAGGTGTTACGCGATACGCATCCGCAGTGATTTCCACCTGGCACCCTAAGTTTTCCAGGATGGACTGCACCGTTGTTGCGGGTAACAAGACACCCAAATAGGCCTCAATGCGCTTGGTGGGTGTAGACACTAAACGCGGAGCACGACTACCAGGGAAGTCGTCGTAGCGCTCACTAGACAGTGATCCACCAGCGAGGCTTGCGAAATACGCTACTCCTTTGTCAAACACATCAGAGGCGAGGGTGGGATCAACATTTTTTTCAGACAGCTGCGCGGCCACGGTTCGAATCGCATGGGTCATGGAGGCAAAACGAACTTTGGCAGGATCCAGAGTTTCCATCCAAAATAAGACGTTTTTGGTATCATCTTGGATTGCGGTGTTCTTTGTTCCCTTGATAGCGGGGAGATCAATAATGTCCCCTGCTTCATTTTCAAACACCACCTCCCCGCCCACGGTGGTAAAGGTTTCACCATCAATGATTTGAAAGGTTTTTCCGGCTTGTGCTTCTTTTATCAGGATTACTCCTCCAGTCTGCATCACCTTGTCATAGTCAAAAGCATGACACGGATGGCCAAGGTCATGGGTGATGTAATTCGTGATGTCGATGACGGCGTCATGCACATTAATGCCAACTAAGCGGAGGCGTTGTTGCATCCAGTCGGGTGCAGGGGTTTTTGAAACTCCCGCAACCACCTGACAGAGGATGCGTTTACACAACTTGGGGTCATTAACGATTCTAGGAAGTGGAAGGGTTGACGTGAACGCAGGGATAGTAGTTTGTAGCGGTTTTAGGCTTGAGGGAATACCAGCCTGGGATAAGATGACTGCCATTTCGCGGGCTACTCCTCGAACGGACATACTATCCACGCGGTTGGTGGTGACTTCAATATCGTAAACGGGTTCATCCTCAATCGTGTGGATGCGTTCAATCGAAGGACCGGAAAGAGAGACTAGTCGCTGAATTTCTTGTGGAGTGGCAGTGGTTTCTAGATGATCAAGTAACCAAGAATGCGGAATGAGAATATTCATAACCTAAAATTGTTCCAGTAATTGCAGGTCTCCGTTGTACAACATGCGAATATCATCGATATGTAAGCCCGGACGTAACGTATACGTTCGCTCGATTCCCCAGCCGAATGCAAAGCCAGTATAGATCTCTGGATCTAGTCCTCCAGCTCGTAGGACATTGGGATGGACCATGCCTGCGCCACCCACCTCATGCCAACCCGATTTACAAAATCGACACTTTTCCCCGCTGGATAATGTGCCAGTTCCATCGCAAATCGTGCAGGAAAAATCGACTTCAAAGGAGGGTTCCGTGAACTGGAAATGAAAGGGACGAATGCGGGATTTGGCATTCGGTCCATAAAAGGAGCGCGCAAAATGATCAATCGTTCCTTTGAGGTGTTGAATGTTGATTCCCTTGTCCACCACTAACCCCTCAAACTGATGAAACATGGGGGTGTGGGTTACATCGGACTGTCGACGGTAGCAGCGGGCGATATTAATCATGCGAATAGGAGGATTTTTGAGTCGCTCCATTTCCCGAACTTGTCCGTTGGAGGTGTGCGGGGTGAGAACGACCTTGCCTCCCGCTATATCCGGATGACGACAGCGTGGATTGATGGGATCATAGGGAATATCTTTTGTGGTTTCGGGAAGATCGATAAAGAATGTTTCCCATTCATCGCGGGCTGGATGATTGGGAGCCATGTTGAGAGACTCAAAGGCATACCAGTCCCAGTCAATTTCAGGGTACCGTACCCGCGTAAAGCCGATCTTTTCAAAAATTTGTGTGACTTCATGAATCGCTTGGGAAACGGGATGCACATGCCCAAGATTCAATTCTATCCCAGGTAGAGTGGGATCCTGCAATGTAGACGTAGCTGTAGACTCTGTGGTTTCCCCGAGTTCTTGGTTGAGCCATGTTTTTAAATCGTTGAGTGCAATCCCAGCTTCCTTGCGATCTTTGGGAGGTAATTCTTTGAGTACGTTGGTGAGTTCCTTAAACTTCCCATTCGCTCCCAGATAGGTGGAACGTTTTTGCACAGAATCCGTGGTATCGTTTGCAAAATTTCCCTTTAGCGTGGATATGGATTGGAAAAGTGTGTCAAGTGAAGTACTCATAGTCTGCTCCCGAGGCTTATGGACATCACCTGAGAAAATAAATGGGTATTTATTTCAGATAACGTTACAAATCCCTCATACAGAATCTTTGCATCATCGCGATTTAGTGATTCGAGTTCTGCTTTATACGATGCTGGAGTCTTATGTCTAACTTTCCAAGAAATGAAACTTAACCGCATATCTTCATGATCAGAAGTTGACTTCCAGTCTCTCGCGAGTGATTCCAATGTACTTGCCATAGTTTCATTTTATCAGCTAATTGTATAAAAAAACCTCCATCGTGTGGAGGTCATTTGTTGTAGCACACCTTACCCTCCACATTAGCGGTGGTTGGTAAAGAAAAAGCAGCTTGCTTTGTGTGCTGTATGCATACAACCATTATCCTATCAAAGGAACGTTCTTTTGCAAGATGAAGAATCGTGAAGGCATTAAAAAGGATGTGCCGATTAAACACATCCTTTCATTGTTTTCGTTGTGATTTAGCCACGAACTTGGCTCACGATCTTCCCGAAGGATTTTTCGTCTTTAAGAGCAATATCTGCCAAGACCTTGCGATCAAGCAAAATATTTTTCTTTTTTAATTGATTGATAAATTCACTATAGCGAATTTTCTCATCAATGGCTTTTAAGGCTGCATTCAGACGAACGATCCACAGTTTTCGAAAATCACGCTTGCGAAGTCGTCGACCTGCGAACGCATACTGACCTGCATGCAAATCAGCTTCGATTGCAACTTTAATCAATCGGTTTTTAGTCATCCGGTACCCTTTGGTACGGGCTAAGATTTTTTTGTGGGATCGCCGTCGGGCGAATCCTGTTTTAACACGTGACATAGATGTCCTTATGTACTTTGGTTATTAAGATCTATTAATTGTTTCTGTTAGGCTAATCCAAGCATTTGCTTGATCTTTTTGGCGAATTTCCCTTTGACTTCGACGGGTACTCTGTAGCGTCGAATTGCCTTCTTACTCTTGTTCATTCGAAGGTGTCGTGAGTTTTGGCGTCGTCGCATCACTTTACCGGTCGCGGTAATTTTGAAACGCTTCGCAACAATTTTACGTACTTTCTGTTTTGGCATAAAGCTCCTTATTCTTGTGATTCTTCATTCTCTTCCGTTGTTTTGCGCTTTTTTACAGGGGCTAACTGCATAAAAGCATTTTTCCCGACTAACCGTGCGGGTGATTCCACTTTTGAGACATCATCGAGCAACTCCGTTGCTTTGGCAAAGATCGCATCGCCAAAATCCTTACGGGTGATTTCTCGACCCTTGTATTTTACTACAAGCTTTACTTTGTCCCCACCTTCGAGATACTCTCGTGCTTTTTTGATTCGAACGTCAAAATCACCTTTGGCAATAAAGGGGGTAAACCAGATTTCTTTAAGCTCAATATTTTTACTTCTCTTTTTGTCGTCTTGCTGTTTTTGCTGTAACTGATACTTAAACTTGGCAAAATTGATCAGCTTTGCAACCGGTGGTTTTGCACTCGGAGCAACTTCCACCACATCGACATCCAGTTCCGCAGCTTTTGCCAGGGCTTCACTTTTCGTCATCACGCCCAACTGTTTTCCAAACTCATCCAGAACACGCATTTCTGATGCCTGGATAAATTGATTTACCTTAAAAAATACTTTTTTTGACATGCAATCCTATCCTCAACGGCCAAGCCGCTTTCTTGAAGGACTTATTGTACCAAAACTCTCGACAAAAATACAGGAGAAGAGATACGTTAACAGAATATAGGCTAAAAAGAGGGTGGTGGAGTCTACCGGAGAGAGTGATCCGGTAAAAGAATATCCCCCATCCCCTGCTCCTAAGGGTTTACTGGCCGAGGATATTTGGGTGTAGAAGAAGCGATACCAGGATGTGGGAAGGATGCCCATGTACGCAAGTGAGCTGATCAGATAGAAAAGCAAAAAGGCAAACCAAATAGCGATCTTGGGGAGAGTCGGTTGAAGATAACGCTTGAATCGAGTGGTCATGCGCATACAAAAACGGGTAGGAGTGCTTACGTTCCTACCCGTCTATCTTACACTTTTTCTGACTGATTTCGCAGGGGTGATCACCAATTAGACTGCCAAGTCTCGATTGGCATTCTTTTCGATAAGTTGCTGTATGAATTTCTCCACTTCCCAGACCCCGCGATTGACATTTCCTCGAGCACGGACAGAAACTGTTTCTGCCTGTGCCTCTTTGTTCCCGACGACCAGCATGTACGGTATTTTTTGGTGTTCTGCCTTTCGAATACGATTTTGCATACTTTCAGCTTCATTCCAGTTTTCGACACGAATTCCAGCTGCTTGCAATTTTTCAAGTAATCCTTGGGCATATGGCTGCTGATCTTGAGAGATTGGGATGATCACGGCTTGAATGGGAGACAACCACAGTGGGTAAGCACCGGCAAAATGCTCAATCATGAAGGCAAGGAAGCGCTCATGGACTGATAATGGAGCACGATGGATGACAAAGACTTCAGTAGACTGCGCTCCTGATTCATCGACATACTCGAGTCCAAAACGCTTTTTTGCAGCAAAATCGAGTTGAATGGTCGACATTGTCTCTTCCCTCCCAATGGCAGATTTAAACTGCACATCCACTTTTGGACCGTAAAAAGCTGCTTCATCATCGGCTTCCACAAATTTCACATCAAGCTCTTGGAGGACTTCGCGCAGCACATTTTGACTTAATTCCCAGTTCTCGGGCTCATCGATGTACTTTTCTGTGTTTGCGCTATCCCATTTGGATAAGCGGAACCAATAGTCCTTGAGACCAAAGATCTTAAAGTACTCCATGGTGAGCCTGAGCACGTTAGCGAATTCTTCTTTGATTTGGTCCTTTCGGGCATAAATGTGGGCATCGTTCATACTCATGCCGCGGACACGCAAGAGCCCTGCCAGGGCCCCAGACAACTCATTGCGGTAGCAGGTGCCATATTCTGCAATGCGCATGGGAAGCTCTTTGTAGCTTCGAGGCGTATGCTGGAAGATCCGATGATGATGCGGACAGTTCATAGCTTTGAGATAATAGGTTCCATCATCCATGACCATGGGTGGATACATACTATCTTTGTAGTATGGCAAGTGACCGGACGTTAGAAAGAGCTCTTCTTTGGCAATATGGGGGGTCGCCACGCGCACATACCCGGCCTTTGCTTCTTGCTCCTTGGCGAGTTTTTCCACTTGATCGCGTAGGATTGTGCCGTTGGGAAGCCACATAATGAGACCCTTGCCCACCATCTCATCGATGAAGAAGAGCTCTTGGTCTTTTCCGATTTTTCGGTGATCGCGCTTCTTGGCTTCTTCTAGCATTGTTAGATGGGCGTCTAATTCTTTTTGCGACGAGAAACAGGTTCCATAGATACGTGTAAGCATGGCGTTCTTCTCACTACCGCGCCAATAGGCACCAGCAACGGAAAGCAGCTTGAAATAGCGGAGCTCTTCATCAGGATGTTCTACATGTCCTCCTCGACACAAGTCAGAATAGTCTCCCGACGTGTACATGGATAAGACCTCACCTTTAGTGGCAAATTCTTCGATCAATTCCTGTTTATACGGGTTATCCTGGTATTCGTTCTTGGCTTCATCTACCGAGACTTCCTGACGGGAGAAATCCTTCCAGGTTTTGGCGATGGCATGCATCCGTTCTTCAATAGCTGGAAAATCACTTTCCGAGATCGGTTTCTCAAATTCAAAGTCAAAATAGAATCCTGAATCGATGGCTGGACCAATCGTACGCTTGGTTGTTGGCCAGAGATCCATGACTGCTGCTGCAAGTAAATGTGCGCAGGAGTGGCGTAGATATTCGAGATATAGTTCTTTTTTCATAGTGTCCTTTATAGACTATTCCTCAATTACTGTTGGCTTGGAGAAGTACGGGCCTGAGGAAAGAATCCCGCCTGCTCCAATGTAGTTCGGGTTACAGTCAAAATCGTTGAGAGTCGCGGTGCAATCAACTGTGCGATGAGGACGGAAAGTAAAAAACCCATCAAGAGTGTTGCCATCACACCGCCAAGCCCTGCCATGAATCCTGCAAAGAAGTGACGTTTCGCAATTTCCTTATATGAGACAACAAAAATGCTGGGTTGCTCTCTATATTGTGCTGGTTGTTCGACTTTTTTTGTCGTTTTCATACAAAAAAACCACGCTGTCTTTTGTTCCAAATGTTCCAACAAAAGATCCGGTGGTCTTACTTCACTCCCGTTCGCAGGGAGTCAGCGTCTTATGCCCTGGGTGGTGAGTCCAGAAAGAGATGAATCTAAGAGCAAGTATACAATATTTGGGAGTGATTGGATAGATTCTATCGATCCTTTTTAGAAACGAAATTGCTTACGAAGTGTTGACATCAGATTACGAGCATTAAAGTCCTTGTCTGTAGCTTCATTAACAGTAGCGATGATTCGTTCCAAAAATACTCCGGTTCGTGTGGATTCTCCTGGATCAAGAGGAAACATTAAATATGACACGCTGGTCTCTGTGGGTGTTTCGGGATTAATAGGAAACATTATGAATGACACACCTTTACGAAGGAGAGCATCGAGGGACTGAATAACAGAGTCAATACTAGTGGGATTTTGCTCCAACAAAAGAAGTCCAGTAAGCGCGTTTTTAGCTTCTAGTAAACGATCATCATACACAACTGTACCATCAACTTTTTGAAAACTAGTCTGACGAACAAAATCAACAACCTCTTCTAGAGCAATCACTGGTTTTTCCATAGACTTATAGTATACACCTTGAGGCAAGTATGGTTATTCTTGAGGCTGGCTTTGCTGGAATTGACGGATTAAGTTCTCCGGGACAATGATTTGTCGAGATCCACCGGAGGAAGGTTCAGTCAGCGTATCCATCTGAGATTGGGTTTTATTGAGAGACTCTACCATCTTCATTAGGCTCTCTGCTTGTTTTAAGGTTCCAGAAATCTGCGGAAGTATGAAATTGGTAAAGAGAAAATACAGCAGAATCCAGGATAGAACAGTCACAATTAGCCCACCTAGTCCATGCATCATTCCTGCTACGAAATTTTTTCGGGCAATTTCTCCAGTTGTTGCATCGTAGAGTGACTTTGAAGAGTGTGATGTGTCCATGATTGTACTGTGCAGGAGGATGATTGAATTGTCAATTCTATATGCGGTTTCGAGTAGTCATTTTTAGATATGGAAAAGTGAGCTGAATGGACTGATCGATGGATAATAGTCCAACATGAACTCGGGGAAATGGATCAGCTATTCGACAAGAATCTAAATACAGAAGATAGGCTTTAATGGATTCCGTTTGAGGCTTCACTGCTGATAACTGATCGTAAACCGCGTCAATATATGGAGGTATTGCTGCGTATTTTGTGAAATCTGGTTTTTCTCCAGCATTGATTCTACGTACAAAATCTATTAGTTGTGTACTACTAATACGGGGGGAGAGTTTTTCTTTCATATGCGGGAAATGAAATTCTGATTCACCTGTGAAATGAATGGTAGAGCCTGAGATTTAATAACTAATTTATTGTCGGTTCGTGAGCACTCTAGAAATTCTATCTTTCAACTCGTTAGCCCATTTTTCAACTTTATCTACAGCATTTGGAGCGACCTTCTTGCGAAGTTCGCTAACATAGTCATCGGGTAGTTTTGCTGTTACAGCAACTTGAAGTGCTACCCATTCAAGACCGCTCCTAAGTGCAGCCTCTACATTAGCTTTAGCGACCTCTTGAGCAAGAGGACTAACGTATGTGCCGTCATACCCATCTTGTCTAAACCTATATGCATCGAAAAGTAAGCGAATTCGCCAGTCATCACTTTTTATAAACCCTTCATTGTAGGCATCCAATATTTGACGAACATATAACCCAAAGGCTTTTTCTTCCTTACCTCTCCATGACTCTATTCCTTTGTCATTTGCATCTACACCTGCTGTTTGTGTTTTAACGGCTATCCTACCTTTTCGAAGCATAGTCCCAGCCATCATATGTGCAGCATTATAATCACCCTCTTCAATTGCTTTATCATACTGCTCAAAAACAAATTGCTCTCCAAACTCAGGCAAATCTAATTTCGCAGCTTCTGAATACTCGAGCATTTGCACTGCTGCTGCACGGAATCCTTGAGAGAGATCTCTTTGTACAGCAACCTTAACCAAATCTGCTTTGAGCTTCTGGCTCGAAACGTGGATAATGGCCGAGGTGATTGCATATTCAGAGCTAAGGCCACCGCTTGTATCTAAGTATCCAAGGCTCTCGGGTTCTTGTTCACTGATAAGTCTTCGCATTTCGACTAGAGCCTCACCCCGAATGTTTCCGGCGTTTTCCGGAGCTCATCGTAACATACCAAAAGTTGTGCCATCGGGAGCTTCCACCGTTCCCATTGCACTAACCATTCTGCCTGAAGCTTCTTGTGTCATATCTCGCTTTCTTTTTATTGCTGAGTAGCATTATCCTCGAATTGAAATTATAGCATTTCTTACACATTCTGATAAATTTTATTTTGATGAAATGTACTGCCTAAAGAAGAATCTAACAATCTCAGTGAAGTTTCGGCTTTGCCGGCTTGGTATCGTCCATGTCCAAATTGGTAAGGAGAAAAATAAAAGGTGGGCGGTAGAGGAGTCGGACCTCTGACCTTTACAATGTCAATGTAACGCTCTAACCAACTGAGCTAACCGCCCAACAGAACCACGATTATAACAGATATTCTGTTCCAAAATAATGTCTTACCTGCACTAGGAGATAGAACTAATGCTTATTCTCTAGCGCTAAAATGCTTCTCGAAGTTCATGACGAGGGCAGTAATGACTGTCTCAGCTGTAAACCCACGACTGATTTCCACTGCTCCGGCGCTAGAAAGCTCAGTATACAATGCAACTGTTTCTTGACCCCCCCTGAGTAGCGTTGGGATATAGATGATGGGAAAATCGTTTCGAATCGCTGCAAGAATGGTATTTCTATCAGAGACTCTAATATGGTGTAACACTGCAAAATCGAGTTTTTTTGAGGTTAAGTAGCGAGTTAGCATGGGAGGAACTTTATCTTCAAATTGACTTTGACCATCAAGAAGTGAAGATAAATATAGTGCTAATGGGTATGCCTCTACAGTGGAATTTACGATTAGCCCACTCTTTCCTTCTAAGAACTTTGGAATATCAACCATACGAAGTAGTTAACTGTACTTGCATCTATCTATAGCGATTTACATTCTGCGAATGTTCATGACACGACCATTGTCCTCTGGATTGATTAAAACCTCTTTTCTGGCTGTCAAAATGACTTCGGCTAGTCTGGTTGCGGACGATGATTCCTTCATCGTTCGAATGGTATTCAGGAATTCCGTTAATTGAGGTTGAGTGGCATCAGTGTCAAGGTAGAGCCTAACCTTTGAGCTCTGCAATGCAGATTGAAGACCATAAGCGTCGATCGTACCATCTTCTCGTACAAAGGAAGATACTGAAAGAATTGTTATTTCCCCATACTTGTCGAAAAGAGCATCTGAAACTGTATCCGCAAAGAGATCGGGGTTCATGTTCGAAAGAACGATGGCAGGGACCATCGGTACAAAGGTCCATACTTCGTCACTTAACCATCTGCGTAGTTCTGGATTTTGCATAGCCTTACCCTACATTGCGAGCCACTTGGTGTTCCTGGCTCATTAAATAGGCGGTACCACCCTTTTGACTGTAGACTTGGTTCCAGAACGCACCCTGCTTTTTGCTTCGGGAATTAAAGTTCTCAATCCAGGTATTAGCCTCGTGGACACGTTTTCGCAGTAACACAACAAAGTTTAGGAGCTGCTGGAAGAAATGGACATGGTACGTGCCAGGATCGCTGACATCTTGATGAATGGCGGTCTTGACACTGCCATCTAAGGTTTTGATTTCTTTGGCCAGGGCTTTAAGTTGCTCTTGGAGCTGCTTGATGACTTCTTTGTCCTTTTGCTCCCGCATGTTAAAGACTTCCGTCATTTGGAATTCTTTGTGACGAACAGCGCGCTGTTTCTCAAGATCCATCTCCTGTCGCTGCTTGTCAATTTCAGCTTGTTGCTCGAGTGCTTTTGCAAAGGGATTTTCTGACTGAGAGTCATTGTTCTCGGAAGGCTGCGAGGTTCCCGTGCCAAAGATAGAACTCATGGCATCATTGACGATTTGACCCGGAATGGCGGATGCCTGTTTCACGGTGGTTCCACCAATTTCCTGGATTGCCCGTGCGAACGGGTTTCCAGTAAATGAAGGAGCTGGTCGTGATGATTTTCCAGGCGTGTTCATATTCACAAAACCCACCATACGAGAACTTCCGTCGTAGGTGGACTTAAGACTACACCAGATTATACGCACCTGTCTTGAGTAAATCAAGCGCGAAACCATCTTATAGTAAATGAATTGGCCTTAGGCTGTGATACCAGCTTCGTGCTTGATCGCTTCGACCGTCTTTTTACGGGCAACAATAGCTGTTGCCTCTTCTCGCATTTGGTCTTGGAACTTTTTGTCCATTTTGGAAAGTGATTCTCCTGCGAAAGCCTCAATTTCTTCCTTGGTGGGAGTAATGGCGAGTTCTTTGGTCAGTTGTAGTAAGACAAACTCGAGTTGGAGTGTGGCCAAGGCATTGGCCATGTACTCTTGCTGCAGGGCATTAATGTCTTTGCCAATCTGCTTTAGGTATGTATCCAGTTCAATTCGATGGGAGGCCAAGTGCCGCGCAAAATCTTCCAGTTGCTTGCGTGTCTCATTCTCGAGCAATAAGGGGGCAATTTTTGGATTAATCGACTGAATTAGGGCTCCAAAGATGTAACTTAACTGTTTGTTGGCCAAATCCTCATCTTTTTCTTCTGGAGTGTCTTTTTTGGGAAGATTTTTAGCAGCCTCTTTGAGTATCTTTTTCCAGTCTCCTAAGATCACGACTGGAGCAACTGCGGTACTGGCTTCAATAACCCAATCTTGACCAGGCTCGATGCTTTTAGCTTGAACTTGGGGAGAGACTAGAGGGATGAGCTTGAGTTCTTTGATTTTGGCGGAATACAGATCTGGAACGAGACGTTCGAGAACATATTCAATCAGTTTGAGACTTCCTACATTCTCTTCAGCAAGTTTTTTTGGGGCTTTGCCTTTACGGAAACCTGGAAGTGTGACGGAGGAAGCGTACGAGGCTAAGACCTTTTGGTATTCACGCTCGTGAGCCTCTTTTTTGAGGGTGAGCGTGACAACAGTATTCTCTCCGATGGGAGATGCAACGGTTTCTGGTTTTTTCTCATCTGATTTTGCCATAAAAACCCTTTCTAGGGGCGCTATGTAGGATAGCGTTCACAACATTACTGCATGGAAGAAAACGGCGTCGCCAGAGGTACAGAGCTTCGAATCACCGAGGTATACACTCCCCAGGCAAAGACGCCAATGGTAGGAAGTAAACCAATCAAAACTATGACCAAATAGAGTGAAAGACTCCGTGTTTTCATGGAAGGTAGTATAGCACGAGCCAGATGAAAGTTCGGCATGACTGGACAAAGGTACACGGGATCTGTATTGTCAGTACTGTAGAAAAAAGGAGCTTGTATGAGTGATGCAACCGATGTATTTCCCACAACGACCGAATCCGACTCTCCAACCGATATCGGAGAGAAAATCGATGTCTTAGAGCCCGGTGAGATTGTTACCACGCTCGATGCCGGTGATGATGCACCAGAATTAACCGCCGGCGATGATGATGTTCTCCCTGCAGGTGACTCTACTGATCCAGCCGATACTCCAGCAGGTGATCAAAAGCCACAGGCTACCTTTGATCCCAATACGCTGATCGCTCTGCAAGGCATCATTAATCGCCAATCAGCCAAGCTTGATGAGTTAAAAGATGACGCTAAAAAGCTGTCCGAGAGTGTAAAATCCATCGTTGAAAACGACCAGGAGCTGTCGCAAATCGAGGAACAAGCTAAAGAAATTGTAAAACTTCAGAAGGAACGTAAGCAGAGCTTAGCCAACTCACCGGAAAGTACTCAACTGAAACTAAAAATAAAGGATATCAAAGAAAGTATTAAGGATTTGGAAGAAAGCTTAAATAACCACCTGCTAAACTTTTATCAAATGACCGGAGTCAAAGTCTTTGACACGGATGATGGATCTACCCGTGAATTTGAAGTTCGAGCAAAATTGCGCTCCAAGAAGAAAGCAGCCTAAGATTTCAAGAAATGTTTTCGCACTAAAAAACCCCGCCGGATGACGGGGTTTTTGTTTTCACGATCGTTTTCACCTGACTAAATGCGTACTTGCCATTCGGTCGTTGAGACTGCGGGGACAACCCCTTCCGTGTACTCTAGAATCTTTGCCATCGTTTGGACGACAATCAGTGGATGTGCTCCTCCGGCAGTTTCCTCCGACAGCATCGTTGCATCGGTTCCATCATAGACAGCATTGGCGACATCACAGATCTCAGCTCGAGTAGGACGAACATTCTTGACCATGGAGTGCAACATTTGGGTTGCAGTGATCACAGGTTTTTTCTTCGTATTACTCAGTTTGATCATGCGTTTTTGTTCAAAAGCTAGCCGTTCGAATGGAATCTCTACGGCCAAATCTCCACGTGCGACCATAATGAGATCGGCTTGATCAATGATTTCTTCCAAATGATCCAGCGCGGTCTGATTTTCGATCTTTGCACAGATGCGAGATTTCACGCCTCTTTTATCCAACTCTTCACGCAAGTGGACGACGTCGGTTTTTGTTCGTGTGAAGGATAATGCCACATAGTCCACATCAGCCATGTTGCGCATCTCAATTTTCAAGTAGTCATCTTCCGTCATAGACGGTAGCTCAATGTCGGCTCCAGGGAAGTTGACACTCTTACGGTGCTTAATAATACAGGCCTGTTTGCTTTTGGCGACAAATTGGTCTGGTTTCACGGATTCAACTGTAAATTCCATGACTCCATCGTCGATAAGGACTGCTTGACCTGCCTTGACGGCAGCAAAGACTTCTGGTGTTGGGATTCGGATATGTTTACCTTCGATGTGCTCCAAGGAGAAGACCACGTCCTCGTTAAGGTCGTACCCAACTTCCAGCTTTTCGATTGTTTCAAGACGAACTTCAGGGCCTTGGAGGTCAATTAGGATCCCGACGTCGATACCTTTGTCTTTACAGACCGATCGTACACGGTCAATGCGCTCTTCATGCCATGCGCGATCCGCATGTTTCATGTTAAAACGGAAAATATTGACTCCTGCGTTGATTAACGCCTCGATTTGTTCGGGACTGTCACTGACGGGGCCGATTGTGGCCACAATTTTAGTTTTTTTCATACGAGTTTAGGGAATGTTCCCTCCTTACTACAATACTTAAGACCAAAAATGATTGAAAGCGCTGACAGTTTGTCGTCCTACCTATTAGGCATGTCTTCGTAGTACATTCTTCTTTCGTAATTAATGAATAGATTGATGTATCCGTCCAATCTAGCCAATGTTTCGGGTAGCAGTCATATTCGACGACTGCTAATAACGATAGATCTAGTCTGATGTCTATCGATACACTACCTTCGGAGTGGATGTTGCTACATCGCAGTGGGGATTTGGATCCCTAGAATTGCACACCCCTTCTCTATCACGCCTGCAGTAGCTTGCGTTAAGGTGATTCGTTTACTTTCTTCCTCACCGGAGCCAAGAATCTTATAGGTATTATAGAATGAATTATACAACTGTGCCAAACTATATAAATAGGTAGTCAGAATGTGGGGTGCATGCTCGTAAGCAGCCTGTTCTACCACGGTCACAAACCGCGTCAGCTGGTAGGCTAAGTGCCGTTCGAGGGGATTCATGGTCCAGTTAGCCTTGTCCCCCTCTGGAAGCTCGCCAGCTTTACTCAAGACGCTCTTGGCACGTACAACGGTGTACTGCATATAGGGTCCAGAGTTGCCATGCATCGAGAGCAACTCGTCCCAATCAAAGACGACTTCCATCTGTGGCGAACGCTTCAAGTCGTTCCACTTGATGGCGCCGGTGGCAATTTGAGTGGTGGTCTGCTTACTTTGTGAAATGGATGTTGCCGTCTGTGAATCACCTACTATAGGCCTTGTTCGGGCTGCGTCGTCCGAGTGGAATTCGGATTCTACAGCCAATTTTTTCGCGCGTGTGAGCGCCTCTGTAAGAACATCCTCCAACCAAATCACATTGCCTGATCGGGTCGACATCTTCTGATCTTTAAGGCGAAAGAGACCGTGTTTCACGTGAATACGCTGCCCTTTGGGGTACCAACCCAAGAGTTCTTCGATACGAAAGAGCTGTGAAAAGTAGAGAGACTGTTCGGCCCCGACTTCGTTGATGATCCGGATTTCCTTCCCATAGTGGTTCAGTCGAAAGAAATCGGTGGCAAGATCCCGGGTCGAATAGAGAGTGGAGCCATCTTTCTTTAAAATCATTAAGGGTGGGTATTCGTCATTGGGAAAGAAGAAGAGTTTGGCTCCCTGTTCCCCAACTTGGAGAAACCCAGATTTTTCTAGGATTGCCACAACGTCGGCCATCTTATCTTCAAAGAAGGACTCTCCATACCCTTTTCCTTCATTTTCTGTAAAGGTGATGCCTAATTGACCATAAATCTGATGGAATTCCTTTAAGGAGAGATCGATGCAGCGTTGCCAGATTTCTCGTGCAGTTGCATCCCCATGTTCCAACTTGGTAAACCACTCTCGGGCTTGATCTTCCAGTGTGGGGTCTATCTTGGCTTCTGCATGAAACTTCACATACAGCTCGACTAATTGTTTTACTGGTCGCTCTTCTGCTTCAATGGTATCCAGATTCCCCCATTTGGTAATGGCAACAATCAGCTTGCCAAATTGGGTTCCCCAGTCTCCGACATGGTTGTCCTTGTAGACCGTCCAACCTAATGTTGCATAGAGGTTGGCAACGGCATTGCCAATAATCGTGGAACGAAGGTGTCCAACGGTAAAGGGCTTAGCAATATTGGGAGATGAAAACTCTACGACCACCTTTTTTTCTTCAAAAAGTGGCGGAAAACTGATCTCTTTGGAAAGAGTGTGCACGTTTTCTTGAATGAGTGCATCACGTAGGACGAAATTGATAAATCCCGGTCCGGCTACAGAGACGGATTGAATTTGAGAGGGCACATTTGCCTGCATCTTGGAAACGATCTCGAGAGCAAAGGCATGGGGAGACGAGAAGGTTGCGGCTGGCAAACTTGGGAATACCTGCATGGCCAGATTACAACTGATATCTCCATGCGTAGGATCGCTGGGAACCGCAAACCGAATCTGCGAATCAAAGGGAATGTTTAGTGCCTCTAGAGCTTCGATTAGCGCGGTCGTAAGAGTCTGTTCAATCTGTTTCATAATGGTTCCTCTTTCTTCTATTGTGACATAAAAAAACCCTCGAATAATCAGGATCTGATCACTCAAGGGGCACATTGTAGGTGCGGTACCACCCTTTTTTATACTTTTAATGAAGCTATATTGGGCTCACCCACCTGCATTTCCTCAGGATCCGTAGGCGATTTTCCTTCAAGAGGCGCGACTTCTTGTGGGACGGAACTGTAAGTATAGCACGACAACCTACCTACTGTCGCTCCCTTGAGCAATTGATTGAAAAGCGTCATACTAGAATGATGTTCCCCACAGAACTTGAAGCGTCCGTACCGCCACCAACAGCGTCAGGTTTAGCAGATCCCTACCGATGGAAACGCTGGGTCATCCTGATTTTGGCTGTCATAGCTATGGTCATGATGGTTCTGTACTTTGTACGACCAGTTCTGTTTCCGGCAGCCAGACAAACTGCGGAGCTTGAGCGCTTGCTTTCCGCGTCTCCTACTCCGTTACCCGCGACCGGCACATTTGTGGATTCTTTGTACGGGACGATTCTTTTTAGATCTACTGGCGATGTCAAAGAACTGGAGCTTCCATCAAGACTCGTTAATGTAGTTCTGGCGACGACCGATTCCAAATCGGCCCAAGCCGTAGTCGTACCTAGCTCGATTCCTACTTGGTCAACTGATGGAGAATTACTCTTTCTCCATACGGGAACACGGACAATTTCCGGGGTTACATTTGAAACGGGTGCGTATGTAGCCACCTATCTGCTACGCAATGATCAAGTTGATGGGGCAACACCACTACTTTCTCCATCGCCGGGTAACGAGGTACTGGCGGTCAGTTCCCCGCAATCGGCGCATGGAAGTGATTATATCGAGTTTTTTGATATTGCCACGGGAAATGCATTAGGGTTTTATGACAACTGCGCGACGAGGGGTATTTGGGTGGAGGGGATGGGATATGTGGCCAAATGTAAGTTGGGAGAACGATATTCCGTAGTGCTCATCCAATTTTCGTCCACGTCATCGCAAATGATTCCACTCACGACGCAGAACACCTCTGTCGATTATCTCTTATTGGAACCGTATGACGAGACTCAAGTCGTGGTGCAACGTAACCAAGGATTGGTCAAAACCATCGGTAAGCTCTCGTTTACCGGGAAATTTACTCCATTAACAACAGCAGAAAGACAGGCTCTATCGGATCCAGAGGTATTGCTAGATCCTGTCGATGCCCTCACAAAGCGGGTTGCAGCACAGACGAAGCTACCTAATATTTCTAGCGTTCAGGTCTCCAGTGATAACTTATGGGTAGCTTTCTTATCCAATCAGACCATCTATGTCTCGAAATTAGACTTTACAGAACAACCATTCGCTCTGGGTGAAGCGGAGTGGATGTTGCTGCGACCGCGATAATGCAGGACATAAACGAGTTTGGATCTTCACTAGAGCGGAAGTTGACCTGGCTCTTCCGATTCTAGCAGTGATAGACCGGTTAATTCTGGTACAGCGGAACTTCCCGCCAGTCCTTGAATGTTTCCATAGATATTCCCGAGGGAAAGCATTAGTCGCTGCGCTTGGCCTTCTCGCATTTTCCAAATCTTCTCCATTGCGGCGCGTTCTTTGCCAATCTGGGCATGAGCTTCAGAATACAGTTCTACGAGGGCTTCCATTTGCTGGCGGAAAGCATTGGAGGTGACATAGCCATAGATCAGATCCGCCTTCTCACCTTTGTTTTGGGCCATTGCCTTCTCTCTGCCTACTTCCAGCAACTGCTTTCGTAAGGAAATTGCCAACGGCATAAAGAGGCTGAAGTTGCAGACCCAGACACCATCATGCAGTGTCAGCCCACACCAGTTGCTCTCGGTGTAAGCAGTCGTCACAATGACTGGGATATTGGCATGCTCGGCTCGAAGGTCTGATTTTAATTTACTCACCCAGCCTTCGGACCAGGATTTCGTTTGTTTGGATTCCCAGAGAATAATTCCGCAGATCGTTCCTTTAGACGATCGTACGATTTGCCGGATGTCCGCACCGGTGACTCCCTTACCGACAGGTTCGATGATATCGTCACGGAATGTTTCTGTGAGCAATCGTTCCATTTCAAGCTCTTGTACCTCACCTTGCGTTTGTTGCGATCCTTGATTGGCTTTTCGCTGGGCATCTTCCAACGCTTTACGAAGATCCCCGATCATTTTGTCTTTTTGCAGATCTTTGAGTCGTTGTTGCTCAATGAGTTGATACTCTGTCTTTTCACGAATAGACTTTCGTTCTTCTTCCAGTTTCCGTTCCATATCAAGCGTCATACTACGCGATGCCTCTTCGAGAGCCAGTTCACGCTTGCGAAGTTCAAGTTCTTTCTCCTCCGCAGATTTTCGCTTTTTTTGCTCCTCATCCAAGCGTTCTTGAAGAAAGAATAACTCTCGCTTTGAGTCTTCTTCGAGTCGCGAACGCAACCGACGTTCGGTGGTTTCACGTTCTTCACGGAGTTTCTGTTCGAATTCTGTTTGCATTTTCTCTTGTGCAGCCACCGTTTCCTTTTTCCATTCTTGCTGCAGCGTGGATTTCATTTGTGAGGCAAAGGCATCGTCCAAGGAAATTGGGGCATGACACGAGGGACAGGAAATTTGTGTTGATGACATAGTGCAAATTGTAACAAGAAAACCAGAGATTTTTGGAAGAACTTTTACAATACCAGAACATTGACAGAAAAATCAAGGAATTGTTTTTGGGTCTCAAAAGTGAGATTAAGGAGATATTGGGAAAAGGAGATATTGGGAAAAGGAGATAACTATGAGCGAACAACCAAGACCTAAGGTTTATGGAGGAGAGCCGAATCCTGAATTGAATGTTGCGCGGTGTACCAGGCAAATAGAGTACGTCGCAAGAATTTCAAAGATTCCGAAACGAAAGCTAGAGGCTGTTTTTGTCCAGGGTTTAGGGATGAAGAAAGGAGTAAATTGGACTACTTTTTATGATGCCTTCATGGACTACATCAATGATGACGAAACGAAGGCTCGCTCTCTTACTGAGGCATGTCTGGCTAACAACGGTCATTTTATTTCCCCTGATGGCAATGCAAGAGCTTCAGACGGAGAAAAGACTTCACCAACAATTAGATCTAGATTTGCAACGCGATTTTGAAGGGTTTCATCGGGTGGAGAACCTCTACGTGTAGGTGAACTCTGGAGGCAACTGGAAATAGCTACCTTCAGAGTTAGTACCCAAATAGCAATTATTTTGGAGATATGATATGGCAGAAAGTGTTTCCGATGAAGATCGAGCGTTGTTCGACACAGCAATTAAGAGCTCACGCATTCCAACTGTCATGGGAAAGACACCTAAAGAAATTCTTGATGAGTATGGCTTCTCAGTTGAAGTTCAGGATATCCTGAAAAATTGGTACACTGGAACTAACTGGGACACGTTTTTTAGTCGCTTTTCTAGTTTTGCTCGATTGAATCAACTTTCCCCAGAGAATCTCAGCCCTGCACAAGCGATGCAACTATTAACTAAGATGAAGGCAAAACAACGTCTATGAGCAGTACATCTAGAACTTTTTTCCAACTCTCTGTAGCATGAGTACTACTCGATGAAAATTTTTACTTTCAAGTTTCAACATTTCAAAATCCATTCAACTTATGTTTTTTTAGCGTTGATTGTGTGTGGATCATTTCTGACGCTCTGTGGTCTTGTCTATAGTTTCACTAAGCAACGACAATCGCTAACAGTTCAAGTCAAGGGATTGGAAGCCAATAATTTAAAGCTTTCGGAACAAGCTAAGCAATATAAAACAGAAATATTAAATCTCGAACAAGATGATCAGCGAGTCCGTAATGATCAGCTTCAAGAAGAGTTAAAAACGATGCAAGCAGCGTTTAAAAAATCACTCACTTCGTATGAATCACTGTTGGATTTAAAGGAAGGTAAAGGAAAATCATCGGTATTGGATAAGCAGTATGCCTTAATCTTGTCTACCTTGTCATCCAATAATTATGCAAGCGCGTCGGCTCTTCTGGCCTCGTTGGATACGCAGATTCAAAAAGAACAAGAAAAAATCGCCTCACAGTCAGCCGCATCAAGTGTAGTGGCTGCAGCAGTAGTTAGTAATTCTCCGCCAGGATCAGGATTTAGCAGACAAAAAGTACAGACATCTGCTGGTGAGTTTGTCGTGGACATTATCGCTGCGGATCTTCGCAGTTCCAAAGTCATCATTGATACTGCTTCGGATTCGACATGTACAGATAATTGTCCTGTTCTTCCACTCGCTTCCTATGTCGCACGTTCCGGAGCCTTTGCCGGGATCAATGGGACATATTTTTGTCCTGAAAGTTATCCCTCCTGTGCAGGAAAGAAAAACTCCTTTGATCTGTTAGTCATGAACAAGAGCAAAGCCTATTTTAACTCCGATAACAATGTGTATAGTCAAAATCCAGTCGCTGTTTTCTCAGGAACCAGTGCCAGGTTTTTTTCCAAAGCTCAAGATTGGGGACGCGATACAGGAGTCGACAGTGTTATCTCTAACTTCCCTCTTTTAGTGATTAATGGACAGAATCAATTTGGAGGCAATGGCGACCCGAAAATGAATTCTCGAGGAGTACGCGGATTCTTGGCAGCGAAAGATACTTTTGCTTATATGGGATTTGTGCGCAACGCGACAGTGGCAGAAGCTGCAACAGTGCTACAAACATTAGGAATGCAACATGCCATCAATCTTGATAGTGGAGGTTCCAGTGCCTTATGGTTTGGGGGATACAAGCTAGGTCCAGGAAGAAGCATTCCCAATGCGGTGTTGTTTGTACGGAAATAAAGTTTCACAAGAATTGTAAGAGACTATTGTCATTTACAATTGTCAGTTGCATGATGAGATTATGGCAAAAGAAAACGATGATGCAAAAGATACTCCCAGGAAAATTCACGCTGAGGATCCTGCAAAAGTTACGAGTCGAATAAGTGGGACTTCAGAACTAATTAAGACGTTGAATTCTCTTGGAATCGAAGAATCTTCCAACGAAGAAACCATTTTAGACATCAAAGTCCATAACCCATTAAAGCGCATCACTCAGCTTCTACAAGATCTAAAGAAGCATCAAACAACGACTGTTTCGTTGCGGTTTACTATCCCCATCATTGCTCTTCCCATCGTGCTTTTTGTGGCGTTTCAAATAGGACGAGCTCAGACACTCTGTGCACAGACGTTCACCACCCAGGCAGGAACAGTTCAAGTACTCCAAGTCAAAGTACCGCGTGCTGCACCTACGGCATTATCGTTAGTACTGTCCTTCTTCCCTTCTGTTCCGCAGCCAACTGCAGACTTAATAGATCAGGAGCGCGCGATCTTGCTTCTTCCCAGTAGTGAAGTGGTCCATATCATTCACCCTCGTACTGTTGAAGTATTTCCATTCGTTGGTCAATCCGTCCTTCTCACTGGAAATTACTCTGCCTGTACCCGGAGCATTACCTTAGATCATCAACAAAATCTCTCTGAAGCAGCCCCTTAATTCATATGTTATGCTCAATATACTATGGCATCACACATCGGTTGGATTAAATCCAATAAACTTTCCGTTATTCTTCTTGCAGTTGTGTTGTATCTAGTGCTCTCTTCCCAATTGGGATCGACACGTACATTAAGCTCCCTCTCCACCACACGCTACGCCAATGACTCCGTTGTGGCTGGTC
The DNA here is from genome assembly GCA_964635905.1 of uncultured Pseudomonadales bacterium. Lineage (GTDB taxonomy): Bacteria > Patescibacteriota > Microgenomatia > UBA1400 > UBA12028 > JACOVC01. The sequence continues at coordinate 471,168 of CAZWPK010000001.1, forward strand.
AGTCCATGGGACTTCCCTCCGCAGGTGTAGGCAAAGTCATGGAATCAAACATGACAGCTCCAGAGATCGCGCCAACGGATAGTGTCACGCGGATGGTGGTGACGGAATCTTCACTCTCCTTAAAGGTAAATGATGTCCCAACGGTCATTACCCAGATCGATTCGGCAGCTCAAGAAGTAGGAGGACACTTAGTAAACTCCGATGTACAACGACCGGAAGGAGCCTCCACGGGGTCCATTACCGTGCGGATTCCTTCCCAGAAACGCGCAGAAGCACTTGCTCGGTTTAAATCATTTGGAGTGAAGACTGTCATGGAGCATGTCTCAGGTACGGATATTACGGATCAGTATGTTGATAATGCAGAACGCCTTCGTATCTTAGAAACAACCAAAGCCAAGTTTGAGGCAATTCTAAACAAAGCAGAGAATGTAACAGAGATGCTCTCTGTACAACAGCAGTTATTGTCGGTGCAATATCAAATCGATGCAATCAAAGGACAACAGAAATTCCTAGAGGGTTCCGCAAGTCTCTCGCGTGTGACGATTTACTTGTCTACGGATGAGCTTGCACTTCCCTATGCACCGGATACCGCCTGGAGACCAGAATTAGTCTTCAAGGAAGCAGTCCGATCCTTTATTCAGACCATTCGTGGAGTTCTCTCAACCGGTATTTGGTTACTGGTCTACTCACCAATTGTGCTGGTGTTTGGATTACTCTATGTGGTTATAAGAAAAGTGGTAAAGAAGGCTTAAGACTCTGGGGCACTGCGAACACAAAACGAGGCCATTCGATCTGGTTGCATCAGTTAGCGATTCCGTACGGAATCGCTATGATACGGAGGATTCTCCAAATCGACGTTTCAAGTCATTAGTAAAATTCCTATTGGGAATGCATTAAAAGCCCAGCGGCTTACCTAGCGTTGCCGTTATTCCTGGTCCAAATAGTGTTTATTCGCTATCTCATCCGGTAACAAGCTTTTGTCGGTATACATCTCATACCCTTTTCCGTAGCCGCTGTTTTTCATGAGTTTGGTTGGTGCATTACGAAGTGAGAGTGGAATTGGGAGGTTGCCATAGGCTTTGACATCGTCTAACGCCTTAAAATACGCCTCATACGCACTCCGATTTTTCTTTGCTTGCGCTAAATAGGCAGTTCCATGGGCCAGATTGATTTGAGCGTCAGGATATCCAATTTTAGTGACTGCATCAAAGACCGCATTGGCTACTACGAGCGCAGTGGGCTGTGCAAGTCCAATATCTTCCGAAGCAAAGATCACCATGCGTCGGGCGATAAACTTTGGATCTTCCCCACTATCCACTAAGCGAGCTAAGTAGTACAAAGCTGCATCCACATTACTTGCGCGCATAGATTTGATGAAGGCACTAATGGTGTTGTAGTGTTCTTCGCCTTGTTTATCAAACCGCAAATGCTTGGATTGAAGCGTGTTTTTGAGCGCGTCGATATCGAGTTTTTGATAGAGAGTGTAGGCGTTATCGATCATGGTAATGGCTTGTCGGGCATCTCCATTGGCCATTGCTGTCAACCACTCTCTGGCAGTTGTATCCATCGGGATGGATAGGTGTAGTTCTTTAGACAATCCATCTAGTGTTCGTTCGATCACTTTTGCCATCTCTTCTGCACTTAGTTCTTTGAGGATAAAAACACGACAACGAGAAAGTAAGGGAGCAATCACTTCAAAGGAGGGATTCTCAGTCGTGGCGCCAATAAGTGTTAGTAAGCCGGATTCTACAAACGGAAGTAAAAAATCTTGCTGTGATTTGTTGAAGCGATGAATTTCATCTAAGAAGAGAACAGTCTTCTGACTACGATTTTTCTCGGCTTGGTCAATAATCTTTCGCACATCTTCTTTTTTGGATGAGACCGCCGACAGTTCAAAAAAAGATGCACCGACGCTACCGGCGATGATTCGAGCCAGTGTCGTTTTCCCTACCCCAGGCGGTCCCCAAAAGATCATGGAAAAGATGGTGTGGTTCTCAATTGCGACGCGTAATGGTTTTCCTGGACCTACTAAGTGGGATTGACCGATATAGTCTTCAAGTTCACTTGGTCGAATTCGAGTGGCCAAAGGATGGGTCGATTCTACGGTATTTGTTGGGGACGACATGACTATAGACTACTCGGTATTTACTGCTGTTGTCAAACAGAACCAAAATCGGTTGAGTGTTTAAATCCTCTGGAGACGTGCTACTGCAATTCTTGATGAAGTGGTGGCGGCAGTTTCTACAGCATTATTGTTCCAACGAATCATCGCGGTAACGAGGACACCAAGATTACAGTCATTTGAACCAATCAAATCTAGCTGTTCTGGGTGCTTAATAAAGTAATTCTGAAATAGAGTATGTGCAACAGCGTCAGCAATTGGTGCTTTTTGTTGAAGTTTATTAATGACCGTATCACGGAGCTCTTCAGAAATGTCAGAGTATTGCACTAATAAAGTGTACTGGAAAATACCAAATGTTTCTAGTAAAGGTAATACCTATTTCCCGTGACACTTCTTAAATTTCTTGCCACTTCCACACGGGCACAGATCATTACGACCGATTTTTGCTTGCGCAATTCCTGGTGCTTCCACTTTATGCTCTTCTTTCACAGCCGAGAGAGCTGCTGCTAAATCAGAAGTGGACCCTTTGGTAGAGGTTGGTAGTGCTTTCGCTTTGGATTGCTTCTGTCCGTTGCCTGAGAAGGTATGTGTTGCCGTCGCCGTTCCTACCGATACTGCATCATGTCTGGCAATCATCTGATTACTAGGAATAGAAACGGGTTGCGGTGCAGCTCCTGAAACATGGACGCGGAAGATCTTTCGAGCGATGTTGGCATCAATGGTGGCAATGAGTTTCTCAAACATCTGATAGGCTTCCTTTTTGTAGGCAGCTTGGGATGCTTGTTTGTCACCACGTAGCCAAATACCTTCGCGCAGTGACTCCATTGCATCCAAATGATCCATCCAGTGTTCATCGATCGTTTGTAAGATCGTGTAACTTTCAATATCACGCATTAGTGTTTTTCCCACAACCTCTTCTCGGCGGTCATACGTTGTGTGTGCGATATTTTGCAGCACTTCAATTAAATGCGTGGTTTCTTTACTATCTTGTAGCTGAGTGCGCAGTTCGACTTGAGACGCATCATCGAATGGAATGACAGCGATGAATTCTTTGACGATGGCATCAATTTCATCGTCCGTAAAGTTCTCGGGAGCCCGTCCCACCACAATCGATTCAATTTCTTGATCAATGATGGATAAGATCTGCAATTTGGATGGTGGCAACTCCCCTTCTTGTGAGTGTGGGAGACTTAAGAGCTCCAAAAGTTTGCGTCGACGTCGATAGATGACTTCACGCTGCTTGTTCATGACGTCATCGAGCTCAACGAGTCGTTTACGTTGATCAAAGAAAAATCCTTCCACTTTGATTTGAGCTTGTTCAATGGCTTTTCCGACCATGCCTGCTTCAATTGGTTGGTTCTCATCCATCTTTAACGCGGTCATCAGATTGGAAATGCGATCGCCACCAAAGATCCGCATGATTTCATCTTCAAGAGAGATATAGAATCGTGAAGATCCTGGATCACCTTGTCGACCGGCGCGTCCGCGAAGCTGATTATCAATACGACGGGATTCGTGACGCTCCGTTCCCAATACATGGAGTCCACCGACTGCAACAACATCTTCATGACGCCTCTGCCATTCTTTGACAGCTTTTTTGTATTCCGCCGCCGTTTTGAAATCACGTAGTTCTGGTTTGGCTCCACCTAAGATAATGTCGACACCACGACCGGCGATATTGGTTGCAACCGTTACTGCTCCCGGTCGACCCGCATCGGCAATGATGAAGGCTTCCTTTTCATGATTCTTTGCGTTCAAGACTTGATGCGGAATACTTTTGTGCACTAACAAGTCTGAAATGACTTGGTTGATGTCAATGGATCGTGTTCCCAGTAGAACTGGTTGTCCACGTTTATGATAACTTTCAACTTCTGCAACAATAGCTTCGTACTTCGCTTGTGTATTCTTGTACACAATATCGGAATGATCCTGACGAACAACAGGTCGATGCGTCGGGATGGGAAAGACATCGATTTTGTAAATCTTGTTAAACTCTTCGCTTTCCGTTACCGCGGTTCCGGACATACCGGAAAGTTTTTCATAGAGTCTAAAATAGTTTTGCAGAGAAATTGTTGCAAGCGTTCGTGACTCTTGTTGAATCTTTACGTTCTCTTTGGCCTCGATTGCTTGATGCAAGCCATCAGAGTAGCGACGACCATACATGAGTCGGCCCGTGTGTTCATCAACGATTATCACTTCACCATCACGAACGATATATTCTTTGTCACGATGAAAGAGTGCGTGGGCTTTTAAGGCTGCTTCAATGTGATGAATCGTGTCAAAACTTTCTTCATATAAATTCTGCACGCCTAATTTCGTTTCGACACGCTTGATTCCAAGATCCGTTAACACGACGCTGCGCATTTTCTCATCCAATTTGTAGTCACTGTCTTTGGCAAGGATCGTAATGAGTTTTGCAAAATCATAATACTTTGTCGTTGGTTCTGTATCGGGAGCAGAAATAATGAGTGGTGTACGCGCTTCATCAATCAAAATGGAGTCTGCTTCGTCAACGATTGCAAAGTGATGACCACGTTGGACCACATCACCAAGTTTTTGCGCCATGTTGTCACGCAGATAATCAAAACCGAATTCATTATTCGTTCCATAGGTAACGTCGGCTGCGTAGGCTTCTTTGCGTGGGATAATCCGGAAATGCTCTAAACGATCATCACCTTTTTCTTCTCCACGAAACGAGGGATCATATAGAAAAGCTTTGTCATGAATGATGACAGCAACGGAGACTCCCAGAAGGTGGTAGATCGGTCCCATCCATCCTGCACCTAGCTGTGCAAGATAATCGTTGACGGTGACAAGATGCGCACCTTTACCGGTCAAGGAATTCAAGAATAAAGGGAGGGTTGCAGAAAGAGTCTTTCCTTCTCCCGTTTTTTGCTCTGCGATTTTTCCTTCATGAAAGGCAATACCTGCCATTAACTGTACATCGTAGTGCTGCATGCCGATGGTGCGTCGGGCGGCTTCGCGCACAAGTGCAAAGCTCTCGGGAAGGACAGCATCCAATGATTCTCCTTTGCTGATGCGATCCCGAAGCTTCTGCGTTCGCTTGGCTAGGTCATCATCGTCCAATTTCTCGAGTTTCTTATCAAACGAGTGAATTTGATCAACAATGGTTTGATAGCGGTCGAGGGTTTTTCGCTGCGGATTTAAAAACGATGAAAGTATCTTAAACATAGATGTTCCTTCTTGTTCTCAGTAGAGCTAGATTGTAGCAAAAAAGTCGACTTTTTGTGAACGGAACAGGGTGAAGAGATGAAGACACAAAAAAGGCCAGACTAACGCCTGGCCCTTTGTACGTACAAAAAGCGTGAACTTAACGGCGGGCGGTTGCTCGCTTCGTTGTTTTCTTTGCTGTTTTACGAGCGGTTGTCTTCTTTGCGACTTTCTTTACTACTTTCTTTGCAACCTTCTTTACTGTTTTCTTCACTGCTTTTTTGACTGTTTTTTTCTTTGCTGCTGGCATAGGTGTTACACCTCCCTTTCAAGGGTTTGCACACGTTACTATGTGCAAAATTTTATTACTCATTTCAGTAAAAGAAATATTGACACCATTGTCAATACCCTGTTGGTGTTTACAGGCTAACTTGGTCTGTAAAAATAAATTATTACAGCGAAGAAATTTTTTCTTTTCCAAGAATTGGACGTAAAACTTGTGGAACGGTGATCGATCCATCTTCTTGTTGGTAATTTTCAATCACTGCTGCAAGCAAGCGTGGTGTTGCGGCAACGGTATTATTTAAGGTGTACACATATTTGAGTTCACCCGTTGCTGTTTTATACCGCATGTTGAGTCGTCGTGCTTGAAAATCGTTAAAGTAACTTGCGGAATGTGTTTCACGATAGGTGTTCTCACCAGGAAACCAGGTTTCGATATCATACTTTTTCCGTTGACCGGCTCCCATATCACCCGTGCACATGAGAAGTACGTGATACGACAAACCTAATCCTTGCAATAATTCTTCGGAGTATGCCACCATCTGCTCATGCATCACCTTTGTTTGTTCTTCATCCGCAACGGTTAACACGACTTGTTCTACTTTGCTAAATTGATGGACTCTGAAAAAACCCTTCGTATCTTTGCCATATGATCCCACTTCACGACGAAAGCATGGTGAAATTCCTACAAGTTTGATTGGAAGATCTTTTTCGGTAAGCACTTCATTTTGATGATAGGCAGTCAACGATACTTCTGCAGTGCCAATCAGCCCTTGATCGTCTTGCGTCGTGTAATGATCTTCCATACCCCAAGGAAAATATCCAGTGCCCCAGAGTGCTTCCTTATTGACCATCCAGGGAACGGTCATAGGAGTGAATCCTTTTGCAATCATTAATTGCAAGGCATACTGATGAAGTGCCATTTCAAGCAAGACAAGATCACCTTTAAGCATGTAGGCGCGTCGCCCACCAATGGCAACTGCTTTTTCACTCTCAAACAGATTCAAGTTGGTTGCGAGCGCATAGTGTGGCTTTGGCTTGAATGCAAACGATGGTTTTTCTCCCACCGTACGCACGACCACATTTTCTGTTTCATCTTTTCCAATCGGAGTATCAGTGGATGCGGGATTTGGAACATAGAGTAATAAGGAATTAAATTCTGTTTCGACTGCTTTTAGTTCTGGCTCCACGGCTGCTAGTTGTGATTTAAATTCCTTTCCCGTTACAATTTCTTCCTCTGTTGGCTTTCTTCCCTTAATGGATGCAACATGTGTATTGGCTTGCTTTCGAATTCCCTCTACTGTTGCAATCAAGCCTCGTCGTTTGGTATCTAATGCTAACACCTGATCCACAATTGCTGGATCCATTTGCTTTTCTGCGATTGCTTGTTTTAGTGTGTCGGCATTCTGCTGAATGTATTTGATATCGACCATAGTGTTGTTCCTTTTAGTGCATTCTAGTTCCTCTAGGTGTTGTTAGCACTTCAATTTTTTTACCATTGCTTAATGCTTCTGCAAGCAGATCTTCCAGTGACATGCTTATGTAGGCGAGTCTCTTATTGGCCGGTGGCTGTATTACCTCGTTCACAAGATACAGTCGCTGACGTTGTTCATTGGGCAACTTATTAAATGATTCCAAGATTGCTTCCACTCGTGCCATAGTTGATTCCTTTCGATTAAAAAAGATTCATCTAGACTGTTCTACTTTAGGTTGTGGGTCAAAAAAAACCACGTCAATGACATCCGATTAGGACGCAATTTGCGTGGTACCACCTAAAATTATACTTATTCCAGCTATAGTGGGCATACCCAGGTAGTATTTCTCTACCAGCTTAAAAAGCGAGTGCTAGTCGCATGAGCTTTCAAACTAGTACTATTGTACTGCGGAAATCTTTGGATGCAAACAATTACGTAGTGCTTGACTGTGTATGCAGTTGCAAAGCTTTCGTGACAAATTCGAGTGTCCCTGGTAAGGTCTTAAGGTTGGAGATTTCGTCGAGCGTAAACCACTTCCAGTCTACTGATTCATCATCACTGATTGTTGGGACTTGGTCATGGATGTCAATGCGATAAATAAACAAATTGACATGCGTCATACAGTTTTCATCCTCCCACAAGGAGAAATGAATTTGTGGCTCACTATCAAGAATGGTGACATCCGTCAGTCCGAGTTCTTCTCTCAATTCTCGATGAAGAGATTCAATCAGGCTTTCACCATATTCTTGTCCTCCTCCAGGGAGCTGCCACTTTAAGTGTGCTTTGGGATTTGCAGGCTGATTTCGTTGGGATAAAAGAATGGAGAAATCAGGACGAATGGCGACTCCAAAGGCTCCATTGACGATTCGATTTTTGGATTTATTCATTGTTTTATCCCACGGTCTGGAGGAAGGGGGAGATCGATTTTTAGTGTGCCATCATCTTTTTCTTCGCTCGTGATTGGGATCTCTGGAATACCAAGTATTTGCCTACGTTTCTCTTCAACAGCTCGTTGTTCGGAAGGTGTACGTGGAGGTTTCCCTCCTCTTTCAGAATAATCACTCATAGTTAATCCTCAGTATTTTAAAACTGGCGTAAGTATAACGAAGCGAACTTGGAAGATCAATGCAGTCGCTAGAGGCCGATTTCCTGAGCATGCGCTTGCATCGCTGGAAGAACAACTGAAATTAAGGTGTTCAAATCAATGTTCAGATGTGTTAGACCTTCCGTAATCTCCTCTCGAGTTGCCCCTTTTGCAAACGATTTCTCTTTAAATTTCTTAGCGACCCGTTCTGGGGTAACCGTGGCCAGTTTCTTCTCTGGCATGACTAAAGCACAGGCAACAATGATTCCGGTTAGGTGATCACAAGTATATAAACACCATTCCATTAAGGACTCTGGATGTCGTTGACCTTCTAGGTGTTCATAGTTATGGGTGCGAATACTATCTGCCCAAGCGGGCTGAATTCCTAACTTTTCTAGCTCTTGAGACAAGACAAGTGTGTGTTGATCTGGAGTATCTTCAGTCTTCTCCCAGTCTGCATCATGAAGTAACCCAACCAGTTCCCAACTTTGCTGCGTTTCACTTACTTCTTGTGGTCGATTGGAAGAGAAATAGCTCCAGAGTCCCGACATTGCAGCTTCCACTGCAAACATATGAGATTTCAGATTTTGGTTGTCAATGAGTTGGTCTAGCAGCCCAACAGCTTGCTCACGAGTAAGTGTAAGAGCTGTCAAAGCACCCGGCTTTGTTGCGCTCTTCGCTTTGGGTGCATGGTGATTGAGCATCAACGCAGAAATCTTTTGCTGTTCTTCTGTGGGACGTAACGTAGGAAATGCGATGACTTCTTTAATGGACCAAGTGTTGGTCAAAAACATCACCAGACGATCGATTCCAATTCCAATTCCACCTAGTGGAGGTAGTCCATGTTCCATGGCTGCGATGAAGTCCTCATCCAACGGTTGGGCTTCGGCATCTCCTTCGCGCATATTCTTTTGCTCATTTTCGAATCGGGCACGCTGATCGAGCGCATCGGTGATCTCACTCCAACCATCTGCCATTTCTTTAGTACCCACATACAGCTCGAAACGTTCTACAAATCCATCCTTACTTCGGTGCGCTTTGGCAAGGGGACTGACTTCTTTAGGATAATCAATGATCCAGGTTGGGTTTAACAACTGCTTGGTTGTGAGGTGATCAAAAAGAGCAAAGATTGCTTTACCGCGGGTGAAACTACCGGTCAATTCAATGGTATGCGTTGCCAAGACTGCTTCCAGTTGCTCATCGGAAAGCTCGTTCACATCAATCTCATTATACTTTTTTAGTGCATCCGTCATGGTGATTCTTGGCCAGTTACCAGACAAATCAATTTGGGTTTGCCCGACATCGAGGGTAAGCGAGTTATAGAGCTTCTGAGCTAAGTGCTTAAACATTCCTTCGGCAACGTCCATCATGACGGTGTAGTCTGCGTAGGCGTGATACCACTCAATCATCGTAAACTCTGGTTGATGAGTCTGATCAATGCCTTCATTTCTAAAGTTACGCGCAATTTCAAAGACTCTCTCGTAGCCACCGACAATCAGACGCTTTAGATACAGCTCTGGAGCAATCCGCAAAAAGAAGTCACTATCCAACGCATTCATGTGTGTAGAGAATGGCTTGGCATTTGTTCCCCCATACAGAGGTTGAAGCACCGGGGTTTCCACTTCCACAAAGTTATAGACGTCTTGAAGATAGCGTCGAATTTCCTTTTCGATGAGCCAACGTGCATCCAGCACTTTCTTGACCTGAGGATCAATGACCATGTCTAGATAACGGTTGCGAAAACGAACTTCTTTGTCTTCAATACCTTGGAATGATGCAGGCAGAGAGCGCAGTGCTTTGGAGAGCAGGGCAAGCTCACCGGCCTCGATCGTTATCTCCCCTGTTTTGGTTTGAATGACTTTCCCGGAAACACCCAAATAATCGGATGCATCGATCAAGGTAACCAATTGCTTATAGGCAACAATTCCTACTGTCTCTTCTTTGACCATGACTTGAATGGTCCCAGATGGATCGGACAAATTGAGGAAGGTTACCTTTCCGTGCTCGCGCTTGGACAGAATGCGTCCGGCCGTGGTTACCTCTTCACCTAGTGATTCTCGTGCAGTAGACACACCATGGGTTTTGGCAAAGCTATACGGATGGACTACCACACCTTGGGCTTCTAGTTCTTTGCGCTTGGCAAGCTTGGCTTGAATTGTTTCATCGAGACGGGACATACAGTAACTTTCTTCTATTGTCTATTTGCATTCAGATTATATAGCATTTCCCCATACATTTCTGGATCTTGAGTTCTGAGTAGTGTTTCAAACACCTGAACTAATTCAGCAGTATCTACACTAGCTTGAGGTTGTGTCCTCATATGCTGTTCCGCTTTTGACATTATTCCCACTCCTTGACCTAAAGTCGTAGCCTCACGAAGTGTAAACCAAGCGGGAAAAATATTTTCATTACTTTGTATCGATCGACTCCAGCCTTGATTACTTGATATTTTTTCTACCAGAGTTCTAGCCGATACTGAACGGAATGAATCGATTGCCATAATTGCTCCTATAAAGTATTTTAAATGTTTACAATCTTCTCTTTTTTGTGGATACATGAGTGACTACTCTAGTATCACTAGTTTCTAGTGGGAATTCGCCGAATCGATGTGTTCTTCCATTATGATGGACAGTCATACCCTGACCATCTTCTAGAGCCTCGTCGACAACATCTTCATAATCTAATTCCCTGCGAACTCGATTAGGATCAACTGGAGTGAATCGTCGTTTTTCCATACATTTCTCCTATACTAGAAGGTGGAGTGTACATTCTAGATGTCAATTTTCGAAGTTTTTGAGCATATGTTAAGATATAGGTATATTTGTAATACCTGTTACATATGCGTACGATTACTCAAGCGGTTCGAGAGATAGTTTCTTCTTCCGATGTGGCTCAAGAAGCCTTAACTTCCCAGATCCTCAACCTCTCCGCGTATGCCAAAAGAATCCAGCCAGAAGTGGAGAAATTGACGTGGAAAGAAGTGAAGCCTGGGACCATTGCTGTGGCCTTGTTTCGATTGCAAGAAGAATTCACAACGCAACCAAAGCTTCGACCCATGGTATTGATCGAGAATTTAAGTATTCAGACGGATCTTGTGGATGTAAGTTTTGAAAAAACTGAGCAGTTGCTAGCTAAAATCCCTTCACTTCACGCTACGCTAGTTCATACGCCAAGAACGGTGTTTGTAGAGACTGTGGGAATGCATGAGGTGACGTTCATCGCCTCAAAATCACTCAAAGAAGGTATTCTTGCTCATCTTGGCCTGCCTACCAAAAGTAGCTATGAGGGGTTAGTTGGGATCAGTTTAGGATTTGATAGTCAGTATTTAAGTGTCCCAAACACGATCTACACACTGATTTCATCGGTAGCCTCAAAGCGAATCAATATTGTGGAAATAGTGTCTACCTATACAGAGCTTATGATTGTGGTGGATCAAAAAGATCGAGAGACTTGCGTCAAAGCACTGGAGCCACACTTTAAATCTATATCTTAAAAAATAACATTTCTCCGACTACTTTCGTTGGTACCACATGGGGTACCCGGTGTCGAAAAGAGATGAACCATGACCCCTTTTTCATTTCATGCTTGGCTTTTTTAAATAGCTTCTCCATATGACGTTCAATAAAGAACGTGAACACGACATCGGCTTTTGAAAGATCTAGATACCAAAAGTCTTTAAATTGAAATTTGTAGCCTCGAAAGGAACTGTTGTTCAATCGGAGACGAGTAAGGAGATAGCGAATGGGATCGAGTTCCACCCCAATTACCTCTTTTGGATTACGGGTAGCCATCGTTTCCATCACTTCACCATACCCTGAGCCTAAATCAATAACGGTGTCTCCAGGATGGATATATGGCAAGATCTTTTTAATCTCGGATCTGGGTGTGGGCATATAATTTGACCCACGTTTCATTAAATAGGACTGAATCACGAGATAACCCGTAAGCAGGAAATAAAAGAATACAATGAGAAGTTGCACCCCGATTGATCCAGGGAATATCATCATTGGATTGATGCTACTCTATACATGATTTTTCCGGCTGGGGCATCCACTTCAATTTCCTCGCCTTCTTTTTTTCCCAATAGCGCTCTTCCAAGTGGAGAACTTTCGGAAATCTTCTTTTCGGCTGGATTTGCTTCCCACTCGCCGACAATCTGATACGTGTGTTTGGTTTTACCAATATGTACGGTGACCGTAGACCCAACACCGACGGAAGATCGACCCTTTTTGGCTTTGATGACCTTGGCTTTGGAAAGTAATTGTTCAAGTTCGGCAATGCGACCTTCCATGAAGGCGAGATCTTCTCGAGCAGCATGGTATTCACTATTCTCCGAGAGATCACCGAATGATCGAGCAGTTGCAACACGATCAATAGCTACCTGAAGTTTATTGTCTTTAAAATCAGTTAACTCTGCAACTATTTCGTCGTATCCTTCTTGTGTGAGTATGACGTCATCCATGGCGTTCATACGCCTCCTTTGTATAAAAATGAGGCGCCCTATGTTGTGCGCGCCTTTATCATCACATTTCAAGAAATTGTACAGAATCTACGGGCCTTGTCTAGGACACGAATATTAATATTACAGGTTGTTAATCCATTTGATCTTCCGTGTACCACTCAACGACATGCTCCATAAATCCTAGAGCGAAGTTCGCTCTATTGGGAGCATTTAGACTCTCCAGTAGCGGCAAAATGAGATTGATCTACCTCGCATATAACGAATCCCGGTCTGATACAGTTCTATATTTGCCCAGGTTACGTGCGTCGCGCTCAACCAAATCGTATACTGGCTCCATGAGTTCAAGCGAAAGTAGCCAGGCACCCTGTCGTCCGTTTTCAGCTAAAAATGTCCATACTCGTTCTACATAGGACACTTGTTCTGGTTTAAATTCCTCTTCTATTGTTTTAGGCATACTTACATCCCTGATCGTCGTTTCCGCACAACTTTAAGCTCTAGAATTGCTTTACGCAGTTCTCCTTCAGCAATCTGCATTTCTGTCTTGGATAGCTTCTGGTTTTGCATGGATTCGTTGGCTTTTTTACGAGCTTCTTCAGCACGCGCTTCATTGATATCTTCACTGCGTACTGCAGAATCTGCTAACACAATCACTTTGTTGCCAGGTTCCACGTTCATAAAGCCCCCGGTAACTGCAAAAATATGTGCAGCACCTTTGATTTTATACGTCAGTTCTCCATCCGAGAGTTTGGTCATTAACGGAATGTGACTGGGAAGGATTGTGACTTCTCCAGTGGTCGTCATTGCAGTGACGGAATCAACTTCTTGATTAAGGAGTTCTTTTTCCTGGGTCACGATGGTGAGTTGAAGTGGCATATCTTGTCTGTGATTATGATTATAGCTTTGCGACAGGTTCAGTCGATAAGTTAATGATGAGTTGTGTGTTGTCGTCCGGGGCGACAATATTTTTAATGACGGTATGACACTCTTCACAGCGATACACAATTTGCTGCTTCCCCGACTTCATCTCCAGTCCAATCGGTTTCAAGTCCCCCCTACACAAATTGGCTCGATCTCCTGGCTCGTTATCCACGTGCAGGCCGGTCAGGCAGTACGGACAATGATCACGACTACTACTTGGATGTGGCGCCACGGTCTTGCCACACTGCACACAGTCAAAACCGTCATTACGTTGTATGAACACGTTAGTGTCTCCAATAGCTTACTTCCCGCATATCTATAATTTGATGTCTTGCAGATTTGCGATGATCATGATTACCAAAATATGCATCAACAAACACAGCATTTCTAGGATCATTTAGATTGACTAAAGTCGCGATAATTGCCTCCCAATTAACACTGTCTTGATGGGGGTTTGGATCTGGAAATGCGTAAAGTTTTGTTTCCATATCCACTTGTACTCTCCTTTTAGAGTGTCTTTGCTTTCTCGATTGCATCTTCAATCGTTCCTACCATATAGAATGCTTGCTCTGGAAGGTCATCATGTTTCCCTTCCAAGATTTCTTTAAACGAACGCACGGTATCCTCGACTTTGACGTATTTGCCTGGGATGTTGGTAAAGACCTCACCTACATAAAATGGCTGGGACAAGAACTTCTGGATCTTACGTGCACGACCGACAATTAATTTGTCAGCGTCAGAGAGTTCGTCAATACCAAGAATGGCGATAATGTCTTGGAGTTCTTTGTAGCGCTGTAATACTTTCTGTACTCCACGTGCCACATTGTAATGATCTTCTCCAACCGTGGCAGCGGTCAGAATCTTTGAGGACGAGACTAACGGGTCAACAGCGGGATAGATAGATTGTTCTGCCAAGGCACGGTCCAAAGAAATTGTGGAATCTAGGTGCGCAAATGTGGTGGCTGGTGCTGGATCAGTATAGTCATCGGCAGGCACGTACACCGCTTGAAATGACGTGATAGAGCCCTTCTTTGTAGAAGTGATGCGCTCCTGAAGCGCTGCCATTTCTGTTGCCAAGTTTGGCTGGTATCCTACCGCAGAAGGGATACGCCCTAACAGGGCAGATACTTCTGATCCTGCTTGGGAGAATCGGAAAATGTTGTCGATAAAGAGCAACACATCTTCTCCACGATCATCGCGATAGTACTCCGCCATGGTCAATGCAGTAAGTGCGATACGTAAGCGGTTACCTGGCGGTTCATTCATCTGACCAAAGCACATGATGGTACTTGCCAAGACACCGGAATCCTTCATTTCGTGATACAGGTCATTCCCTTCACGAGATCGCTCACCGACACCAGCAAAGACAGAGTGCCCCGAATGCTCTTCGGCGATATTACGAATCAATTCCTGGATAATAACGGTCTTTCCGACACCGGCTCCACCGAAAGCTGCCACTTTTCCTCCTCGAGCGAAGGGAGCAATTAAATCGATGACCTTGATTCCAGTCTCGAGCATTTGCGCGGAGGTCTCTTGATCGGTGAGTGCAGGAGCTTGTTTGTGAATGGGAGCAAAATGCGTAGCCTTAACAGGGCCTTTTTTATCAATTGGGTCTCCGACCACATTAAAGATACGACCTAGCGTCTCATCTCCGACCGGAACCATAATTGGAGCCCCGGTATCTTCGATTTCCATTCCACGGACAAGTCCTTCTGTAGGACCTAGTGCGATGGTACGCACGTCAGTACTATTGAGCTGTTGTTCCACCTCAAACGTCAGGACCCCCTTGTCTTTGCGGGTCAGTGTTAGGGCATTATAGATAGCAGGCAGGTTTTGAGCAAACTGCACATCCACAACAGGTCCAATGATTTGAATAATTTTCCCTATATTTGGCATAGTTCTCCCTTTATGATCGAGTATGTATTGTTCCAGATGCAAAATACGCAGTTCCTAATCCGTACTCAGCTCGATAGATGACCCAAGAAAGCATAGCTGTTTGGTATTCCGGTGCATTCATACCTTCAAGAATCATCGTAACTTCGTTGCTACCGGGATGAAGGTCAACTTCCACTTGGTTGACTTTCGGTACCGGTATTCCCCGTGTTAGCATCTCTGCGTACAAAGTAAACGTTCCTTCCATGTCGGATTGAATAGAGAATGTTACCAATTGTAAATCTCGGTGAATATCGGTTCCGGTAACAGTGACGTTTTTTTCCTTTATCATGTCTGAGTTATCCTACGGTTAAACTTGCTGTTGTAATATCCAATAATTCCGCAGTGATTCCTGCTTGTCTACTCTTATTATACTCGAGACGTAAACTGGCAACGATATCTTTTGCATTGTCGGAGGCATTCTTCATTGCCACCATTCGTGCTGAATGCTCTGACGCTTTTGCTTCGAGCATAATCTGAAAGAAACCGTTCTCAATATAGTATGGAAGGAGAATATCCAAGATTTCTTTTGGACTCGGTTCAAAGACATATTCTTTTGCTTCCTCAGGATGTGCCTGGGTATTCACCTGATCTTGAACTTCATGAGAGGCAATTGGGAGTAAGTGGTTGATCTCTGGCGACTGCTTGATCGTGGATTCAAACTGCATATGCATGGAACGAACGGAAGAAAATTCTCCCTTAATAAAACCTTCCACAAAGATTTCTGCGATTGGCAACACGTCCGAGAGTGAAATCCGATCCGGAAGCCCAGTAAACTCCGCCACTAGTGGTAATCCAATTTTTAAGGCAAATTCTTTGGCACGTTTCCCTACCGTCACGGTTTTGGGATTCTGCATTGTTTTAATTTCAGCTGCAACAGCACGAAATAGGTTAGCATTTAAACTTCCGGCCAGACCCCGATCTGTTGCAACAATGACAATCAGTTCAGCTGCTGCTGGATTTGCTTTGGAGAGTAACGGATGAAAGGAAGAATCGGTGTGAGAGCCGATCGTTTTGAGCATTTCTAACAGCTTATGGGTATAGGGTCGTGACGCTAACGCTTGTTCTTGCGAACGGCGCATCTTACTGGCTGCCACCATCTCCATCGCCTTGGTAATCTTTGCGATGTTGGTTGCGGACTTGATGCGTGATTTGATGAGTCGTGCTTGAGCCATGAATGCATTCTTTCAGAGCTGTTATTCTCTAGGGATGTGTCTTTCAATTAATTCGTTAAGAACCTGTCTGTCCGTTTCCAATACTCTTTGAAGATACAGATAAAAAGATTCAGGAACTAATTTGTCTTTGATGGCTTCATCGATGTCCTTCTCTAACGTTTCTGGAAGCTTCTTCTTCTCATAGCCCGGAGGATATTTTTTTCCCCTTGCATATTGTTCTTCAGCTCTGCTTATTTCCACTATCACAAACTGTAAACTACTTAAAAAAGCATTGCATGCGTTCACTTGATCTTGTGAAAGCACCCCTTCTGCAATCAATGCATGTGCTCTATCAAAGTCAATCGTTGTCATAGATTATTCACTCATCACTAGATCAGAATGAACTGTATTGAACTTCTCAATCAAGCCCTTTAGATCCTGTTCGAGTGCCTCCGTTAACTTCATTTCTTTATGAACCAATTGATAAAAGGTCTTTCCTTCTACATGCATGTAATCAAGAAAAGCTTGTTCCCATTTGACCACATCTTCACGCTTGACCATATCTAAGTACCCTCGGGTTCCAGCGTAGATGACAGCAATCTGTTCGGCCACATCTAAGGGGCGATCCCATCCTTGTTTGAGGAGTTCGGTTAATCGCTGCCCTCGATCAATGGTTGCTTTGGTTTTTGCGTCCAAATCTGAAGAGAATTGCGCAAAGGCTTCTAAATCGCGATACTGGGCTAAGTCTAATTTCATGGTTCCAGCGACTTGTTTCATTGCCTTCATCTGTGCACTTCCACCGACACGAGACACAGAGTTTCCAACGTTAATGGCTGGCTTGACACCGGCATTGAATAATCCTGTTTCCAAAAAGATCTGACCATCGGTAATGGAAATGACGTTGGTTGGAATATAGGCAGAGATATCGTTGGCTTGGGTTTCAATAATTGGCAGTGCGGTAATTGACCCTCCACCGTTTTCTTCATTTAATCGACAGGATCTTTCGAGTAAACGAGAGTGCAGATAGAAAACATCTCCGGGGTAAGCTTCACGACCTGAGGGACGACGAAGTAATAAAGAAACTTCACGATAGGCAACTGCTTGCTTGGAAAGGTCATCGTAAACGATCAACACGTCTTTTCCTTTATTCATGAAGAATTCTGCAATAGAAGTTCCAGTGTATGGTGCCAAGAATTGGGTGGCTGCCGAATCTGATGCACTGGCAGAGACGATAATGGTATAGTCCATCGCTCCCATACTTTCCAAATACGATGTGGTTTGGGCAAGGAAGGCATTCTTTTGGCCGATGGCAACGTAGACACAAATAACCCCATTCCCCTTTTGGTTCATGATCGTGGTCAATGCAACCGCCGACTTGCCAGTTCCACGATCTCCGATGATGAGCTCGCGCTGTCCCCGACCGATTGGAATCATGGCATCAATTGCTTTAATCCCAGTCTGAAGAGGCACTGTCACGGATTTTCGATCAATCACACCTGGAGCAATCTTTTCAAGAGGTTGATAGGAATCGATGGCAAAGTCGGGTTTTCCATCAATGGCAAACCCTAATCCATCGACAACACGACCAATGATTTGGTCAGAGACTCCTACGGATAAGATACGCCCAGTTGTTTTTACATCTTGTCCGGCAGCAAGACCTTCCATGTCGGAGAGAACGATGATCCCAACGGTTTTTTGTCCGAGGTTTAAGGTGAGCCCCTGTTTTCCATTTTCAAATTCAACAACTTCTCCCATCATGACATCATCAATCCCAGTCACTTGGACAATTCCATCCCCTAAGGCAGTAATCGTACCGACGCTTTCAGCACGAGTAGAAAATGAAATGGTGTGTAGTTTGTCGATGAGTGATGTCATAGTCTTTTATCATTTTTAGAGAGTATTTCCTTAACTCCTGCGTTAAGCGCCGTCTTAAATTCCGGTGATTTTGGATCTAGTTTTGCTGATAGCAGCTTCTGAGTGAGTAGCATCACATCGAGTACTTCGTTTTCGTCGAATACTAGTTGCCCCTCCCCGAGTTGTCTATTAAGTACATCAAGCATCGAGATCGTAAAATTGATAACATTACCTTCGTCTAATACAAAAGTCTGATTAACGTGATCGAATTGCTGAAGGGCTATTAAACCTTGTGTCAGTTCTGCAATCGTATATGCTTGAGATGCTTCCCTTTTTGAGATCATACGAAACCAATTAAGCTACGGACTGTTCAATTGTCGACAATCGTCCTTTCAGAGAAACATCAATACGCTTACTCCCTAGGTAGACACGAAGTCCGCCTAAGATAAGGGAATCTACCGCATACTCGATGTCACCTGCTAGTTTATGTTTGGCAAGGACCGCTTCCACGTCTTTGCGTGTTGCAGCGTCTAATTCGATCGCCGATTCAACTTTGATAGTCATAGAATTTATAGTGATCCTAATGCTTTGTCTAATTCCTTGATGGATTGCGCAATGACAGCCTTGTGTGACTTAGTATCCTTAATTTCGTTTCCAATGACTTTAGAGGCCACAGCCAAAGAAATCTTGGTTACTCTGTCTTCCATCTTGGTGAGTGAGGATTTCACTTCATTCTCAACTTTTTGAATCTCTTTTGCGCGGTATGCTGCGACTTCTTCTTTGGCTTCTTTAGTGAGTTTTGTCTTGAGGGATTTTACTTCCTCTCGAGTAGATTCCACAATTTTGGCAGCATCCTTTTCAGCTTGCGTTTTAGTTTTCTTCTTCATGCCTTCGAGTTCGTCTTTTTCTTTCATGGCATCCGCAGCAAATCGCTCTGCGTCTTCGGTTTTCTTTCGACGCTCATCGATTGCCTTGAGCATGGGTTTATAGAGTAGGAATGTTAAAGCTCCAAAGACAACACCAAAGTTGATGATCTGTGAAATGATTTGTAGTACGTTTATATCCATAGTCTCTATTCTTTTATTCTCCCTCCGTTCTGGAGTGAGTAAAAAGTCCTCCTCTTAAACGAATTTTAAGATTAAGGCGACGACCAAGGCGTAGATAGCAATTGCTTCCGCGAATGCCATACCCAAGATCATGTTCGTCTGAATTTTACTTGCAGCTTCTGGGTTACGCCCAATCGCGGACAGCCCTGATGAGGCAACCATTCCGATAGCGATAGCAGGACCAATAGCACCCACTCCGATGGTGATTGCAATAGCAATTTGCTGTGCAGCTTCTGGACTCATAATTCCTTTCATGCCCTACTGTTAGATGGGCAGATCAACTATAGTACATGTCTAATGTTCTTCTTCTCCATGACCAATCGTAGCCAAGTTGAAAAAGACAAGAGAGAGCATCGCGAATACGACACCTTGAATCATTCCTACAAACAATTCCAATCCATAAAATGGCATAGGAACGATAATAGGAACAAGGAACATCATCACCGCCAGGAGAACCTCCCCCGCAAAGATGTTTCCAAACAAACGGAATGAAAAGGACATGATCTTTGCTAGTTCGAGAATGAGTTCCAAAATCCCCACAAATGCTTTGATGGGACTACTAAAGTCGAAGTATTTTTTCAAGTAGTGTCCTCCCAAGACCTTCAAGCCAAAATATTGCGTGGACGCTACGGAAATGGCCGCCAGAGCAATGGTGGTGTTTAAGTCTGCGGTTCCCGCGCGAAACACAGGGATGACCTTTGCTGTGGCATGTTCTGACTCACTACCCTCAGAGGACTCTGGATGTTCTTCTGAACTTTCTTGAGCTATCTCTTGGGAAGTGACGGCATCGTCCTCATGCGTATCTGAAGTACCTGCAACCGCAACATAGGTGGATGGAGCGATTACAGCTTGCTCTTCAGATTCTTTACCTTCTTTAATGCCAATAGGACCTACTCCTGGGAGTAATCCCGCCCAATTGTTGAGTGCAATCCAGAGGAAAAAGGTCAGTACTAAAGGAAGGAACATTGTTGCTTTTGCTCGACTACCAGTCATCTCTGCCGCAAAGTTGTAGACCCCATCAACAAGCATCTCAAAGAGCGTATATAATCGTGATTTCTTCTTGGAGTTGGCTGAAGAATGTGCTATCAAGGCAAGAGCAATGATAAACAGCGATACAATCCAACTCGTTAGCATCGAGTTGGAAATGGAAAGTGGACCGACTTGGGCCAATGTTTCCGCTGAGATCGAGATGTGAAGGTTAGACATAGTCTAGTAATTCTATTGGCAATTACAAATAGCACGTACGAAACATCACTATTATACCCCACCACTCAAGGGGAGCAAGACATTGAAGCAAGCGAATTTCTCATGTTATACTACACAACAACCCTGATCAGGGGTTGTTTTTCTTTTTGGTTATCCGCGTCAACTCGACTAAAAGTAAAGATGCGGGCCCGTAGCTCAGTGGTAGAGCAGGAGCCTTTTAAGCTCTGTGTCGTGAGTTCGATCCTCACCGGGCTCACAGACATACTATGTATAGTGTGAGAGAATTTCTAGGTTGGCCCCATCGTCTAGAGGCCTAGGACACCTGGTTTTCATCCAGGCAACCCGAGTTCGAATCTCGGTGGGGTCACAAATATCGTAAGGTTCAGCGCGACCCGTTCGCCTGCGCAAAAAAGCCCGATAAGGCTTGCTAATTTTTGACCGAATTGTTCGAAATCGAGTTTTAGATCCTGTAATAGGTGAATTTACCCCAATGGGACACTCCCTTTTAAAACCACGAGAAGAACACCTACCCCTGTAGATGTCGCTATTTCTGAATAACTATCGTTTTATTTGTCAGAATAAACTTCGTTTTGATGAAAGTGAGTGCTTCTTGTCTCTCTTCGGCCGTACCAATCTGAAGGATGTGAAGTAGATAGTTTTTGGTCATCTCGTTCTTGTCAGCAGAGGTTTTGGGGATTCTTTCAAATTCACCCAAATGGCCATCAATATATTCCTGATGTAAAACTTGTGACTTTAGTCGGTGATATCTCTCGATATCTTCTTGGATTTTTCGAGATACTCCGGCGTTGTTAAATTTGATTTTGTCAATGTTGGCGATTAGTTGTTTAACCAGATCTGTTTCGGTAATGTATGGTTCATCGCATTCATAATTTAATGATCTACCACAGTGATAGTAAGTGTGTTTGGTATATCCACCATGTTTTAGTTTCCTAATTTTTTCTTCGGCTGTGACACCTCCTCCACACCCACCACAACGGAAGATGCTTTTGAATGGGAATATTTTGTTTTTGTAGCCTTTGGGAACTGTTTGTAAAATTGACTGGACTTTATCGAAGAGATCCTTGGTAATGAGTGGGGTATGTTTCCCCTGATACCAAGTACCACTTCCGACTGGGAATTCAAACTCTCCAAAGTAGAAGGGGTTATTGAGCGTGGAATACACCTTACTTAACGGCATTGGTTTGTCGTTTCTAGTTTTGAAGCCGATTCGATCTAGGCAGTGTTTTATGGCTCTACCGCTATGACCTTGATTTGCCACTCTTTCAAACATTTGAGTGACAAATGAAGCTCGATCGGGGTCTAGGATGATTAGTTCATCCTTATGACCATCACCCGCTTGATTTAAATATCCTACAGGAGCGATGCTTGGCCTCCATCCCATTGAGCATTTCGTCCGTAAACCTCGCTGGACATTAAGTCCTTTGTTATCGTTCTCTAGCTTTGCCTGCGAGCAAAGAATCATGAGTAGGAACTTCTCGTTTGGGCTATTTGTAAAACTTTGAGAGTAAGTTTGTATCTTTATCAACTTACCTTGATCCATGAGATCAACTACTGATCCTAAGTCACCGGCATTGCGACTCAAACGATCGGGAGCCCAAGTTAAGATTCCATTAAATTTCTTTTGACGTATTTCTTGAAGAAGTTGAGTAAATACTGGCCGAGACCCAGACATTTTTGCTGAATGACTTTCCTTTTTAACTTCTTTTATCTTGAGATTGTCACGCTTCGCCAATGTAAGCATTTCGTCAATCTGTGAATCAATCGACATTGCTTGCCGTTCATCAGATTCGGATGACTTACGGGCATAGAGACAATATTCTATTTTTGGTGGTTCTATCGGCTGATTTTGATTGTATGTTCCCATTTCAGGGTACAAGGTACCGCTGGGTCTCGAGGAAGTCTAGTCGGAGAATAAATTACTGCTTTTTGTTGTTCTATCCTAGAATTTCCAATACAATTTAAGCTATGATTATAGTTAAGGTATTAATTGCCTTGCTTTTGTTTATGACCAACTTTAACCAAGTACGTGCATCGGAGAGTTCAGGAAAAAGAATATTGTTTATACACCACTCTACTGGTGGAAATTTAATTAAAGAAGGCAATTTAAGAGCAGAAATTAAAAAGCTAGATCCAAATATCCAGTTTTGGGATCACAATTACAATCTTTTTCCAGTTTTTACTTCGTTACTAGCTAAATTTACTCATTTAAAAGGGTTGTCCAACGCCGAAGGTCAAATTACAGGTAAAGATTACAATATTGTTCTGAGCAACAATAGTCCAAAAGAATATGCCGAGATTTTTTCCAGAGGTCCCAATGATCCAACTCTAAAAGCCATACTGAGTTATGACGTAATCGCTTTCAAAAATTGCTACCCAACAACACGAATTACCTCAGATCAACAACTCGAAGATGACAAGAAATATTATCTGGTTATTAGGGATAATCTTAAAAAATATCCAGAAAAACAATTTATTCTATTAACACCACCTCCAGCTAGAATAGAAACAACGAATATTGACAATGCTGACCGAGCCAAAGAGTTAGTCAAATGGCTAAATTCGGAGGAGTTTATAAAAGGAACTAAAAATATACATATTTTTGATTTTTACGATCTACTTGCCGATGAGCAGGGAATGTTGAAGAAAGATTATCAAAGACTTTTACCCTGGGATTCTCATCCCAACTTAAAAGCTAATTTGACCGCTGCCCCTATTTTCGCAGAATATTTAGTGAAGTTATCAAAATAGTTACTATATCCTGATTTGTTTTTCCAGCCAAGGGATATTTTCGTTTTGTCTTTTCCACCACAAATCTTCCCAGATATAGTGCACAGCAAGTTGTTTATATTCTCCAAATCTTTCAAAGTGTTTAAGAATTTTGTCTACTGGCACAGGGTTTTCTGGGTCAACATCGAAAAATACTTTGGAGTAGATTTTTTGTTCCCAAGGGGAAACGTGATTAAAGAAATCCCAATGGTGAAATACATCAAAAAGCAAATACCAGACTGTTGCTGGCCCAACACCATAAAGTTTTAGCAATTCGTTCATCTGAGTTTCCCTGTCCTTTTTTCTTAGCTCCATTTCATCCATTAAACCTTGAGTAAAATACTCATCGATTTTCTTTATAGATTTGGCTCTATACCCAAGTTTTAATGCTCTCAATTCGTCCTCGGTTATATTTTGCAATCTACCAGGCTTGAAGAAACACCAAAGTTTTTTACCATCAAATTCTAGTTCAGTTCCATAATTTTCAAGGAGAGCCTTGAACATTTGTACACTTCTTCTGACAGTTGCATTTTGTAGGACAATTCCAATGAGTAGATATTCATATAAAGAGCTCGGGTGACCTGGTTTCATTCCTTGCCACTTTTTTATGATAGGCCCAAGGACTTTGTCATTTCCAAATTCTTTATAAAACGATGCCAAATCTAATTCTAGGTTGTATCTGTATCTGATTTCATCGATCAAACTATCAACAAATTCTTTATCAAGTTTTTCCTCTGAATAAATACCTATTTCAATACTTGGATTTAGTGTAGATCCAGTATTTTTAAATCGAATACCTAAACACTTTTCTTTCCATGTCCAAGTTTGCCAGCGTGTTCCAACTTCCCATAGATTATCGCCAGATGTAAAGTGATCTGGTTTATGAAAAGTAGCATCAAAATTAAATGGTGCTAGTGGCGACAATTCTTTGACAACTTTATAGCTTAGTTTCATGACTTTGAGATCTCCCATATATTACCATCTGGGTCCTTAAAGTATGCCACAGTTTGCCCCCATTCAGTTGTTTTGGGACCTTCAAAGACTTCAACATTCTTGGCCTTTAACGCTTCACATGTTTTGTCTACATCAGAGACTTGAAATCCATATACCGCACCACCTGCCTTTCCCATATTCTTTGCTGGAAACATTGCAATTGCTGTTTTTCTACTGAATATAGCTAAAGAAGTCCCTTCTAATTTGAAATCAGCGAATTCACCATCGGTAGAGTTTACTTCCAAACCAACGACATCCCTGTAAAAAGTTAGGGAACGCTCGAAATCAGCTACTAATAAGCAAACTGCAAATAGTTTATTGAACATATTAAATTCACCTCCTTTCAGTATTTACAGGAAGGTTACCAGTTAAGTCTAGTATTCTCTAGGGTAGTTAACTACACCAAGAATCAACTATAATTACGGTAGCTTTTATATGCACGAAACACAAAAAATACTACTGAAACGATTGCTTACACAGAATGGGCAAAGATACTCCAGTCTCACAGTCGGCTACGATTTTGACGACAATGTCGTATTTCACCTTAAACAGTTAATTAATAAAGGTCTGATGAAGAAAGAGGCTGATAAATATCTAATAACTCTTGAGGGAATTAAAGTCATCACAGATTACGACTTACTAACCATCGAGGATACTGGATATAAAACGTTTTTTGTCGGATTTTTATGTAACTTTGGAGATAAGTACTTAATAAAAGAACATCCCACTGAAACAACCAATTTTTATAATCTACCAAGCGGTAAACCAAGATTTGGAGAATCGATCGATATTGCTTTAATTCGTACCTTTGAGTCCAACACTGGTATCACTCTTAACAAAAAAGATTTTAAGTTTCGGTCGTTACACTTGAAGACTGTCAAAACTTCATTAGGAGAAACATTATTTGATGATGCATTCACAATTTATACAGTGGAAATCAATCAAAAACAAAAAGAGAGAATGAAATTACACAAACAAATTAGTTGGAAGTCGATTGGTGAGATTCAAAAATTATCAAATCGCTGGCCAGAAATAGATATTTGTATTTTGAAAAATGACTCAAGTCCTTATCTTAGTTATGAACTAAAGTCAGACTATATATTGAGCTAACTGTTTTAAACTCCAGCTCTTTTGTCAACTAAACCACCCATATAGTTTGCTTTGTAGATTATTTTGTCGCCTTGAGTTATTTGTTCCTCTCCAGAATATCGCTCAACATCACCAGTCCAACTGTTGTGATAAGTAAATTCACCATCGACAAATTCTTTAGGTCCACGGAAAGGCGCATCTTCAGGCATCTGCTTTAGAGCACCCCTAAGAATTGCGTAAACCGGATCTGTAGCTACTCCCTCTGCGACCCAGCCATAATAAACCATCATCCAAACCGGCTTGTCCTGATAAAAAGCGACAAGTCTACCGCCATATGGTTCGCCACCGAAGAAATTATCGTGAGATTTCCATTCACCTTTAGTATAAGGAATTGTTGTTGATCCATCTGATTCTTTTATCCATTTCTTTTCTTCACCACCAGCATAACCAGCGTTGTTTGAATCGAGTAGAAAATTTACAAGAGCTTGTTTATTCATAGTTCATCCTCCGATAGTAATGGGTATATATCAAAAGCGACTTCTTCATAGGGATGAACTTTGCGCATTGCAGAAATTACGTCTTTTGCTTTATCTCTGTCACAGACGCACTCGACACGTTCTTCTTGCACCTCTTCAGGTTTGCCAACCTCACCAATGGTTGGATTAGCACCTTCAAGAGGAAGAAATCATCCAATATCATCTATTGAATAACTGCAGTGACTGTAATTCCCGATCTTTCCCGCACCAGCACCACCCATCGCTTTACGAACGATGTCTGTGTGAGACTTTGGTACGAACACAACTATTTTAACTTGCGACATATTATTTTTATGATTAGTTATCCCAAAGTTCCATTAGTAATAGGACTTTGAGAGTCTGATTTGGTAACGAGTGGTAGTTATAGACAGTATGGGGTGGAATTGTAAAAACATCGCCTTTGGCAACCTTGGTGACATCTTTCCCAATAACAAATTCTCCTACTCCATCCACAATATAATAAATTCTTTCTAGATCATTTGTATGGACTTCACCGTGGTCATTTGTAATTTCGGCATAAACAACTGACTGATAACCATTCAAGTGTTTAAGCTTGTAGTTCCAGCTTTTCGTCTGATCCCAGTCTTGGCGAATTGATTGTTTTTGAGTGATTTTCATATGTTCCAATTAGTCATCTTTAATTCAATGGTGTCTATTTGGATTTTCCTAGGAGCGGCAATAGCTTCGACAATATAATGAGCGACTTCAGCTGGATTCATTTCCGCGCTGTGATCGTCACCAAAATCATCCCCCGCATTTTTATCTATATTGGTGGTAATCGGACCGGGATGAATCGAGGTGACTTTAATATCTGAGTTATTGTTATATCTAGAAGCTAAGGATTTTGTATAACCTGTGAGAGCCCATTTAGTGGCTGTATACACAGACCAATTCTCATTTTCAGGATAAGGTAGTCCAGCAATAGAATTTATAAACACGAAATGACCAGATTGTTGCTTCTCAAATTGAGGTATAAGCGATTCAGCAAAATATATTGGGCCTAAAGAGTTAGTCTCAAAAGCCTGTTTAATTCTTGAGAAATCGTTGGTAGCTATTTTGTTTGAAATCCAAACACCAGCATTGTTGACTAAAACATCAACTTTGCCAAACTTTTCTACGATCTTGTTAACGGTTTCTTTTACCTGGGTAGCATCAGAAACATCACAAGTAAAACACTCTGCTTTTCCACCATCGTTGACTATTTGTTCTTTTACTTTTTGAAGTAGATTTTCTTGACGAGCAACAAGGGCGACAGTTGCACCAACTCTAGCAATCTGGCAAGAAATTTCCCTACCAAGTCCTTGACTAGCACCTGTGACAATAATAATTTTATCTTTAAGTTGCATGTTTGTATTTTACTTTAATTTGCCTAGAGTATAAAGGCGATACATAGCAACAGTACCTCAATCTCTAAAAAAGTCCAGCCATTCTTTTTCCCAACAAAAGATGCCTGCGGTTTAGTTCAGGCATCCTTTGTATTTAGCCGTAGTCATTATCTACCCAGGTCGACTACGATGCTTTTGTTGCTCCAGAAACTGGCGTTGTACTGGAACTTTAAGCCTGTAGCTGTTTTGGGTACTTCAAATCCGACCCAATCAGTTTTCTTGGCTTTGGCTATCAGTGCGCCGTCTAATCCCAGAGACCCTGGATTTTCCATTCTCTTGCTGGTTACCGTAGTCTGATATTGATTATTATCTTTATCAGTCACAAACATCTGGCCTAGGGTAGTAATGTACTCTTGGTTTGATCCAGTGTTTTCAACCGTCAGATTCAGCTCTATCCATTGGTTTCCAGATGATGGCTTGGTGTATTGACCACCTTGGGATGTCTCTACTTTATTAACGGTTAGGATGACATCACCCATTTGGACTTTATCGCCGACTTTATACATCTGCTGGGTAGGCTGATTGTTAGTATTGGTCGCGGTTTGGGTAGTAGTGGAGTCGTTAGACCCAACTTTCTTGCTTTCGCCACCTTTACTGCCAATCATTCCCAGAACAATGATGATGAGTAGGGCAATTCCGCCCCATTTTAGTAATTTTTTCATTATTTTCTCACCTCCTTTCTTTAACTGAATAATACCGCTTTTAGCCATGAAATGCTAGTTATCGTCTGTAGAGCTATTGACATCATTTAGTTACGCTTTATGTACTATGTCAATAACTCCTACCAGAAAGCAGTTTGGCAAGAGGCTAAGAGCCTTAAGAAAGAAGGCTGGGCTGTCTCAGGAGGAATTAGGCTTTAGAGCCAACCTCCATAGAACTTATATCGGTTCTATCGAAAGAGCTGAGCAAAACGTGTCGGTGGATAATATCCACAAACTCGCTAAAGCCTTGAAAGTCTCGGCTGACGAGTTCTTCAAATAATTAAAATCTTTTACCCCACATCCCTGCGGTGATGGGTGCGTCTAAGTTTCGGTACTCTCCAGTGAATGGATCTATTCCCCAACGATCCCTTGGTGGCTCGGTAGGGCCATTTGATTTATAGGTTGGTCTGTCAGACTGCAAGACTTTTAAAACGATTATGGTAAATGCATCAACCAGATCGTCATGCTTTTCGATGCCAAAATTTACGATTTGACTAATGAGAGACTCTGCACCTTTTTGTGGGAACAGAACTTTACCTTGTCTGATATATGGCGTTGCCATTTCTAACCTTGTCTGTTTATTCATGCCGGATATCGCAACTGGTTCTGCTAATATTTTTTCAATAGTTAATTGTTGAACGACTGCCATTTGGTAGCTTACATTTTCAACTAAAACCGTAGGTACTCGTTTGTAGTCTTGTTCTAAAACGGCACTAACTCTTTTAATTTCTAAAATCGTATCGGGAAAGTTCATCCGTTTATTTACGATATACGGCAGGACGTATATTTTTAAGTCGTCCCCGTATCCAATAACAATAAAGGGAACGAGGGAGGTAAAATCTGCACTGCTTTTTTCGGAAATAGCCAAGTCAATTCCGATTCCTAAAATTCGATAATATCGTAGGTCTGGCAACTTATCATAAAACTGTGGCCAGCTCCTTTGCACGATTCTCTTATCGTCAGAAATAAACTTGAGTAAATACTCACGATACCAAGCTGATTCATCTGCAACCTGTCGTCTTTTTGTTTCGATATGCATCATCGAGGGATATTTGCCAAGCCAAGCGATATTGTCATTTTTATCGAGTAAGGGGTATTCTTTGTAGACTCCATCCATTTTTCCGTTATTAATATTTTCCTTTAGTCGCATCATTAGAGAGTCTTCATGCAAGAGGTTTCCGATAATAACAATCTTAGTATTAAGATCGCCGATAGGCATAACCTCTCCCGTAAACCAATTCCACACTTTGTCCCGACCCTCTCTAGTTTTAACTGATTCCAAATCTTCAACGTCATCAATCACGATAAGGTCTGGCCGATACTGGTAGTGGCGTAACCCTCGGATACTCTCACTTTGAGAGATGGCCGAAATGCGAGCGTTAAATTGGGGAATTACAAATGAGTTAGACCTCCACTCATCGGCAACTTCATTAAATGGTCCAAAGTCTCGGATTAATAATTCATTTGATGACAATTCTTGTTTAATGTTAGTTAATATTTGCTTGGATAGATCCTGAGTTTGGCTAACAACTAAGGTATATTTCTTGGCAGGTCTACCCACCATTGCCCAGATTGGGTAGGCAAGACTGGCAATGGTCGATTTTGCCGAACCTCGAAAAGCCGTTATCGCTACTTTTAATAATCCGTCATTTTGCAGCAGATTAAATATTTCTTTTTGAAATGGAGCGGTTGGACAGGTTATGTAGTGAGTAAAATAAGTGATGAAAAACCAAGAGAAACTTTCCCGAGTTAATGCTCTTCTAAAATTAGAGTCGATCTGAATTAATTTAATGATTTCTTGATGGTCATTCATGGTTTTCGTTTTCTGGAGGCATCAATGCCACCATTTCTAATGCTTTGTTTAATAATGCTTTTTGTTCATCGCTAAGTTCGATATCCTGGTTTTTATTTGTGGCAGTGATTTCTATTTTGGTGGCATAGGCTGGATGATGGTGCTTAAGCCAAAAAATTATGGCTGTCATATTCTTGTCTTTTATAGCGCTCATCATTTGGCTTTCGGCCATATCATTCACAAGCAGATTGCCGTCTAGCAATGCCTGGTCACTAATTTTGGCAAATTCAGGGTCATCCTTACGCCATCGGTAATAGGTAGCTCTACCAATTCCAGCTTTTTCGCAAGCAATCTGAACGATTGGAGTTTTCTTTAATATCTCCAAAAGTTGTTCTTTGTTTTTAGACTGGCGTTTTTCAATTGTTTTATCCATATATTTTCTTGGCTTTCTGACCTGTTAATTTTTCCCAACGTTTAATAATAACTTCGGCATAGACGGGAGACTTTTCCATGCCATAGCAACGTCGCTTCATTTTTGTCGAGGCGATAAGCGTACTTCCACTCCCAGAAAAAGGCTCAACAATTAAGTCACCACGTTTGGTCAGCACTTTGATGTATGGAATTAGGATTTCTATTGGTTTTGTCCCGAAAATAATGCCTTGCCCTGAGTGTTTTTCGTCCGAGGCGATATACTCGATAAAATCGGTAGGTTGGTTCTTCTTACCTTTTTGATAGCCTTCCCATTGCGGTTTACCTTGGATGGCAAACAAAGCAGTTTCATATTCTTCGTGTAAACCGTCTGTTTCGGTATCCATGTTGAACTCAATATCTTTGTCTGGAGTTGCCCCAACCATGGCAATGTCGTGTTTACTGAAAAACTTGTACTTAGCCGAGAACCCCTGATGTCGATTGGGCAAATGCCAGACGATCATGTTTTTTACCTTCCAATAATTCTCCATCTCACCCCAAATAGTGCGAAGATTTTTCCAGTTCTCATAGACAATGATGCTGAAACTCTCGTTTTGGATCTTGGCGATATTACTCATCCACTTTTCGGTGAAATCTGGAGGAAGAACATCAGTTTCCAAGTATCTGCGGTCACGCTTGGCTCCAAAGCCTGTCACAGCATTGCCATGTTTTTTCTTGCCATGTAAATAATCGAGGATATATGGTGGATCTGTAAAACACATATCCGCTTTTTCGCCGTTCATGAGAGTTAACATGTTTTCTTCGATTGTGGAGTCGCCACACATTAAACGACTGTCACCCAAGGCGTAAATATCACCTTTTTTGGTATTAATGCTTTGGATATTGAGTTTCTGGAGTTCTTTTTTTAGATCAAACTTCTCAGGTTCGATATCGATATTAAAAATGGAGTCCAATTCATCACTGGAAAAACCAATCTCGGAGAGTAGTGATTCATCAAACTTTGCGAGGAGGTTCCAATCGAATTCTCCGGTGTTTTTGTTTAACCGAAGATTGAGTTCCTTCTCTTTTTCTAAATCTGGAATATCTACATAGACTACAGGGACAGTCTCAAACCCTAATTGTTTGGCTACTTCCCAACGGAAATGTCCACCGATGATAATGTTTTTGCGATCCGATGCAGAGTTTACGATTATTGGATCTACTAGACCAAAGCGTTGGATACTTTGTTTTAGTTGTTCAGCTTGGGCTTCATTATGAGTTCGGGCGTTATACTCCGCACCAATTAGTTCGTTGATAGGAACTTCAATCGTTTGCATAGGTATTTTTTGCATACCTATATTTTTCCAAACAAAGGGAGAATAAAAAATCAGATAACTTTTCTGGCTAACACCTCGTTAGCTAGAAAATATTGCGGGTATCGACACTTGAAGGCAAATTGTAGTTTCTCAAAATGGCATGATAAGTCCGCTGAACTGAATTTATATTCTTCTTTAGCCTGGTAGAGACCAACTCAAATACATCGTGCATTTTTATTGAATCAGATCTGTGCGAATAATCCGCTTTAAGGTGATTTTCTACTGCCTCATAAATACTCAGATGCTCTTTTGTTGGCTGAGCTACTTTTCTTTGGCGAACCTTTAGTTCCGGTCGTTTGATATATTCTTTACCATTTTCATCATGTGTCCTCTTGGATGTATGTCGATATTTAAACAACGATTCGTACGACTCTCGTGCTTGTTTGGTTAAAGCGATTATGTCTTTTTCACTTAGCTCAGGTGAATACTTAATGTATATACCAGTCTCGCGGATAGGATCATCTGGAGAGGAGACCATTAAGACCCTTGAGCTTCCACTAAATGACATTCCAGTATTGCCCAATACATAAGCGTGGAGTAGTGAAAAGCTAAAATCGTAATCGGCAAACTTTTCTATAGCCTCCCAGATTTGTGGGTATGCTTTTCGCGTTACCTCATCCTCAATCGTAAATATTTCTTTGACGGTTTGCACTCCTGATTTTTTGCGTTTTGAAGTGGGGGTGATTTTGCGTCTGACTTTATATTTCCTTTCTCCATCCCAACGTATCATTTCCTCTAGATCTTTTATGCCGTTCTCTGGAAGACCAAGATCATGTCGCAACTTTTTCATTAAAACATCAAAAAAGAAGCTATTCACCAGCAAATAGTTTCGCCAGTCTTCGTAGTTTTTGGTAGAAAGGATGTATTTGTCTTCCATTGTAAATTTAAGGTATTTCTAGTATGGTAATAGTATCAAATGGTAGGTTATTAGACAATGAAAAAAGATACGCAATTACCAGAACTACTGACGATGAAGGAAACCTGTGAACTCCTGAAGGTTCATCCCAATACCCTTAGGCAGTGGGATAAGAAAGGCATCCTCAAGGCTGTGAGGTTTGGTACACGAGGTGACAGAAAATATAAAAAGGAAGATGTATTGGCATTTCTTAATGGCATAGGCGCAAATAAATAAATACTTATATGAAAAAGGTAACAACGAAAAAGCAAAAGAGTCTGGTTAATCAATTCCATGGTGGAAGGGATAATGCTTTGGGTGGTACTTATGAGGTTAACTTTTTCATTCAAAAAATAGTTGAAATGGTAGTAACGAATCAAGTTGGTGGTGATGGTTTTGTAAAAATAAAACGAGGGAAGAGAAATGCTCATGTTGATGATATCTACACTGAAACGAGTCAGAATAAAAAGTCATATTCTCAGTGTAAGCGTTTTTTACCTGACGATAGACAAGATCTTTATCAGGACTTTGTTAGTGAATACCTAAATGATAGCTTGTGCGAGTTGTGGTTGGTAACCCAAGGCTCAGCAAAAGAACTAAGGGAACTCACTTTGTTAGCCAGAAGAGAACCATTTGTAGAGTTTAAAAAACAGATAGATGGAGATAGCAGGTACAAGAAGGAAAAAGCAGTTTTTGAATCTCTACAATCTTGTTTTCCAGTAAATAGTTCAAATATTGAAACACAAGCATTCGAGTTTTTATCGAAGTTTAATGTCCTATTTTACGATGAAATATGGTCTAAAGATCAAATTGTCGACAAACTTTGTTCCATCTATGAAAAAGACTCAAGCGAAAGGATTCGAGATAGACTTTTCGCTAAAGCTGCCAGCG